>JABEVF010000152.1 GCA_013043965.1 Gallionella sp. | reverse complement strand
CCTGCCGCATTGACGGGCAGATAAACAGCCGCAGGTGTAGCGGTAGTGGTGTCGGTAGAACCGGTTGTCAAACCCGCCAAACGCACATGTTGCCAGAATACGTAGCTCTCGCTGGCAGCACTGGTGTCGTTCCAGTTGCCGTCGATCAAACCGTTGCCCAGGACGCATTTCCCAGGAGTATTAAGTGGGGCGCACGTTGCGGCAGGTGCCGGCAAATGAGGGGTTGCGGTGCCGATGGTAGGATCGTCGCCCGGTAAGGCCTTGAACTTGTCCTGATAGCCATAGATGAATACCGGGATGTTGCGGAAATCGGTGGCGAGGTTTTTTACCTTGGCGCTATTGATGAGCTCCTGACCTTTCAGCACGCCGCCCAGCAGCAGGCCGATAATCACCAGCACGATGGCGATTTCGATTAAGGTAAAGCCGGATTGATTGCGTTTCATGATGTATTCTCCTTGTTGTATTGTGCTGAACACACAGCAAGTGTTGTGCCATGCAACGCCAGAACGATTCTTTGAATCAGCGGAATTATAGCCGAATATTATTCAGTATCAACCGGATAGTTTCTTTGTTTGAGTTTCGAGCAGGTGGGGATGAGGGATGCTGGCGCCCTTGTTGAGCTCCAATATTTGAGATATTTAAGAGGCTTTGACGAAATTTCAACAGGTGGGTGATGGAATGCTGACGCTTAATTTGGGCAATCGTTTGCGCGCGGGTCGCTGGTTGTTGCTGGCGATGCTCCTGGTCTTGCACGGTGTTTTGCTGGTCGGTGTGAACAGCCCGTGGGCGCATCCGCTGATGCTCGCCCATCTGGGGCTGTTCCTGATCTGGCAGCCGCTGTGGCGGGGCGACGGGCAGCTGAGTATCCGCGCGATGGTGTTCATTGCCGTTGCCGCTCTGGTGGTGATGTTCTCGCTGAATTGGTGGGTCATGGCGTTCTGGCTGATCGGGTTGTTCGGCTTGGTGGGCGGGCGCGTGCTGGCGCACCGTTCGATCTGGGCGCGCGTGTTCAGCCTGACCCAGATGGTCTATCTGTTGACGCTGCTGCTGCTTTGGGTGGTGCCCAATTTGTTTGCGGCCGAACACAGCATCGAGATCGGTCGCTTGTTCCTCAGTTATGTGCTGCCCGTGCTGTTGCCCGCATTGTTGTTGTTGCCCTCGGACGACCGCGGGGCCGACACGACCCAGACCATCGATTTTTTCTATAGCCTGTTGTTGTTCATGCTGTTGGCTTTGGTGGTGCTGGGTAGTCTGGCGTTCATGACTTTGGCGCATACCGATTACCTCGATGCCCTGCTGCGCACCTTGTTTCTGATGGGATTGGTCTTGTTGGCCCTGGGCGGGTTGTGGAACCCCCTGTTTGGCTTCAATGGCCTGCAAGTGGTATTCTCGCGATATTTGCTGAACATCGGCACGCCGTTTGAGGATTGGTTGACGCGGCTCGCCGATGTTGCGCAGCATGAGCCGGACGCGGAAAGCTATCTGGCCTCCGCGATGGCCTTGTTGGCCGATCTGCACTGGCTGTCCGGGCTGTCCTGGCAGACACCCGACAAGGCGGGCCAGCTCGGCCAGTTCAGCCCGCACGCGGTGGCGATGCACGAGGCCGATCTGCGTTTGACGGTCTATGCCAAACAGGCACTCAGCCCCACCGTGGTGTTGCATGTGCGTTTGCTCAGCCAGCTGGTGGGCTATTTTTACCAGGCCAAGCAGCGCGAACAAAGCCTGCGTGACATCACGCGTATGCAAGCCGTCTATGAAACCGGTTCTCGCCTGACCCACGATTTGAAGAACATGCTGCAATCCCTGTTCTCGCTGACCGTGATCGCGCAAAGCAGCGATGCCCGCGCGCAACAACTCTTGCAGCAGCAGCTCCCTTCCCTGACCCAGCGTATCGAGCAGACCTTGAGCAAGCTGCAACAGCCGCAAACCGAAGACAGCGACGCATCCATGTTGCCGCTCCCGGCATGGTGGGACAGCCTGCGCCAGCGCAACCAGCACCTGCAAATCGCATGGCACGCGCCACACATCATCCCCGATAAAAAAATCCCCGCGGCCCTGTTCGATTGTGTGCTGGATAACCTGCTGGATAACGCACTGCGCAAGCGGCAATTTCAGCCGGACATTTTGATCGGGGTAGAACTGGGCCTGGGTCAAGAATCACCTGTGGGAGCGAGCCTGCTCGCGAATTCCGTTCGCGAGCAAGCATCTAGCAACAAGCTATTTGGGTTGGAACGTGCGGCGGAATTGGTCATACGCGTGTGCGATAGCGGGCAGCCCGTTCCCGGCGGCAGCCTCCCCAATTTGTTGCGCGCCGTGGTCAGCTCCCAACAAGGGCTGGGCATAGGGCTGTATCAGGCCGCGAAATGGGCGGAGCAATTCGGTTACCGCCTGACGTTGGCAGGCAATCAAAACGGCAAAGTGTGCTTCGAATTGCGCGGATAAGCTTGTCGGGCCGGCTGTCAAAACGTAGTGAGAATCGATGGGGCACCGGGAGTGAGCGGCGCAGGAATTCCACGTGATGCAAGTCGTGTTGCAAAAATGCAACAATCAGCTAAAACACTTTGACACCGCCTTGCATGCTTCTATACAGTCCGCCCCAGTGTCGGTAGGGAGGTCTTATTGGCACGACAGGATTGTTTCTGGTCACCTTTATAAATTTATAAATTCAGAGGAAAACACAATGAAGAAAATCGTTCTCTCACTGGCCGGCGTGATGGCTGCTGTGGCGTTTGCGCCAGAAGCATCGGCTATCCCAGCGTTTGCCCGCCAAACGGGCATGGCTTGCTCGGCATGTCACTACCAACACTTCCCGGTTATCAACGGCTTCGGTCGCGCTTTCAAAGAAGGCGGCTTCACGATGATGGGCGCTGAGGAAAAAATTGAAGGCGAAGGTCTTTCCATTCCTGCCAACCTGAATTTGGCTCTCGTCGGCAATATGTCCTACGCGAAAACCAATGGCCCGGCAAATCTGACTAATCCTGCTGTACCGCATGGTGCTGCGGTACCAACCACCGCGATGACTAAGACCAGCAACAACGGTTCGTTGCAGATACCCCAACAGGTTAGCCTGTTCGCGGGTGGTCGCGTCGCCGAAAACATCGGTTTCGAGGCTGAAATCAACATCGCGGGTCCCGGCACCACCATGGGAACCTCAACCGGCACGGGTCTGATCCGGTTCAAGATGCCTTTCGTGTTTGACGTGGCCGGCGTGAAAGCCGGTGTCGTCCCCTTCAGTACCGGTCTGGGTGTAGCCGACAGCATGGAAGTGTTGAACACCGGTGCGGTTGCGGTTCATGCCTTCAACCAGAGCGACATGCCTGCGATCTCCGCCCAGCAGTACATCGGTACCGCCACGCCTGCCAACGGTGCGGCACTGGTCGCGTCGAACGACAGCTTCTTCGCCAACGTCGCAAGATGGGGCGCGAGCCAGGGTGTCGGCGCTTCCGGCGGGCCGACTTCCAACTATGTTCGCGGCGCGTATCTGACCAGCATCATTCCCGGGTTTGATTCCGCGATCGGCTTCCAGAGCTGGAGCGGAACCAGTGTACAAGATGCTGCTGGAGCTATTGGCCCCAATACTTTTACTGGACTTGTTAGTCCCAATGGTGCTGTAAATACCAAGGCAGCCGCAATCGATGCGCAGATGATGGGCGATGTGGCCGGTATGCCGCTGACGCTGATTGCTTCCTTCGCGGACGCACCCGGATCAGCCAATGCCGCCAGTGTCAACCTGTTCAACACGAGCAATCTCAGCAGGCGTTCGGCCAACTTTGGCGCAGAACTCGGCGTGATTCCTAACGTGGCGACCGTGCAGTTCGGTTTGCGTCGTGCGTACAGCGGTGTGCAAGATGCGGCCACTGGTGCGAACTTGACCGACAATGCCGTCATGCTGGGCGCGACTTACGCGTTTGCGCTGAACGTCCGTGCCGAGTTGACTTACTCCCGATACAGCGGTGGTATGTACAGCGCGGCGCAACAGCAAATTCAACAAAACCTTGCTGGTGCATACATGGGCAACCAACAGATCATGATGGATCTGGCGTTTGGATTCTGATCTAGTTAGTCCAAGTAAAATCGGATAAGTCGGCGCAAGCTGGCTGAAACTTAAAGGGGGAGCTCAGGCTCCCCCTTTTTTATTTTCAGCGTGGGGCGAATGACACAAGTTTGATCCAGATTGATTAGTTGTGATGAACAGGGGGCATCAGTCTCCCTGTTTTTTGCGCTTGCATTTAGGAGGTTTGCTATACTTCACCCATTAAATTTTGTTAGGAGGCCATCATGAGTGCCGTGACTTTCGATACGTTGAAATTTGTTGAACGCTTAAAGAAGGCGGGGATGGAAGAAAAAACTGCCATCGCGTTAGCCGAGGCGCAGAGTGATGTTTTTTCCGAGGCACTAGATTCGCAATTGGCCACCAAGCACGATTTACTGGAATTAAAGCTGGATATGATCAAGTGGATGGTTGGTTTGGGTGTGGCACAAATCGCATTGCTGGTCGGTATTCTGGCGAAGATGCATTAACCCGAACAGCTCGCGTAGGGCGGATGAGCCGAAGGCGTTATCCGCCAAGCAAACGATGCGAGGAGCGATACATGCGGCGGATATATCCTTTAGGGTGCATCCGCCCTACGGGGTGAGAGGTAAATGAAAGCACACTTGTTTTTTGTGCCGCGTGTCACGGCAAAGCACCGCTGTGGTAAGCTCCGCAGCCTTGTGGTGAACCCGTTTACATAAGTTTATGTCGTCCATTTCTGCATTAGTCAGCCAGTTGATCCGCCCCGAAATCCTGGCGCTGCACGCCTATCATGTGCCGGTCAGTGAGGGCTACGTCAAGCTGGATGCGATGGAAAATCCGTATCTCGTCCCGCCAGCTTTGCGCGAAGAGATCGCGGCGGTGGTGAGCCGGGCCGCGCTCAACCGTTATCCCGATCCGAATCCGCAAGCATTGAAGCAAAAGATCCGCGCGCTGCTCGGGCTGGATGCGGATATGGGGATAGTGTTGGGCAACGGTTCGGACGAGTTGATCCAGTTGTTGGCGATGGCGGTGAATAAGCCGGGCGGGACGCTGATGAGCATCGAGCCGTCGTTCGTGATGTACAAGATGATCGCGACCTTTCTCGGTATGCGTTATGCGGGCGTGCAGCTGAACAGTGATTTTTCGCTGGACATGAGCGGGCTGCTCGCCGCGATAGCGCGCGAGCGGCCCGCGCTGATTTTTTTGGCGTACCCGAACAACCCCACCGGCAATCTATTTTCCGCGCAACAGATCGAGGCGATCATCGCTGCCGCACCGGGCTTGGTCGTGGTGGATGAAGCCTATTACGCGTTTGCCGACGATAGCTTCATCCCGCATCTGGCGGACTATCCGAATCTGTTGGTGATGCGCACTTTTTCCAAGCTCGGCATGGCCGGATTGCGCTTGGGATTTCTGGCGGGCAACGCGGCTTGGTTGAATGAGTTGGAAAAGTTGCGCTTGCCGTATAATGTCGGTGTTTTGCCGCAGTTGGTGGCCGGGACTTTGTTGGATCACCACGACGTGTTGTTGGCCCAAGCCGAACAGATCAAACAAGACCGCAGCCAGTTGGCGCAGCAGTTGAGTGCCATCAAGGGAGTGAGAGTGTATCCGAGCTCCGCGAATTTTTTGTTGTTGCGCATCGCGCGCGCCAGAGAAATTTTTGAGGGCATAAAGCAGCGCGGTGTGCTGATCAAGAATCTGCACGGCAGTCATGCGATGCTGGAAAATTGTTTGCGCGTGACGGTGGGCACGCCAGAAGAGAATCAAAAATTTATCGCGGCATTGCAAGAAACTATTACTCAACTCGCACAAGGCGAATAGACATGCGCAGCGCAAGCGTTACACGAAATACTCTGGAAACCAAAATCAGCGTGGAGCTGAATCTGGACGGGTCGGGCCAAGCCCGGTTCGATACCGGGCTGCCGTTCCTCGACCACATGCTGGATCAAGTCGCCCGGCACGGTTTGTTGGATCTGAGCATCGCGGCCAAAGGTGATTTGCACATCGATGCGCATCACACCGTGGAAGACATCGGTATCACCCTGGGGCAGGCGTTCAATCAGGCCGTGGGCGACAAGAAGGGCTTGCGCCGTTACGGCCATGCCTATGTGCCGCTGGATGAGGCGTTGTCGCGCGTGGTGCTGGATCTGTCCGGGCGGCCCGGCCTGGTGTTCAACTGCGACTTCGTGCGCGGCAGCATCGGCCAGTTCGATGTGGACCTGTTCCATGAGTTTTTCCAGGGCTTTGTGAACCATGCCCTGGTCACGCTGCATATCGATAATTTGGCGGGCAATAATGCTCACCATCAAGCCGAGACCATCTTCAAGGCTTTTGGCCGCGCACTGCGCATGGCGTTGGAGCAGGATGCGCGCATGGCCGGGATGATGCCTTCCACCAAAGGTTCGCTATAAATTCGAGACTCCTATGATCGCGATTGTTGACTACGGCATGGGCAACTTGCGCTCGGTCGAACAGGCAGTGCGCAAAGTCGCCCCCGATGCGGAGGTGGTGGTCACGGATGATGCGCGGGTGATCGCCGACGCGGCGCGCGTGGTGTTCCCCGGCCAGGGCGCGATGCCCGATTGCATGCGCGAGCTGGATGCCCGCAATTTGCGCGCTGCGGTGATGGAGGCCGCGCGCAGCAAACCCTTCCTCGGTATCTGTATCGGCCTGCAAATGTTGTTCGAGCATAGTGAAGAGGGCGATGTCGCCGGGTTGGGATTGTTGCGCGGCCAGGTGTTGCGCTTTGCCCATGGATTGCATGACGCGCAAGGCAACCGGTTGAAGGTGCCGCACATGGGTTGGAACCGGGTGCGGCACATTACCCCCGAGCACGCCTTGTGGGATGGCATAGAACAAGACGCACGTTTCTATTATGTGCACAGCTATTATGTGCAGCCCGGGCAGGCGAGCCTGGTCCAGGCGACCAGCGACTACCCGCAGGCTTTCGTGTGCGCGGTGGCGCAAGATAATCTTTTCGCGGTGCAATTCCATCCCGAAAAAAGCCATGCAGCCGGTTTGCAGTTGCTGCAAAATTTTACCCGCTGGAACCCTTAGGCAGGTCTCAAAATCCAACCGCATCGCGATACGGTGTGGTTGGATTTTTAGGGTCCTTTATTAATTATTTTTTTAACGTACTGCCATGCTAATTATCCCTGCGATTGATTTGAAAGACGGTCATTGTGTGCGCCTCAAACAAGGTTTGATGGAAGATGCCACGGTGTTTTCCGAAGACCCCGCCGCGATGGCGAAACACTGGCTGGCGCAAGGCGCGAGACGGCTGCATCTGGTCGATCTGAATGGCGCGTTTGCCGGCAAGCCCAAGAATGAGGCGGCGGTGAAGAGCATCATCGAAGCAGTGGGTCTGGATGTCCCAGTGCAACTGGGTGGCGGTATACGCGATCTTTCGACCATCGAGCGTTATCTCGACCTGGGCGTGACCTACATCATCATCGGCACGGCGGCGGTAAAAGTGCCGGGCTTCCTGCACGAGGCTTGCGATGCGTTTCCCGGCCACATCATGGTGGGTCTGGATGCCAAGGGCGGCAAGGTGGCGGTGGACGGTTGGTCCAAGCTGACCGGGCATGACGTGGGCGATCTGGCGAAACGCTTTGAAGACTATGGCGTGGAGGCGGTCATTTACACCGACATCGGCCGCGATGGGATGTTGTCCGGCGTGAACATTCCCGCCACCGTGGAGTTGGCCAGACCCTTGCATGTGCCTGTGATCGCCAGCGGCGGCATCACCAATCTCGATGATGTCCGCGCGCTGTGCGCGGTGTATCAGGAAGGAATCACGGGCGCGATCACGGGTCGTGCGATCTATGAGGGTTCGCTGGATCTGCGCGCAGCGCAAGCGTTGGCCGATGAGCTGACCCCGGTCAAGCTTTCCACGCTGCGTTAATTCCCGTGCTCGCCAAACGTATCATTCCCTGTCTGGATGTGACCGCCGGCCGCGTGGTCAAAGGCGTGAGCTTTGTCGAGCTGCGCGATGCGGGTGATCCGGTGGAGATCGCCAAGCGCTATGACGGTCAGGGCGCGGATGAGCTGACGTTTTTGGACATCACCGCGAGTTCCGACGACCGGGGGATACTCTTCCGCATCATCGAACAGGTCGCTTCGCAGGTGTTCATCCCGCTGACTGTGGGCGGCGGGGTGCGCGAGGTGCAAGACGTGCGCAATCTGCTCAATGCCGGTGCGGACAAAGTCAGTATCAATACCGCTGCGGTGGTGAATCCGCAATTGGTGGCCGATGCAAGCGCGCGTTACGGTTCGCAGTGCATTGTGGTGGCGATAGACGCGAAACAGGTCGCGCCGGACCGGTGGGAAGTGTTCACCCACGGCGGGCGCAAGGCCACGGGACGGGATGTGGTCGCATGGGCAAGCAAGATGCAGAGATTGGGCGCGGGCGAGATCCTGCTGACCAGCATGGACCGGGACGGGCAGAAGAACGGTTTCGATCTGGCCCTGACGCGCGCGGTCACCGACGCGTTAGAGATTCCGGTGATCGCCAGTGGCGGCGTGGGAAATCTGCAGCATCTGGCCGATGGTGTGAAACTGGGCGGCGCGGACGCGGTGCTGGCGGCGAGTATTTTCCATTTCGGCGAGTACACCGTGCCGCAAGCGAAGCGGTTCATGGCGCAACAAGGCATCGAGGTGCGGCTATGACACGGTGCGCGAAAGCGACGGGTGCGGGAATAACCGCATCGCACCTCCTACCGCACATGGCTGGCGGTGCCAGTAACCTGTCGGAGCTGCGTGTATGAGCGAGACCTGGCTGAATAAAATCAATTGGTCAGACGACGGCTTAGTCCCCGCCATCGCGCAAGACGCGGCGACCGGGCGCGTGCTGATGGTGGCCTGGATGAATCGCGAGGCATTGCGGTTAACCTGGCAGAAACAGCAGGCGGTATATTGGTCGCGTTCGCGCAGGAAGCTGTGGCATAAGGGTGAAGAGTCCGGTCATTTTCAGATCGTCAAAGAGATACGCGTGGATTGCGATGCCGATGTGATTCTGCTGCAAATCGAGCAGCAAGGCGGCATTGCCTGTCATACCGGGCGCGCGAGTTGTTTTTTCAGCCGACTGGAAAACGGTCAGTGGGTCGAGGTCGATGAGGTATTGAAATCACCCGACCAGATTTATAAAAAAATGTAGGAGCGCAATTTATTGCGCGATAGCTCACAACAAAATCGCGCAATAAATTGCGCTCCTACAGAGCTTGGTTGTAATTGCTTATCGAGATTTATATAAAGTGAGCGTAGCGCATATGCAGTCAGACATCTTGCAACGATTGACCGAAACGCTGGAGGCGCGCAAACGCGCCTCGCCGGATACTTCCTATGTGGCGAAGTTGTTCGGCAAGGGCGAGGATGCCATCTTGAAAAAGATCGGGGAAGAGGCCACCGAGGTGATACTCGCCAGCAAGGAAGGCGACAAGACGCATCTGGTATATGAGACCGCCGATCTGTGGTTCCACTCCATGGTGCTGCTGGCGCATCACGGCCTGAGCGCGCAGGATGTGCTGGATGAATTGGCGCGCCGCGAGGGCCTGTCAGGCATCGCCGAAAAAAACAACCGGGGAAAGCCATGAGCGACTGTTTGTTTTGCCAGATTGCGCGCGGTGAGATCCCTTGCCGCAAGGTATATGAAGACGACGAGGTGCTCGCCTTCCATGACATCCATCCGGCTGCGCCGGTGCATTTCATGCTGATACCTAAGCTGCATTTGGACTCGTTGATGCAGGCTGACGAGACGCACGCCGCCTTGCTGGGTAGAATGATGGTGTTGGCTCCGCGCCTGGCGCGCGAACAAGGATTGACAAACGGGTTTCGCACGGTCATCAACACCGGCAAGGGCGGCGGTCAGGAAGTGTTTCATTTACATATACACATCATCGGCGGCGGGCACTTGCCCCCGATGGTGAAACGGGACTAGAGAGTCTTTAAACTCTTTTTAAGGAGAGCATCATGGGTTCATTGAGCATTTGGCATTGGCTGATCGTATTGCTGGTCATCGTGTTGATTTTCGGCACCAAGAAACTGCGCAACATCGGCGGTGACCTGGGCGGCGCGGTGAAGGGTTTCAAAGAGGGTATGCGCACCGAAGATGAGGCTGGCAAGCAGCTCAAAGACCAAGCGCAGACCATCGAGGGCGAAGTGAAAGACAAGAAGACCACCAGCGTCTGAGCATGTCGCGCGATAAGGCGGTAGATCATGTTTGAGATCAGTTTCTCGGAGTTGGTGGTGATTATGGTCGTGGCTCTCGTGGTCATCGGGCCGGAACGCCTGCCGAAAGTCGCCCGCACGCTGGGATTGTTGTGGGGGCGTGCGCAGCGCTATGTGAATGGCGTGAAATCCGACATCGCGCGCGACATGGCACTGGAAGAATTCCGCCAGTTGAAAGAGAAAGTGCAAGCCGAGGCGGAAGCCGCACAGCAATCGGTCAAGCAGCTGGATCAGCATCTGGAGCAACAGGCGCGGCAACTCAATGCGGCGGTTGCGCAGCCCCTGCAAGAGATGCAGCAGCAAGCGCAACTGCCTTTGCAGGAACCCCCCGCCACGACTGCCGATCATCCACCACCCGCGAAACCCTGATGACCACGACCGAAAGTTTCATCGCTCACCTGCTCGAGTTGCGCACGCGTTTATTGCATTCGGCTGTGGCGCTGTTGCTGGTGTTCATCGCGCTGTTTCCCTGGGCGGCCAATCTCTATACCTGGCTTGCGCACCCCTTGCTGGCCAAGTTGCCCAAAGGCGCGCAGATGATCGCGACCGATGTCACCACACCGTTTTTCGTTCCGCTCAAAGTCGCCATGATGGCGGCGTTTCTGATCGCGCTGCCTTACATCCTTTATCAGGTCTGGCGGTTCGTTGCCCCCGGTTTGTATGCCCATGAGAAGCGCCTGGTCTGGCCGCTCATCATGGCCAGCACGGTGTTGTTTTTCTGCGGCATGGCTTTCGCCTATTTCATCGTGTTCCCCGTGGTGTTCGGGTTCATCACCGCCAGCGCACCGCAAGGCGTGGCGGTGATGACCGACATCGACAAATATCTCAGTTTCGTGTTGGGCATGTTCATGGCCTTCGGTGTCACGTTCCAAGTGCCGGTCGCGGTGGTGGTGCTGGTGCGCATGGGGCTGGTCACGGTGGAAAAGCTGCGCGATATTCGCCGCTATGTGATCGTTGGGGCATTCGTGGTCGGCGCGGTATTCACCCCGCCCGATGTGGTGTCCCAGCTCATGCTGGCGATGCCGCTGTGGTTGCTCTACGAGGTGGGCATCGTGGTGGCAAGTTGGATAAAGAAGCCGGAGATGTCTGCCGCCTAGCGTGGCGGCTGTCTGCTCGGGCGCAGAAGTCAGCGGTTGGCTTGCGGACGTTTCCCCACTTTTACCTGCAGGTCCTGCCTGGCCCCGTTTCGTATCAAATCGACCGCGATGATTTTGCCGGGGGCGATATTGGCTATCGTTTCTAGCATGGTGGACCAGTCGCTGATGGGCTGGGCATCAATCGCCAGCAGAATGTCGCCGGTCTTGATGCCCGATTTTTCAGCCGGACTGTTTTTGATCACCTCGGTAATAAGCACTCCTTTCGCATCGCCAAGCTTGAACGATTCCGCCAGTTCGGGAGTGAGTTCTTGTACCCCCGCGCCGATCCAGCCACGCGTCACGGAGCCGTGTTGGATGATCTGTTCCATGGTTTTTTTGGCGGTGCTGACCGGGATGGCGAAACCGATGCCCAGCGAGCCGCCATTCGGCGAATAGATGGCGCTGTTGATGCCGATCAGATTGCCGTTGACATCGACCAGCGCGCCCCCGGAATTGCCGGGATTGATCGCGGCATCGGTCTGGATGAAATTCTCGAACGTGTTGAGTCCAAGGTGGTCGCGCTTGAGCGCGCTGACGATGCCCATGGTAACGGTTTCGCCTACGCCGAAAGGATTGCCGATGGCGAGTACGACGTCCCCGATACGGGCCTGGTCGGCGTGGGCAAAAGTGATCGCCGCTAATTTTCCCGGCAAATCAATCTTGATTACGGCCAGGTCGGTTTCAGGGTCCGAGCCGATGACGTGCGCGCTGGCTTTGCGACCATCCGACAGAGCCACCTCGATCTGATCGGCGGCCTCGACGACATGCTGGTTGGTGAGGATGTAGCCATCGGGGCTCACGATCACGCCCGACCCCAGACTGGAGTTGCTTTGCGGTTCGGCATCTCCCTGCTCATCGAAAAAGAACTTGAAACGCGGATCGTCTTTAAAAGGATTGACCGGGGTTTTCACTTCCGTACGGGTGAAAATATTGACCACTGCCGGCATGGCTTTTTGCGCCGCACCGTTCAGGCTCATCCCGCTTGGTTTTGTTTCGTTCAAAGTCGGTGCACTCTCATACAAGGTGACGACCCCGTTGTGCGCGGCGGTCGGCAGCAGTTCGGGTTTGAGCGTGTTGACGATGAACAGCAACGCGAGTGCTATCGTGATGGTTTGGGTGAACAAGAGCCAATGTTTACGCATGGTATGATGAATTCAATCTGATCAATATGAAGGAGTTTGCATGCAGCTTTACGAACTGCGCGATTATAACGCAAGCCTGTTACAAACCAGTTTGTTCAAAGATTACTGCCCGAATGGCGTACAGGTGGAAGGTCGGGCAGAGGTCAAACGTATCGCGACTGCCGTGACTGCTTCGCAAGCCGTAATTGATGCGGCGGTCGGCTGGGGGGCAGACGCGCTGTTGGTACATCACGGCTTCTTTTGGCGCAATGAAGATGCCGCGATAGTGGGTATCAAGAAATGCCGACTCGCAAAACTGCTGCAGCATGATGTGAGCTTGCTGGCTTACCACCTGCCCTTGGATGCGCATGAGACTCTGGGTAACAACGCGCAACTCGGTGTCGTGTTGGATTTGCAAACGACGGCGCGATACGGCGAGCAGAACCTTCTCAGTGTGGGCGACTTAAAAACCGCTCAGACATCGGCGCAATTCGCACTGTCCATCGAGCACAAATTGCAGCGCGCGGCGCAAGTCATCGCCGGGGATGGTCGGCAAATCAAGCGCGTGGCCTGGTGCAGCGGGGGCGCGCAAGGCTATTTCGAGCAGGCCATTGCACTAGGGGTGGACGCCTACATCACCGGCGAGATATCCGAACAAAACTTTCATCTGGCGCAAGAGAGCGGCGTGGCATTCATTGCCGCAGGCCATCACGCCACCGAACAGTTCGGCATACAAGCTCTCGGCTCGCATCTGGCTGAAAAGTTCGGGTTGCACCATCGGTTCTTCAATCAGGAAAACCCGGTCTAGCTACTCGGAGCGCGTTTGCCGCGCAGTTGATCCAGGGAGATGGTCATGCTGCGGGGTGCGGAACGCAGCGCGGCATTGGCCAGGTCAATTTGCTCGCGATTATCCAATAACAGCTTGCCAAAACCGGACTCGATCTCGGTGAGCAGTATTTCCGGTTGTCGTGTGTAGCTTAACAAAAAAGTTTTACCGCGCGGATGCAGCTTGGTCCATTGCCAAGCCATGAAACTTGCATTGTTTTTGTATCCCAGGGCCTTCAGTGTTTCGCTCAGTGTGCTGACGGCGGGCAAAGCCAAATGTTCAGGGGTGGGCGTGCCGCTCCACATCAAACCAAAATAGATCTGCAATCCTTTGCCCAGGTTTTGTTGCTCCATCATCGGCCGCAAATACAGCGCCTGGTCGCTGTCCAGCACGCAATGAAACCCCACCAGGCTATCCGGCGCGTTGCGGTCTTCTGTGGCTGCAAGCTGCCATCCCAGGTGGTGGTGGTGGATAAAGCCCGACAGGTGTCGGGTTAAGTCTACCCAGAATCGGTTGTTGAGCTGTTCCCGCAAATGATCGGTCTGTTCTGCCACGGATAACGCTAAGGGCAGATTTTCTGGTTGGGCGAAAAATTCTAAAACGGCTTGTTCTTCTTGCATGAAATATCCTGAATGTGTCGTTAAATCTATATAAGTAAATAATGTATCTTAATGTGTTTAATAAGTTTTTTAATTCATTAGTAATTTAATTGGGTATAGGGTGTTGACATTGTTTTTTAGAGCCGACATTATTCGCCCCGTGTCGCAGTATTGAACATTACCGCATGTAATGTAAATCAAGATAATAATTATTACGCGACACGCCGCAGCAAAAATAATCCGCTTTATTTTTTATCACGCCATATTTCAAATATTGGCGTGGGTTAAATTGTTTGTTGGGGGAGCCACTAACGATGCACCGCTTTATTCGTTTTTCTATCTTGTTGATGGGTTTGTTTGTTGCGAGCAGCAGTTATTCGGCTGAAGCACAGCTTGCTCCATTGACCACCGCCGATGATCTGGGTCCCGCGATTGAGCAGCCCATAGAGTTCCCGCACTTTCGACACGCCAAAGATATGCAAATCAATTGCATGTACTGCCACACTTATGCGCGTCGTTCCTCTGTTGCCGGGATTCCGCCGATACAGAAATGTATCGGCTGTCATCAAAGCATCGAGTCTGTACGTGAAAGTCCGCGCATCAAGAAGCTCTTCGAGTATTGGGAGGCCAACAAGGCGATTCCCTGGAAGAAGGTTCATGATTTGCCGGACTTTGTGCGTTTCAACCACGAGCGTCACATCAAGCGTTTTGTGTTCCAGCAAAATCGTCCGGTTCAGGAGGTTTGCGGAGCTTGTCATGGCGACGTGAAAGAGATGACCGTTGCGCGCCGCCAAAAACCATTGTCCATGGGTTGGTGTATCAGTTGCCATGAAAAGGATCACGTTGTGACCGCCGCCGATGGTATGCCGGTTGATGATCAGGCGAATAAGGCTTCACCCATGGGCCCTCTTTCCACCACTGGTGTGGCGGTAGGTGATCAGGCGTATTGGTACAGCATGAAGAAGCCAGCCGTCAATGCAGCCGGGGTTGTGGTCGCCAAAGGCCCTAATGATTGTTCGTCGTGCCATTACTAATTTGATGCGCGCGCGTTTAGAGAATTTTTCAGTGAGGTTGTGATGATAGACAACGATTTTGATCGGCGTGATTTTCTTAAGGTATTGGGCTGGGGAGGGGCTGCGGTAGCGTTATCCGGCTGTGGTAATACCTCGATAGAAGATGGTAAGGAGACTGTGGTCTCTTATGTACATGCGGCAGACTATGTGATTCCAGGCATTTCCGTGTATTTCAACTCGACATGCGCGCAGTGCGAAGCGGGTTGCAGTATCAACGGCAGGGTGCGTGAGGGCCGGGTATTGAAGCTGGAGGGTAACACCAGTTCTATTATCAACCGGGGCAAGATGTGCGGCCTGGGTCAGGCGGGTGTGCAGCACCACTACAACCCGGATCGGGTGCGCGAGCCGTTGTTGCGCAATGGTGACAAGGGCGAAACGATCACGTGGGAAAAGGCTTACGGATTGATCGCGGAAAAATTGAACGGTGTGAGCGGCGACCAGATCGATTTTCTGACTGGGACGGTCAGTGGTCACCTGAAGGTCCTGCTGGGTAACTATCTGGAGAGTCTGTCCAGCGAGAACCACTTCGTGTACGAGGCAGTTTCTCCTGCCGTGCAGCGCGCGGCCAACATGAAGTCTTATGGCATGGAAATGCCGCGCTTCAGTATCAACAAGGCCAAAGTCGTCGTGTCGTTCGGTGCCGATTTTCTGGGTGCATGGGTTTCTCCGGTGCATTTCTCCCAGCAGTATGCAGAGTTCCGCAAGGGCGTGGATGGTCAGCGCGGAGTGTTGGTGCAAGTCGAGTCCAAAATGACTATCACCGGCGCGAACGCCGATCGTTGGTTGGTGGTTCGCCCCGGCACGGAAGGTATATTGGCTTTGGGTGTGATCAACGCCCTGGGCGCTGCCGGCCTGCAATTGCCGGCGGATGTGGCTGCGGCGGTGAAAGGTTACGACAAAGAGCGCGTCAGTAAAGATACCGGTGTGAGCACCGAGCATCTGGCCAGGCTGGCGGCTCTTCTGAAAGAACGCACGCCGAGTTTGGTGTTGTTGGGCAGTGCCGCAGAAGGTTATGCGCACGGATCCGAAAACGCGGCTGCGATCAACTTGCTCAACCACGTGTTGGGCAACGTCGGAAAAACCATAGAAGCTTCAAGTGCCGTGCCTTTCCCGCAAATCGCTCCGGCTACGGGTAATTATGCCGCGCTGCGTCTCGCGAACAATCGTTTGGCCGATGGGCAGTGCAAAGTGCTGTTCACCTATGCGACCAACCCGATATTTACCGCGCCGACGGAAATGAAGTTTAAAGAGAATATGGCCAAGGCCGGATTCAAGGTTGCCTTTACCCATTATCTCGACGAGACCGCTTTGCAGGCCGATTTGGTGTTGCCTTTGGACTCCGCGCTGGAAGACTGGGGAACTATTGTTGCAGAATATCAACCCGATGGCGTGCAAATCGGCGTGCAGCAGCCGCTGATGGAAAAGTTGTATCCGAACACGCGCGGCATGGGCGATATTTTATTGGCCTTGATCAAGCAGCGTCGCGCCGAGGAATATAAGTCCTTTGACGATTTCTACAGTTATCTGCGCACTGCGTTGCTGAAGAACAAGGGTGAGTTCGCAGAAGCAGGGGTTGACGAAGACGTCTATTGGAACGATCTGTTGAGTGCCGGCATCATCAATGTGGGCGGAAACGTCAACAAGTTGGTCGATAAAATCAGTACGAATATTCAGTTGCCCCCGCCGCCCGAACGCGACAAGGACTATCCGTTCACGCTGATTCCGAGTGTGACCGCAAGTTTGCGCGATGGCCGCCATACCAATCAGCCCTGGTTGCAAGAATCACCCGATCCGTTGACGACTATCGTTTGGGATTCCTGGGTCGAGATCCATCCCAAGAAGGCGGCCGAATTGGGCATCGTCGAGGGCGATATTCTTGAAGTCGAGTCCAGAAACGGCTCGATCAAAGCGCAGGCTTATTTGTTCCCCGGCATTCATCCCGATGCGGTGTCCATTCCCCTGGGGCGCGGGCACGAAGCGATGGGCCGATATGCCAAGGGTTATGGTGTGAACCCATTCCAAATCCTGGATCGCGTATTCGACAAGGAAACTGCAGAGCTGGCGATGCATGAAACGCTGGTTAAGCTCAGAAAAACCGGCCAACGCATCATCGTGGTTAAAGATGAAGGTCCTGTAGGCGGCAGCCAGCAGGGCAGGAAGATCGCTGTGTCCGTGTCCAGCGATCAGGTTGATCTTTCGGAGGAGGTCTAAACATGTCGGTAAGTAACTTATTAGAGAATTGGTCCGAGTTTCGGCATAAACACCCGGTAGAGGATGTGCCGCACGACCCGTACAAATGGGCGATGAGCATCGATTTGGATGCGTGTACCGGTTGTAACGCATGTAGTGTCGCCTGCTACGCCGAGAATAATTTGCCAGTCGTGGGCAAGGAGAAGTACGCGCACGGGCAGGCGATGCATTGGATGCGTATCGAGCGATACTGGCCGGAAGACGATCGTGAGTTCCCGGATCAGGGCGCACAATTTTTGCCGATGATGTGCCAGCAGTGCGAAGCCGCACCTTGCGAAACCGTTTGCCCGGTCGGTGCGACCAACCATACCCCGGACGGCCTGAATTCGCAGGTATATAACCGTTGCATCGGTTCCCGTTATTGCTCGGCGAACTGCCCGTTCAAAGTCCGTTATTTCAACTGGTACGATTATCCGACCACAGAAAATGTGTGGCCGGCCGAGATGACGCAGCAGCTCAATCCCGACATCACTTTGCGCGGCAAAGGTGTGATGGAAAAATGCACTTTCTGTATACAGCGCATCCGTGTGGGTCAGCGTAGCGTGAAGAACGAAGGTCGCGTACTGCGTGACGGTGAAGTGCAAACAGCCTGCCAGCAAGTGTGCCCGACGAATGCCATCACATTCGGCAATCTGATCGATACCGAGTCCAAGGTCCATCAACAGTGGAAGGCTCAGCGTGTCGAGCTGGCCGTTGATGAGCAAACGAAGGATAAAGAAGAGGGTGGCAGTGATTTGCGCGGTTATCGCATCTTGGAAGAGTTGCGTCCTTACCCGTCTGTCATGTACATGGAACGCGTGCGCGAAAGCGCGATTTAATTCGCTGCAACTTGTTTAGGGAATAACAATGAAAGATATCCGCGAAGACATCGCTTGGGCAAAGATCAATAAGGACGTGCTCAAGAGCCTGGAGTCACCCCGCAAGCTATATTGGGCCATTTTGACGGTTGCCATTGCCATGGTCGCTGTCGCAGTAGGTTGTGAGGTGTATCAATACAACGTCGGCATGGGCGTGGCGAACATGGACAACCCGCATGTATGGGGGCTATACATCGCCACCTTCATTTTCTGGATCGGCATGAGTCACTCCGGCACGTTGTTGTCGGCGATCTTGCACCTGATGCATGCCGACTGGCGTAAGCCGATTTATCGCTTTGCCGAAGCGATGACCACTTTCTCGCTGATGACGGCGGGTTTGTTCGTGGCGGTGCATTTGGGACGCGTATGGCAGATTTACTATGCGTTGCCCTACCCCAACGAACGTGGGGTCTGGCCGAATTTCCAGTCACCGTTGTTGTGGGACGCGATGGCGATCTTTACCTACCTGAGTTCGTCGATCCTTTTTCTGTACGTGGGCATGATCCCGGATTTGGCGATTTGCCGCGACAATATCCATAGTGGCTGGCGCAAGAAGCTGTACACCCTGCTGTCGCTGGGTTGGGAGGGCACGGATAGACAATGGCGTAATTTCCGCATCACTTATCTGACGATCGCGTGTTTCCTGATTCCTCTGGCGGTGTCGGTTCACTCTATCGTGTCGTCCGATTTTGCTTCGTCGCAGCAACCCGGTTGGCATATTACCTCGTTCGGTCCTTATTTCGTGGCGGGTGCTTTGTATTCCGGATGTGCCGCGATCATCACGCTGTTCATCATCTTGCGCTATGTGTTCAAGTTTGAGGAATACATGACGTTGCCTATCCTGAAGAAGGTCGTTCGACTGACTTTCGCGATTGCGATGGTCTGGACTTACCTGAACCTGATCGAATACGCCACGGTTTGGTATAGCCATGACGAGGCATCCAAGCATGTCCTGATCATGAAGGCTACCGGCGTTTACGCGCCGTTCTGGTGGATGATGAACTTCTGCGGCTCTATCGTCCCGCTGGTCATGGCATTCAAGCGTTTCCAAACGAACATCCCGGTGATGATGGTGGTTTCGTTATTGCTTAACCTGGGTATGTGGCTGGAGCGCTGGATGATCGTTGCGCCGACGTTCGCCGACGGCTATTACCCTTGGACATGGGATCACGATCAATGGCCTTCATTCGTGCAGTGGGGCATCGTGTTCGGCAGCTTTGGTTGGTTCACCTTGTTGTTCATGGTGTTCTGTAAGATATTCCCTTCCGTATCCATGTACGAAGTGAAAGAAATGGTTTATCACCGCAGCCTGGCGAATAAGAAGCTCGAAGTCACGGGAATGCAAGAATCTGGAAAGGGAGCACACTAAATGAGCAAACGTCATTTACTGGCCATATTCAGCAATTTTGACGAGGCTGAAGCAGCGGTCAAAGAATTGCGCGGTTCATCCATCAAGGGATTCGATGCGAGTCAGGACTTGGTCGTCAAATCGCCTATCGAACACCCCGAGGTGGAAGAGTTCCTCGGTGCCAAACCCGTCTATGTGCAATGGTTCACTTTGGTGGGTGCGCTGGCAGGTGGTCTGTTGGCGTTCTTCTTGATATCTGGTGCTCAAGCCAATTTCTTCGATCAAATTAAAGGCGGCAAACCCGTCGTGCCATTTCCACCCAACTTCGTGTTGACTTACGAAATGTTCATTTTGGGCGGTGTCTATATCAGCGTTCTGGGATTTTTTATATGTGCCGGATTGCCAGCCAGACGCTCTCCTTTGTACAGCTCCAAAGTTTCCGAAGACCAGATCGGCATCCTGGTCAAAACGGATGAGGAATCCGCCGGGGTGTTGAAGGGAATTTTTACCAAGCACGATGCATTAGAAATTCAAGAAGAGGCAGGGAAATGAAGAAATTATCCTTAGCAGTAGTTTTGATCGTTTTACCATCGTTCGCGCAAGCCTGGCCGTGGTCCACGGATATGGCGAACAATATCAGTATCAAGCCTCAAGAAAGCGTTGATCCCGATCATCCTGGGATGCAGCCGTTCCCCGCGCGCTCCGTGCCTGTCAAAGGAACGACCGTGTTTGTCAAGGATGCCGACGCGGCACGCAAGATGAGCAACCCCATCCCCGCAGATGAAAAATCGGTCGCAATGGGGGGGCGTTTATTCACCATCTATTGCACGCCCTGCCACGGCAGCTCAGGCACGGGTGACGGTTTGGTCGGTCAGAAGTTGATCATGAAGCCGTTCAACCTGACCAACAGCAACGACCTGCATTCATGGGATCCGAAGGAATATCCGGACGGCTATATCTTTGGCATGATGACTTTCGGTGGTGCGGTGATGCCTAGTTATGCCAATGACTTGTCACCCGCTGAGCGTTGGACCGTCGTGAACTATGTGCGTAAAGTCTTGCAAAAAGCTCCGTCCGTGGCGGTTGCGACTCAGGCGAAATAGGAGACAACGAAAATGTTTGAATACAGTAATTGGGCGGTCCTGACCGTGAATTTTGTTGTGGTTTTATCGCTGGCATTGAGTGGCGTGGCGTTGTGCGCCGTGCTGCATCTGGTCAATGCGAAGTGGCGTTTTGAAGTCCGCCACCTGGCCAGTTCTTTGTACGCGCTGTTCCCTTTGGCTTTTGTGCTGCTGCTGGTCTTGCTGTTTGGCGGCGAGCACACTTTCCCCTGGTGGAACGGCGAGGTAACAAGCGAATACCACATGCCGGGCTGGTACCAGCCCCATTGGTTGGTCGCGCGCGAAGTCATCGGCATGCTGTTTATGATGGCCTTGTACTGGGTGTTCATCAAGCGCCAATCGGTGAGCGAGCGCAGCCCGGAAGATGCGTTGCGATTCCATCATGTGGCGACCTGGATTCCATTCTTCTTCGTGTTGTACAGCACGATGGTGGCTTGGGATTTTGAAATGACGCTGGTCCCGCACTGGCATAGTTCGATGTACGCCTTGCAGCATTTCATCAGCAACTTCGGTATGTTCCTGGCATTTCTTGTCGTGTGGACTTATGTGCTGAACACACGCCAACGCCTGTTGCGCCCGGTGCCGAGCAAGATATACAACTACCTCGCACAAATGATGTTGGCATTTACCCTGTTGTGGATATACACGACGTTTTATCAATATTTGATTGTATGGTACGGTAACCTGCCGGAAGAAACCGGCCGAATTTTCGGTGCTCTGCCCGGTGAAACCGGCCCCGTGTTTGGTATGCAGAATGGCGACTATGCGTTCCTCTGGTGGTCCATGCTGACACTGAAGTTTGTGATTCCGTTTACCAGTTTGTGTTTCCCCGCCACGCGCCATAATCCGGTCGCGATCAATGCGGTAGCGGCCTGCATCATCACCGGCACTCTGTTTGAGCGTTATCTTTGGATCGGCGGTATCAACGGGACTGGTGCCTATCCGGTGCTGGCTGCGGTCTTGGTCAGTGGCGCGGTCGCCACGGTAGGATATTTCCTGGTGCGCGGGTTGATGCAACGCACACAATTGATTCGGGGTAAATGGTAATGATGAGATTGTATTCGGGGACGACTTGTCCCTACAGCCACCGCTGCCGCATCGTGTTGTTTGAGAAAGGGATGGATTTCGAGGTGATAGACGTGGACTTGCAAAACAAGTCCGAGGATGTCGCCGCGATCAACCCCTACAACAAAGTGCCGGTGTTGGTCGAACGCGATCTGATCTTGTATGAAGCCAATATCATCAACGAATATATCGATGAGCGTTTTCCCCATCCGCAGCTGATGCCGCCTGATCCTGTATTGCGTGGACGTACCCGCTTGTTCCTGCACCGTTTTGAGGAAGAGCTCTATAACCATGTCAACGTGATCGAGCAAAACGTGCCGAAGGCAGCGGATAAGGCGAGAGCTATCATCCGTGACAATCTCACGCAGTTGTCACAGATACTCACCAAGCAAAAATTCCTGCTCGGTGACGAATTTTCCATGCTGGATGTGGCGATCGCCCCCTTGTTGTGGCGGTTGGATCGCTATGGCATACAAATGAGCAAAGATGCCGCGCCGATGATGAAATACGCCGAGCGTATCTTTTCACGCCAAGGCTTTATCGACGCGCTGACTTCACCCGAAAGAGCGATGCGTAAGTGAGTGAGTTGTCCACCCGCCCATATCTGATTCGTGCAATTTACGAATGGTGTGTGGAGAGCGCGCTCACCCCTTATCTCGCGGTAAAGGTGAACGGGGAAACTGAAGTCCCGGTTGCGTACGTGAAAGATGGCGAAATCGTTCTGAGTCTGAGCGTCAATGCCGTGCGTAATTTGGAGTTGGGCAATGAATACATCACGTGCGCTGGACGGTTTGGCGGTGCTTCATTCAATGTCATTGTCCCCGTCGGTGCGGTGATAGGCATCTTTGCCAAGGAAACCGGTCAGGGCTTGATGTTTCAACCCGAGGATGCCCCGCCACCCGGTTCCGGGCCGGTGGGTTCCGACAAACCGGTTGCGCAAACGCCCATATTGAAGATCGTCAAATAACAGCGCCGTTCCAGGCGTAAAAAAGCCGCAGAGTCTGCGGCTTTTTTACGCCTGTCTACCGGGCGGTTATGGGGATAGAGACGCGTGCATCTTAGCCAGAGCCTTTTGCTCGATCTGGCGGATACGTTCTGCGGAGACCTTGAATTCGGCAGCCAGCTCGTGCAACGTTGCAGCATCCTCTTCGCGCAGCCAGCGCGCTTCCACGATGCGACGGCTGCGTTCGTCCAAACTGGCCAGGGCATTCGCCAATCCCGCCGACTGGAGTTTTTCGCGTTGGTTGGCTTCCAGAATCTGCGAGGGTTCGTGCTCGGGATTGTCAGCCAGATACTGGATGGGGGCGTAAGCGTCATCCTCGTCATGGCTACCCGCTTCCAATGCCAGTTCATGACCTGAAAAACGCGCCTCCATGTCCACGACATCATGCTCGGAGACGTTGAGCTGCTGCGCGATCTCGCTCACTTGCTGGGGTTTTAGCGGCTCCAAACCGCGCTTCATACTGCGCAGGTTAAAGAATAACTTCCGCTGCGATTTGGTGGTGGCGATCTTCACCATGCGCCAATTGCGCACCACGAACTCGTGTATCTCCGCGCGTATCCAGTGCAAGGCGAACGACACCAAGCGCACGCCGCGTTCGGGGTCGTAGCGTTTTACCGCCTTCATCAAACCGATGTTACCCTCCTGGATCAGGTCTGCCTGCTGCAAGCCGTAGCCCGCATAACCGCGCGCCACACTGACCACCACGCGCAAGTGCGAAACAATCAACTGCCGCGCCGCATCCAAGTCGTTCTCGTTATGCAGGCGTTTCGCCAAAGCAAACTCCTCCTCGTGCGACAAGATAGGGAATCTATTTACCGCCTGAATATAGCTCTCCAAGCTGCCGAGGGCAGACGGCATCGGTAAGTTCATCATTGTGGTGTTCATGGTTAGTCCTCCTCTGGTTAATTTTAGCACTCGTTCGGTCGGAGTGCCAAATTATGATTTGGTTCTGCTGGGCCGCAAATATGCACCACCGTTTGCAGCTTAGCTTCATGCATGTCGACCCCCATGCCACGCATAATGACCAATTAGTCTCCCAGTCCCTTAGGGGCATATTGGCAGAGGTTAGCCATTGCCCACCGTTTTTTCGATCATCGGCACACCATTCGTTTTATCAATGGTGTCGATTCAGACAATCAATTAGATTCGTTCGCGCATTCGGTTCTAAATCACACCCGTTGATGGGCTGAGATAAGTTGAAATTTGATTCATCAACATAAAAATATGGCAGAACTCTGGAGGAAGCAAGGTATTTTCGGTACCCGGCACTTAGCGGGTTTAATTCATTATGCCAAGAGGGAGAAAAGTGATGACTGACTTTGACAAGATAAGCAGAAGGGATTTTTTGACAATCAGCGGCAAGGCGGGGTTGGCCACATTGATGGCGAGTGCGGTCGGTGTCAATTTCGGAATGGTGCACGTGGCCGAAGCGGCAGTCGGCAAGGGTAACGTTACCCCATTCCGGTTTGCGATACTGACAGACGCGCATCTATTCAGTATGCCGGACCATAAATTTGATGCCCAAATGGCCGATGCAGTTGATAAGGTCATGAGCATGAAACCGCTTCCTGATTTCGTCGTTTATTGCGGCGATATTGCCCAGAATGGAAAGGACGACCAGTTGCGCAAGGGAATGAAGATACTCTCCAAGCTGACGATGCCCGTCCATTACATTCCCGGTGAGCATGACTGGTATCTGGACATGGGGGCTGCATGGCGCGGCCATTTCGGCAGTCCGACCTGGTCATTCGACCACAAGGGCGTGCATTTCATCGGAATGAATTCTATCCTGGTGCGGGATTTCTGGACGGCCGCGGGTATGTCAGCGGAAGAAAGAATGGGCGTGATGGAAATGCTCGAAAGTCCGATCGCCGGACCATGGGGTGTGCGGGAAGAGCAGCTTGACTGGCTGAAAAAAGATGTGAAGAAGCTCGCGCCGGATACACCGGTCGTCGTCTTTACCCATTCACCGCTGTGGGACTACTACCCCCGCTGGAATTTTCAGACCGAGGATGCTCCTGAGATTCGCCAAATCCTGTCGAAATTCGAACGGGTGATGGCGTTCCACGGGCATGTGCACCAGACTGTCTACAACAAGATAGGTAATCTGTCCTCTGTCGGCACTCTGTCCACCTCCTGGCCGTGGCCTTACCCTGACGTTAAATTGCCCTATCCAGACATGCAAATGTACCGTTCCGATCCGGCCATCTTTACGGATGGTGATGGTGCTCAGCATATCGATCTGGAGAGCAACTTTAGCGGTGTGATGCAGTACGACCCGTTCGGGGATATGTTGACTCCGGCCATGAAAAACGGCTTTAAAATTTAAGGGGGAAGAGAGATGAAACCGAATATCAAAAATGCTGTTATGGGCTTGGTTACACCCGTCGCCTTGTTCGGGTTGCTCGCATTCAATCCTGCGCAGGCCAGAGAGCCCTTTACCAAGGCCGAACTTGCGGATCAAGAGCAGGAGTTACTGGTCGTGGTGGATCATGGTCGTGATTTGTGGCATGGCAGCAAACCGTCGATGACTACTAACGGGTTGGCTTGCGGCAACTGCCATCCCGATGCGGCAGGGTCGAACCCCCAAACATTCCCTAAATTCCAGGCGGATTTGGGGCGGGTGATTCCTATCCGGGACATGATCAATTGGTGCATCCAGGTGCCGCAAGGCGGGCAGCCACTGGATGTCAACGGCGAAGACATGGTTGCGATGGAGGCCTATGCCACCTATATGTACCGTGGTGAAAAGATCCAGCCGGGATTGGCGACCAAACAGACCGCGCCTGTCGTGGTGAAATCCGGTCGCGGTTACCCATGGAAGGGTTCCGGTGTCGGCTATGACAAATAAACTGGCGGGTCGCCGTTATAGCAGCTCCCAGGCCAATATTTTATAAGCTGGAAAACTTCGAGCAAGCGGGTCGCCCGCTTGCTTTTTTAATGCCAAGCAAAAGGAGCGGAACAATGAAGACAATATTTTTTTTATTTCTGCCGTTACTGGGCAGCTCACCATCCTGGGCCGGACAGGCTTGCGATACCCAATCCTATCCGATGTCGACTCCGGTCGAACGCTTCAAGGATAATGGTGACGGCACGCTGACCGATACCCAATCGAAACTGACCTGGATGCGCTGCTCGTTGGGCCAAGTCTGGACAGGCGCAACTTGTACCGGCGCACCGGGTTCTTTTACCTGGCAGTCTGCGCAGGATGAGGCGAACAAACTCGATCATGAGGGCGGTTATGCGCAGCATGTTGATTGGCGAGTGCCGCACATCCCCGAGTTGGCAACGATCGCCGAGCGTCAATGTGCCAATCCGCGTATTAATCTGACGCTGTTCCCGGCTACGCCTACCGTCTACTTCTGGACAGCCACCACGCGACGCGGACCCGGTATGGATGCCTTTGCCTATGCGATCAGCTTCGGCGCGGAAGGGGCGAAATATAAGAGCAAGAAGGAGATGCTTAACGTTCGTTTGGTGAGCGGCGGTAAGCCAATGTAGGAGCCGGTGCAACAGCGGTAAAGTTAAAAGTCATCCCCCATGAGAATGAGACGCTTTGGAAGCACTGGCATGGTGATGTGCAAAGACTAACGCGGCTCGACCTGCGCCAGATGTCTGGCTACGGAGAGCCAGGCACCCAGCCAGCCCAGATACAGCGAGAACAGCAGCAGCGAGAGGCTGTCGCCAAGATTGAGTGAGTGTAGCGTGAATTGACTGGCATAGAGCTGCGACAAGGTGTTTAACGGCCGGTTGAGCAAGGCCAGGCTCGCGGTGATAATGAGGTAGGCCGCGATGCCGCCCAGCAAGCCTTGCATCGCGCCAAAATATAAAAAAGGGCGGCGGATGAAGCCGTTGGACGCGCCAATCAGTTTAGACACCTCGATCTCGTCGCGCTGGGTCAGTATCTGCAAGCGTATGGTGTTGAAGGTGATGGCGATCAAGGCCAGGCTGAGCAGGCTGGCGAGTATCAGAACCGCGAGGGTGGCGAACTTGAGCAAGGCTTCCAGCTTGTAGGCCCAGACAGAATCGAGTTGGGCTTGTTCGACTTTGGGGAAAGTGCCGATCTCGGTACGCAGCTTGTCCAGGGTTTGCGCGTTGCCCGGTTTCGGGTGGATAACGAAGGCATCGGGTAACGGATTCTTCTCCAGCCCGCCGATGACATCCGCCAACCCCGTGCTTTGTTTGAGTTGTTGCAAAGCCTGGTCACGCGGTACAAATTCCACACGCTCGACGGCGGGGTGTTGCGCTAGCTGTTTGCGCAGCTTTTCGATATCGTCGGCTTTCGCATCCATGCTCAGGAACACGCTGATCTGCGGCGTGCCGGAAAGCTGTTGCACCAGACCTTGCGCGTTCTGCAACAGCACATACATGCCGGCGGGCAGGCTCAGCGCGATGCCGATGACCATGATGTTGAGCAGGCCCGCGAGCGGCGGATTGAAGATGCGCCGTGTGGCGGTGCGCAGCACACTCAGATGTTGGGCGAAGATGTGTTTCATGGCGAGGTGGCGGTTTGCAATACGCCGTTCCGGAGGTTGAGCACACGCACTCTGGTGTCTTGCAACACGCCCGCATCATGGGTCGAGATGAGCAGCGTCACGCCGACCTGATGGAACGATTTGAAGATCGCCATGATGTCCTGCGCGTAGTCCGCATCCAGATTGCCGGTGGGTTCGTCGGCCAACAAAATAGCAGGCCGGTTGACGATGGCGCGCGCGATGCACAAGCGTTGTTGTTCGCCGCCGGACAGCGCGATCGGGTTGGCTCTCTCGCGTTTGAGCAGGCCGACCTTGTCCAGCGCGGCGCGCACGCGCTTGGCGCTTTCTTTATGATCGAAGCCGCATATCTGCAAGGGCAGCAGCACGTTGTCGAACACGTTGCGATCGAACAACAATTTGTGATCCTGAAAAATGATGCCCAGATTGCGGCGCAAAAATGGCAACGCGCCCGCTTTGAGCGCGCCGACGTTTTGATTGTTGACCAGCACGCTGCCGGAGTTGGGGCGTTCGATGGCCGCGACCAATTTGAGCAGCGTGCTTTTGCCGGCGCCCGAGTGGCCGGTGAGGAAAGCCATCTCGCCTTGCGCGATCTCGAAAGAGACATTGCTCAATGCCTCGTATCCGCCCGGATAGCGTTTGCGAACCTGGTTAAAGCTGATCACGCTTCCAGCCCCAGGAGCGCGTGCACAAAATCTTCCGCAGCGAAGGGGCGCAGATCCTCCAGGCTTTCGCCCACGCCGATGAAGCGCACGGGGATGGGATGGGCTTTGGCGATGGCGGCGATCACGCCGCCTTTGGCCGTGCCATCGAGTTTAGTCAGTATCAGACCGGTCACGCCGAGCGCGGCATCAAAGGCTTTGACCTGGCTCAGCGCGTTCTGTCCAGTGTTGGCATCCAGCACCAGCAGCACTTCGTGCGGCGCATCGGGCAGGGCCTTGGCGATCACGCGCTTAACCTTCTTGATCTCTTCCATCAGATGCGCTTGCGTGGTCAACCGCCCGGCGGTGTCTGCCAGCACCACATCGATGTTGCGCGCCTGTGCGGCATGCACCGCATCGTAGATCACCGCCGCCGCATCGCCGCTTTGCTGCGCGATGACTGTGACATTGTTGCGCTCGCCCCAGGTGGTGAGCTGCTCGCGTGCCGCCGCGCGGAAGGTGTCGCCCGCCGCGAGCAATACCGACAGCCCCTGGCCTTGCAGATATTTTGCCAGCTTGCCGATTGACGTGGTCTTGCCCGCGCCATTGACCCCCACCATCATGATGACGAAAGGTTTGTGGGTATGGGCTAACAGCGGTTGCGCCAAGGGCTGCAACAGTTTTAGCAGGCAATCAGCCAAGGCTTGTTTGAGTTCGGCCGCCTCGGTCAGACGATGTTCTTTGACCCGCCGGCGCAAATCGGCCAACAGGGCCGAGGTGGCATCCATGCCGACATCTGCGGTGACGAGCAGGGTTTCTAATTCTTCGTACAGTTCATCGTCTATCTTGCCGCCCCGGCCGAACAGCTCGCCGAACTGGCTGCCGGTGCGCGCCAGCCCGGATGTCAGGCGCGCGAGCCAGCTGCTGTCGGATGATGCGGGACTGGTAGATTTTTTCTTGAGAAAACTAAACATTATTTCAGGATGGGTTGCGCTGGAAAATGTTGGATAATGCCGCCCAGCATTTTATGCCGATTACACTTGTTAGGGCTAGGACTATGAAAACTTATCTACTCGTTATCGTTTTGCTGTTGGGTACGACCCCGATGGCGCACGCCAAGATCTACGAACACACTTTGGCGAACGGTTTGAAGGTCGTCGTCGATGAAGACCATCGCGCGCCTGTCGTGGTGCAGCAGATATGGTACAAAGCTGGCAGCATCGACGAAACCGAAGGCAAGACCGGCATCGCGCACGTGCTGGAGCACATGATGTTCAAGGGAACCAAGGCGGTTCCGGCGGGTGAATTCTCCAGGCGCATCGCAGCTGCGGGCGGGCGCGAGAACGCGTTCACCAGCAGTGATTACACCGCCTATTTCCAGCAGCTGCACAAATCAAAATTGCCGCTGGCGATGAAGTTGGAAGCCGACCGCATGCGCAATTTGAACCTGTCCGCCGCCGAGTTCGCCAAGGAGATCAAGGTCATCATGGAAGAACGTCGCTGGCGCACGGACGACGATGCGCGTGCGTTGTTGCAGGAAAAGATGATGGCGGTGATCTATCAGGAGCATCCCTATCATCATCCCGTGATCGGTTGGATGAGCGATCTGGAAGCGACGACGGTGGGCGATGCGCAGGCCTGGTACCAGCGTTGGTATGCGCCAAACAACGCTACCTTGGTGATCGCCGGGGATGTCAACGCGCAGGAGGTGTTTGCGCAGGCGCAACGCTATTACGGCAATATCCCCAGACGCGCGCTGCCTGTGCGCCGGGATTTCATCGAGCCCAAGCAGATCGGTATCAAACGGCTCGTGGTCAAAGCCCCCGCCGAACTGCCGCAACTGGTGATGAGTTATCAGGCTCCGGTGCTGCAAAATCCAGCCCAAGACTGGCGGCCATACGCGCTGGAAGTGTTGGCGGGTATCTTGAACGGCAATGATTCCGCGCGCCTGAACAAGCACCTGGTGCGTGAACAACAAATCGCCAGCGATGTGGGCGCGGGTTACGACCCGGCAGCGCGCGGTCCCGGATTATTTACGCTGGAAGCCACGCCCACAACGGGCAAGAGCGTACAAGATGCCGAAGCCGCTTTGCGTAAAGAGATCGCGCTATTGGTGCAAGACGGTGTCAGTGCCGAAGAATTGCAGCGCGTCAAAGCGCAAGTGACGGCAGGCGAGGTGTACAAACTCGATTCGACGTTCTATCGCGCCATGCAAATCGGCCAGATGGAAAGCATAGGTCTGGGATACCGGGCGATCCCGCTGATGCTGGAAAAGATACAGGCGGTTACCGCAGGGCAAGTGCAGCAAGTCGCCAAAGAGGTGCTTGTGGACGACGCATTGACTGTCGCGGTGCTCGATCCGCAGCCGCTGTCCGATAAACCAAAACATGCACAAGGGAATTTCCATGTCCACTAACATCTTCAAGGTTTGCGCGGCTGTCGTGGTCTGCGCGCTCAACAGCGTGGCTTACGCCACGCCCAACATCCAGCATTGGCAAAGTTCCAGCGGCGCGAAAGTGCTGTTCGTCGAGGATCGTGACATCCCGATGTTGGATGTGGCGGTCAGTGTGCCGGCCGGGAGCAGCTTCGATACGGCCCAGAAATCCGGCACGGCGGGGCTGACCCAGCAGCTGCTCAATCTGGGGTCGCAGGGGCTGTCCGAGGACGACATCGCGCGCGGCATCGCCGACCTGGGGGCGCAATTGGGTGGCAGCTTCGATCAGGACCGTGCCAGCGTATCGTTGCGCACCTTGAGCGATCAGGCGGTGCGCGATAAGGCCGTGTCTATCATGGCTAGCGTGTTGCAGCACCCGGTATTCGCACCCGATATTCTGGCGCGTGAAAAGACCCGCGTTATTTCGGCCCTGAAAGAAGCCGAGACCAAGCCGGAGAACATCGCGGATAAAGCCTTCCAGAAAGCCGTGTTCGGCGCGCATCCCTATGCCTTGCCGGTGTCGGGCGGAGTCGCCAGCGTGACAGCGGTCACCGCGCAGGACTTGCAGGACTTCTATCGCGCGCATTACAACGCGCAGCGTGCCGTGGTCGCCATCATGGGCGACGTGACGCGCGCGCAGGCGGAGGCTATCGCCGAGCAATTGACCGGCGAATTGCCCAAGGCCGATGCACCCGCCGCGTTGCCGGAGGTCGCCAAACAGATCGCCGCGAGCGAGCAACGCATCGCGCATCCGGCCACGCAAAGCCATATCCTGATCGGTGCGCCCGGCATGTCGCGCACCGATCCCGACTACTTTCCCTTGTACGTGGGCAATTATATTCTGGGCGGCGGCGGCTTCGTATCGCGCCTGATGAGCGAGGTGCGCGAGAAGCGCGGGCTGGCTTACAGCGTGTACAGCTACTTCATGCCGCTCAAACAGACCGGCGCATTTCAGATCGGTTTGCAAACCAAAAAAGAGCAGGCGGATGACGCGCTGCTCTTGGTGCGCAATACCCTGGCCGATTTCGTCGCGTACGGCCCGACCGAAAAAGAGTTGCTGGCCGCCAAACAAAACATCGTCGGCGGATTCCCGCTGCGCATCGACAGCAACCGCAAGATATTGGACTACCTGAGCGTCATCGGTTTCTACGATATGCCGCTCACGTACCTGGATGATTTCCCGGCCCGCGTCGAACATGTCACGGTGGCGCAGATACGCGACGCGTTCAAACGCCATATCGACCCGCAGCACATGGCGACGGTGATGGTGGGCGCACCAGAAGACAGTCCGCTATCCGCCAAACCGGATGGGGGGGCGACTCTCCACCAGGGAGCCGGGAAATAAACAAACTGCGTATCAACGGTGGCGAGTTGCGCAGCCGCGTCATCACCTTTCCCGATGCCGAAGGGTTGCGCCCCACGCCCGACCGCGTGCGTCAGACCCTGTTCAACTGGCTGGGGCAAACGTTGCACGGACGCAGTTGTCTGGATCTGTTTGCGGGCAGCGGCGCGCTCGGATTTGAAGCTGCCTCGCGGGGTGCCGCGCGTGTGACGATGGTGGAGAAGAATCCGCGGGTGTGCCGCGCCCTGCAGGACAACATCAAGAAGTTGGCGTTGCCCAACATTTCCGTGCACAGCCTAGATGGGCTAGAATTCGCCTCCCGCGACCTGCAGCGCTATGACGTGATCTTTTTGGACCCGCCGTTCCAGAGCGATTTTTTCTCCGGATTGTTTGAGCTGTTGCCGCAACGCCTGACCGGCGACGGTGTGTTGTATGTCGAGTCGGGAACCCCTGTCAGCCCGCCCGAACCCTGGGAAATCGTGAAGTCCGGCAAGGCGGGACAGGTGTATTACCAATTACTGCAAGTTAATAAATCCACTTTTGTGGGATGAAGCGCAAGGAGCCGCGCAGCGAATGACGCAGGCATATCAGATTGATAGACTAGGAATGAGCGACAACGGAGTTGCGGTGAGATAACCTTCAGGTTATGTCGGAACCAGCACGCGACACCGCGATTCGCCCAAAAAATGGATTTCACATGATTAAGGTCGTATATCCCGGCACATTCGATCCTATCACCAAAGGCCATGAAGACGTGGTCAGGCGCGCTGCCGGGTTGTTCGGCGAAGTCATCGTGGCGGTCGCCGCCAGCCGCGCGAACATTCTGTTCGATTTGCAGGAACGCGTCGATATGGCGCGCGAGGTGTTCGCCGATTATCCCAACGTGCGGGTGGAAGGTTTTGACGGGTTGTTGATGAGCTTCGTGCAAGACCGGGATGCGCGCGTGGTATTGCGCGGTTTGCGCGCCGTGTCCGACTTTGAATACGAGTTCCAATTGGCCGGCATGAATCGCAACCTGTACCCGGAAATGGAAACCTTGTTCTTGACCCCCGCTGAAAAATACACCTTCATCTCCGCGACCATGGTGCGCGAGGTGGCGCGATTCGGCGGAGATGTGAGCAAATTCGTCTCGCCCGGCGTGGTGGGAAGATTGCAGCAAAAATTTTTAGGAAAAACTAAATAGCCCAGGCAATCACCGGCTATATCTTATTTGGAGAGAAAAGTATGTCACTCATGATCACCGACGAATGTATCAACTGCGATGTGTGCGAGCCGGAATGCCCGAACGACGCGATCTCGCAAGGCGATAGTATCTATGTCATCGACCCGAACAAATGCACGCAATGCGTGGGACATTACGATACGCCGCAATGCGTGGAAGTGTGCCCGGTGGATTGTATTCCGCTGGATTTGAGTCACCCCGAAACCGAACAGCAGTTGCAAGCCAAGTATGAAAAATTGATGGCGGCTAAACGCTAACGCTACCTCAACAAAAAAGCCACGCGATTTCTGAGTGGCTTTTTTTGTTTGCCTGATGGGTGGCTGGGAATGCACTGAAAGAAGCCGTTTTTCGCCCGCGAACAATCCGGGTCAATGTTTCTTCCAAACCCCTTTGATGGGCTGCGCATCGCGGCTGGCACCGATGGCGGGCAACTGGTAAAAATCGAGCAGGGTGCGTAACACGCTGTAGTGATCGATGTGTTGCGCGCTCGTGCCTTGCTTGACCATAGGACCGACCAGCAACGTCACGACGCGATTGTTTTCCTGGCCATCGTCTTCATCCCAAGTCAGGATCAACAGGCTGTGGTGCTGGAACGCCCAGTCCGCATAAGGGGTGATATGGGTCGCAAGCCAGGCATCAGCCGTCGCGAAACTGCCGTCGTGCATGTCGTTGTTTTGATCGGGTATGACGAAAGCCACGGTAGGCAACTTGGAATAGTCTTGCGGAAAATCGCCAAAGCGCAGATTCATCCCGGCGGGCAAGCGCGTGCCTTGCCAGTTGCTCACCGGATTATGCTTGCGCTGATACGCGCCCGACATGCAGCTCAGGTCGCCGATAGCCGGCAAGGTCTCGGAATAACTGGCGAAGCTCAACCCCTTATCCAGCAAGGCCGTGGCGAGGTTGTCCCCGGTGAAGCTGTAAGGGCAGGCATCGCTGGTCACGCCCTGCGTGGAACCGGAAAACAAAGCCAGATAATTCGGTTCGCTGGGATGGCTTACCCCGTAAGCCTGCGTGAACAACATGCCGCGCTTGGCGAGCGCGTTGATGTGGGAATCGAGATGCGCCATGTTCATGATCTGCGAGAAACCGCGATTCTCTTCGATCACCACCACCACATGATCGGGTTGCGGCAAGCGTTCCGCGAGTGCGGCGGGGGCGAGGGTTAAAGCGAGGATGAGAGTCAGTAGATGGCGCATGGTATTTGAGAAATGTAGGGTGGGTGTGCGTAGCACTATCCGTCAAAAATGTTGCAATGATATTGCATGTGCCGGAAGGATGTTTGTTTTCAACGCCGGATAACGCTGCGCCAATTCCGCGTCTAACTTGCTGGAGGGGCAATTGCCTGATTTTATTGTATCCGCCATCCGACATTTTTCTTTATTACCTTTGACAAGTTCCACAGTAAAAACTTGACCGCTGTCCCTGCTTGATCTGCTTGATCGCCGCGCCGCATTTTCGGCAGGGTTCGTTCGCTCTGCCGTACACCCAATAGTTTTGTTGGAAGTAGCCGGGCTGGCCTGAGGTGTTGACGAAATCGCGCAGGGTGCTGCCGCCTTGGGTGATCGCCTCGCCCAGTGTCGCGCGTATCTCGGCGACCAGTTTTGCGCAGCGTATCAGGCTGAGTTTGCCCGCAGCCAATTGCGGTTTGATGCCGCTGCGGAACAGCGATTCGTTGGCGTAGATGTTGCCCACGCCGACCACGAGGTGATTGTCCATGATGGCTTGTTTGATGCTGATGCTGCGACCGCGCGTGGCTTGATAGAGATAGCGCGCATCGAAATCGTCTTCCAGCGGTTCGGGGCCGAGAGAGGCCAATAGCGGGTGGGTGTGGACATCGCCCGCATGCCACAGTACCGCGCCGAACCGGCGCGGGTCGCGCAGGCGCATCAGTTTGCCGTTTTCCAAGATCAGATCGAAGTGATCATGTGTGGCGGGAGGGTCGCAGCGTAGCTGCGGGGACACCCCGGACATGCCCCTTGCGGGTACAGCGGGAGGGTCGCAGCGTAGCTGCGGGGACACCCCGGACATGCCCCTTGCGGGTACGGCAGGAGGTGTGCCGACAGGCAGGATGCGCAGGCTGCCGGACATGCCCAGGTGCAGGATCAAGGTGCCGTTGCCGCAATCCATCAGCAGATATTTGGCGCGCCGCGTGAGGCTCAGGATGGTGCGACCCTGCACGGGCAGGTCGGGTATCGGCCAGCGCAATTTGGCATTGCGGATGACGACATCGCGTATCACCGCGCCGACCACATGTTCTGCGAGTCCGCGCCGGGTGGTTTCGACTTCTGGGAGTTCAGGCATGGTTTTTCGTAGGGGCGCAATTTATTGCGTCCTGATTTGCGATGGAATAAAGCAAGGGCGCGATGAATCGCGCCCCTACGAGTTCGGTGGTGCTGTGTTCAGGCACGGCGGCGTTTCCACCACAGGAATATTCCCCAGCATGTTAAGGCGATGGGCAGGACGAGCAGGAAGCCGATGCCGATGACGCCGAGCTGGGTCTTGCTCAGGGTCAGGTTGCTGTCTTTGCTGCCGCGCAGTTGCAGGGTGATGAGGCGTTCCTCGCCGGCCAGCCAGTTCACCATGTTCACGCCCAAATCGACGTTGCCGCCGTTGCCCGCGTAGCTGTTGGACAGGAACGCGCCGGAGCCTACCACGACGATGCGCTGTTCCCTGTCCCGGATGTCGCGTTGCAGGGCGGTGGCAATCACCACCGGGCCGGGCGTGTCGTGTGCCTTGTCAAATTTTGGCTTGCCGCTGCGGCTCACCCAGCCGCGTCCCGCCACTTCCACCAGCGCGTGGCGTTGCCAGTCGGTGCCTTCGTTCCAGGCCAGCCTGCGCGCGCCGGGGAAGGCTGTGATCAGATTGAAATTGCGCGTGATGGGATGCGGTGTGTAGCTCGCGCCGATGGACCAGGTGGCGGGCGCGCGCATCTCGGTGGCGGCGGGGTCGATGACGGTGCCGGGGGTGAGCACCAGATCGAGCTTCTCGGCCAGGCGTTCCAGGCCGTGCAGCGGTTCGGCATCGATGAGCCACAGCAGGTTGCCGCCCCTATCCACATAGCGCAGCAGTTTGTCCACTTCGCCGGGCAGCAGATCGGCTTGCGGTTGGGTGATGACCAGCACGCTGACGTTGTCCGGCACTTCCTGTGCCAGAGCCAGATTCAGCGCGCCCAGTTGATAGCCGTTTTGTTTGAGCTTCGCGCCGAACGGTACGCCGAGATCGAAATTTGCACCGCCGTCGAGGCTGCGTTCGCCGTGCCCGCTCAGATACATCACCCGTTGCGATTTCGTGTGGGCCAGGCGCAGCAGGGTGCTGGAGACCTGTTGTTCGTTGATCTGCGTGAGGTGTTCGGAGCGCCCGGCGTATTCGACGATCATTTCGCCGTTCATCTGGATACGCGCCTCGCGGGCTTTTGCCGGTTCTTTTGCCGGGTCGATGAAGACCAGGTCAATGTCGGGTTTGTAGCGTTGATAGAGCGACAGGAAATCGCGGATGATTTTGCGCACATCGCCCAGCCGCGCGTCCTGTTCGGTGGCGTACACCGTGATGTTGACCGGCCCGGCCAGTTGCCTGAGCACGTCCACGCTGCTGGCGGACAGGCTGTTGCTGGCGGTATAGGTCACATCGCGCTGCAGACGATGATGCGTCGCCAGGTAATTCAAGCCTATCGCCGTGCCGCATAACAGCAGGGCGAACAGCGCATTGCGCAACGCGTTACTTTTAAAGATTTTCGCTAGCATGGCTTACCCGTAAACGCGGTTGTTGTTCAGACGCTTCATGGCCAGCAGCAGGAACACGGTGCTGAACAGAACGAAATAAGCGGCATCGCCGCTGTCCAGCAAACCGTAGTTGAAGTTCTGGAAATGGTTCAGCGGCGAGAGCTGGTGCCACGGCGAATCGGGCGCGCTGCTGCCGATGTCGGCCAGCCACAGGCCCAGCAACACCGCCAGCGCGCCGATCGCGGCGATGATGGGCTGGCTGGTGAGGGCGGAGATGTACAAGCCGAGCGCGGCGTAGCAGGCCCCGAGCAACACCAGCCCCAGCACGTTGCTCCACAGCAGACCGTTATCGAGCGGCGTGCCCAGTTGCAGGGTGTAGAGCATCACCGGCGTGGTCGCCATCAGCACCATCAAGAACAGCATCAGCCCCGCGAATTTTCCCAGCACGATCTGCGCGCCCGACAAAGGCGACGAGAGCAGCAAGGTGAGCGTCTGGTTGCGGCGTTCTTCGGCGATCAGACGCATGGTGAACATCGGCACCAGCATCATCAGCAGCAGCGCGATCACATTGAACAAGGGGGCTGCGATGCTGGCGGTCGCACCGGGTGCGTTGGCGACTTGGCTGAGCTGGGGTTGCAGCTCCAGAAACGCGTCCAGCCGTGCCAGGAAGAACCAGGCAAAGATGAATTGCAGCACGGCCAGCACGAACCAGGTGGACGGCATGGAGAACAGCGAGCGCAGTTCGCGCAGGGCGAGGAGCCGGATCATTTTATTTCTCCCTCAATCGTTCGTGCTGAGCCTTGGGCTGGTCGAAGGGTCGCGGCATCTTCATCGGTGATCTTCACGAACACGTCTTCCAACCTGGCTTGCAGCGGGGTGAGTTGTTCCAGCTGCCAACCGTGTTGCGCGGCCAGTGTGAGCAGCTCGGCGCTGGGGTTTTGTTCGGTGCTGTGCAGCACGCGGAACTGGTTGGCGGTCAACTGCTCGACGCGCGTCACGCCGATGATGCCCTGCAAAGCGCTCAGTGCGGGCGGGTTGCGCAGGCTCACGGTGAAGCCGGACACCTGGCCGTACTGCTGCATGCGCGCGCTGGTGTCGCCGTAGATGAGTTTGCCGTGCTGCATGATTTCCACGCGGTCGCAGATGCTTTCCACCTCGCCCAGCAGATGCGTGGACAGGATCACGCTGTGCCGGTTGCCCAGCTCGCGTATCAGCGTGCGTATCTCGCGTATCTGTGTCGGGTCCAAGCCCACCGTCGGCTCGTCCAGAATAATCACGGCGGGCTGATGAATGATGGCTTGCGCGATGCCGACGCGCTGCTGATAACCCTTGGACAGCGTGCCGATCAGCTTCTTGCTCTTGTCCGTCAGGCCGCAGCGTTGCAGCGCCAGCGCCAGTGCGGCCGGAACGTCGGCGGACTGCATACCGCGCAATCTGGCGGCGAAGATCAGGTAATCGCGCACCGTGAGCTCGCGATACAGCGGCGGGGTCTCCGGCAGATAACCGATGTGCGCCTTGGCCTGGGTGGGGTGGCGCAGCAAGTCGATGCCGCAGATCTCTATCGTCCCGCTATCGGGCAGCAGGCATCCCGTGAGCATCTGCATCGTGGTGCTCTTGCCCGCGCCGTTGTGGCCCAGCAGACCCAATACCTCGCCGCGTTTTAATCGCAGCGAGACATCGTGGATGACAGTTTGGTTGCCGAAGCTGCGCGTGAGCTTGAGCGCCGTAAGCGTGAGATCGGGAGTGGCGTTAGGCAAAGTGTGTGACTCGTGGTTGTGAAGTGCGCTAAATATAACCGAATATCCGCTGTGGCATCAAAAAGCATTGAGCGGCTACAAATATTCGTCGCGCCTGCCCGCAACGACTTGATTGCCAATTCTTTCGCCGCGCTACGTTGTTACGGCACGGTCTTCATCACGCAAATATTGGGCGCAGCAGTCCGTTGGCCTTATGCGCGGCAGCGATATCGGAAACGTATAAGCTCCCAAGCTTTCTTCAATAAATGCAGGCGGCTTGACATCGCCCCGCAGCGGGAGGCTTTTTGCTAAGATGTGCGCCCGAATCTAAAGCAACGTCAAATATGAATTCCACTAAATATTTAATTGTCGCCAGTTTGTTGCTCACCGCTTGCGCGCAAGTGCCGCAGCAGGCCGAGCCTGTCCCGTCCGCTTCCGCCGCGAATGCCGCGCCGGTCAGCGACCCCTCCGGCAATGACGAGCAGCCCGATTCGCCCGACCAGTCCGCCACGGTGCAGCCGTCCGAGGCGGACCTGCCCAAACAGGAATTGACCGGCGCGCTGTTGTACGAGTATCTGGTGTCCGAGATCGCCAGCCAGCGCGGCTACAAAACGCTGGCGGCGAACGGTAGCGAGGACTTGGCGATCAAGACCCGCGATCCGCGTTTGGCGAAACGCGCGGCACAATTGGCGTTCGAGTCTGGCGACATGGAAAAATCGGTAGCCGCTTTCAAGTTCTGGCAGGAGATCGAGCCGGGCGCGTCTATCCCCTCGCGTATGCTGGCCTCGATCTGGTTGCGCGGCGGCGACCTGGAGCAGTCAAAGGCGGAGTTCGCCAAGGTGTTGAAAGACGATGCGGCGAATGCCAACGAGACGTTTTTGCAGATCGAGCAAATACTGGAGGCCTATCCCGATAAGCCGGCCGCATTGGCGATGATGCGCGAACTGGCCGCGCCCTATCCTCGCATGGCCGAAGCGCATTGGTCGGTGGCGCGGCTGGCGCGCGCCGCCGGGGATGTGTCGCTTGCCTTGAGCGAGGCCAAGCAGGCGCGCAGCTTGCGTCCCGACTGGGATCTGGCGGTGGCATTGGAGGCGGAACTGTTGCAAAAATCCGCGCCGCAGCAGAGTTTGCAGGTGTTGCGCGATTATTTGGCGAAACACCCGAGCGCGTATGAAATACGGCTGCAGTACGCCCGTGTCTTGGTGGAACAACAGCAATATCCGGCGGCGCGCGCCGAGTTCCAGCGTGTCGCGGATCATAACCCCGACAATCCTGATCTGGTCTTCGCCATCGCGCTGCTTTCCTTGCAGATGAACGATCTGCAAGGCGCGGAAACCGAGCTTAAACAGGCGCTGGGCAAGGGCAAGAAAGATCAGGATACGGTGCAGTATTACCTCGGCCAACTGAGTGAAGCGAAGCAGCAGGACGACGAGGCCATCGCCCATTACCGCGAGGTGAAAGAGGGCGAGCATGTGTTTGCATCCACGATGCGGATCGCCTATTTGTTGAGCAAGCACGACAAGCTGGACGAGGCAAGGCAAATCTTGCATCAGCTGCAACCCGCCAACAATCTGCAGCGCTCGCAGATGGTGCTGGTCGAGGCGCAGTTGTTGCGCGACGCGCAGAAATATGACGAGGCTTACCAGGTGTTGCAACAGGGCTTGGAGCAGTTGCCGAATCATCCGGTGCTGCTTTATGAGACCGCGATGATGGCGGACAAGATCGGCAAGTATGATGTGACGGAGCAGTACCTGCGCAAGTTGATCCAGATGAACCCGCAGGATGCGAACGCTTACAACGCGCTGGGCTATAGCCTGCTGGAACGCAACGTGCGTATCCCGGAAGCGGTCGGTTTGGTCGAGCAAGCCTTGCAGCTTGCACCCGACGATGCCTCCATCATCGACAGCGTGGGGTGGGGCTATTACCGCAGCGGGAAATTGGACGATAGCGTGAAGATGTTGCGCCGCGCGTTCGCCGCCAATCCCGACCCCGAGATCGCCTCGCATCTGGGCGAGGTGTTGTGGATGCGCGGTGACAAAGCCGAAGCGCAGCAGATTCTGCAAACCAGCCTGAAAGCGCATCCCGATAACGAGCCGTTGCAAGCCGTCATCAAAAAACTCATCCCGTAAAAGATGCGCGGGCTGCTCTTGGTTTTGCTTCTGGCGTTGGGCGGTTGCGCCTCCGCGCCGCACGGGCAGCCCACCGCCTCGTTGTCCGAACGCGCCGACGCGCCGTTCAACCTGAACGGACGGTTGTCGGTGCATCATCTGGAGCAGCGATATGCGGGCGGGTTGCGCTGGCAGCATCAGATGCGGCGTGACGAGCTGCTGCTGCAAGGGCCGTTGGGCATCACCGCCGCACGTATCGTCAGCGATGCGCAGTCGGCCTCCCTGGAGCGGAACGGCAAGCGTTATCAGGCCGACGATGTCGAGGCTCTGATGCAGCAAGTGTTGGGCTGGAGCTTGCCGCTGCCGGTCTTGCATCACTGGCTGTTGGGTGAGGCGGACGCGGCGAGTCCCGCCGAGACCGAGCGCGATGAGCGGGGACGCATCGCGCTGTTGCGCCAGGCAGGCTGGGAAGTGCGTTACTTGCGCTATGTCGATGACAGTGCGGATAGCCTGCCCGCGCGCATCGCGCTCAGTCGCGAGGATATGCAGGTGCAACTGGTGATAGACGAATGGGAATGGAACCCGCAATGAATCCTGCCCGTTTGAGTTGTCCCGCGCCGGCCAAGTTGAATCTGTTCCTGCACGTCACGGGCCGTCGGGCGGACGGCTATCACTCGCTGCAAACGCTGTTCCGCTTCATCGACCTGCACGACACGCTGCATTTTGATTTGCGTGCCGACGGGGTGGTGCGGCGCACCAATGCGGTCGAGGGAGTAGAGGAGGATCAGGACTTGTGCGTGCGCGCCGCGCGGCTGCTGCAAAGCGAGACAGGTTGCCGCCTGGGTGCGGACATAGGCGTAGAAAAGCGTATCCCGATGGGCGGCGGATTGGGCGGCGGAAGCTCGGATGCCGCGACGACTTTGCTCGCATTGAACCGCTTGTGGTCGCTGGGCCTGTCGCGCGAAAGACTCATGCGGCTGGGGTTGCAGCTGGGCGCGGACGTGCCGGTGTTCGTGTTCGGCGAGAATGCCTTTGCCGAAGGCGTGGGTGAGAAATTGCAGGCTTTCCCGTTGCCCGCGACCTGGTATGTGGTGCTGTTCCCGCGCGTGCATGTGCCGACCGCAAAAGTTTTTACGCATCCGGAATTGACACGCGATTCGGTTTCCATCACAATGCGCGCCGTCTCGATAGGGCAGCTGGGGAACGTGGCTGATTTGTCTGGAGCGCGACTGCGCAACGACCTGCAATCCGTGGTGTGCGAACTCTACCCGGAAGTGGCGCGCCACATCGCTTTGCTCGGTAAATACGGGGCGGCGGCGATGACCGGATCGGGGGCGTGCGTGTTCGCCGGATTCGCGGCTCGCGATGCCGCGCAAGTTGCGTTGCGGGAGTTGCAAGATTTGTTCGAAGTGCGCGGAGCGGTCGCGCAAGGTTTAATGAAGCATCCGTTGCATGACTGGGTGTGAGAGTAAAGATGCCTATGACCGTAGCTCGCAGCAGCTGGCAGGCGTTTTTAGAAGTTATTGGGGAGTCGCCAAGTGGTAAGGCAACGGGTTTTGATCCCGTCATTCGTAGGTTCGATCCCTACCTCCTCAGCCAATACGTAGTATCGGTGCAGGCACTCGCTACAGCGAATCGCCGCAGCTAAATTCTCGGGCGTGTGCCCTTAATGTTTTTGATTAAAAGGGAGCGCACGTGTCCAACGACAGCTTGATGGTATTCACGGGAAATGCCAATCCGAAGCTCGCTGAAGCCGTCACGCAGCATCTCCATATTCCGCTGGGCCGCGCCTCGGTCGGGCGTTTCTCGGATGGCGAGGTAATGGTCGAGCTGATTGATAACGTCCGCGGCAGAGACGTGTTCGTGCTGCAATCGACATGTGCCCCGACCAATGACAGTTTGATGGAAGTGATGGTGATGGTGGACGCGCTCAAGCGGGCATCCGCCGGACGTATCACCGCCGCGATGCCGTATTTTGGCTACGCGCGCCAGGATCGCCGCCCGCGTTCGGCTCGTGTCGCGATCACCGCCAAGGTGGTTGCCGATATGCTGACCGGCGCGGGCGTGAACCGTTTGCTGACTATGGATCTGCACTCCGATCAGATCCAGGGGTTTTTTGATATCCCCGTCGACAACATCTACGCCAGCCCGATCCTGTTGTCCGATGTGTGGAAGCACAACTACCCCAACCTGATCGTAGTGTCGCCAGATGTGGGCGGTGTGGTGCGGGCGCGGGCACTGGCGAAACAGTTGGATGCGGACCTGGCCATCATCGACAAGCGCCGCCCCAAGCCCAACGTGGCCAAGGTGATGAACATCATCGGCGATGTGGTGGGGCGCACTTGCATCATCATGGACGACATGGTGGACACCGCAAACACCCTGTGCGAAGCGGCCAATGCCCTGAAAGAACGAGGCGCGACGCGAGTGCTGGCTTATTGCACCCATCCCGTTTTGTCGGGTTCGGCGATCGAGCGCATCGAGATGTCGGCTTTGGATGAGCTGGTTGTGACCGACACCATCCCGCTTAATGAGGCCGGGCGCAACTGTAAAAAGATACGCCAGTTGAGCACCGCGGAATTGCTGGCGGAAACCATACGCCGCATCAACAACGAAGAGTCGGTGAGTTCACTGTTCGCTGAGTAAAAGTTTTTTAGCGCCCACCATGTCGGTTGGCGCATTTTTGGATCGTCTGGTCGCGGACGATCCTGTTTCTGGAGAAGTATATGACTATCGAAATCAATGCAACAAATCGTAAAACGCAAGGTACGGGTGCGAGCCGCCGTCTGCGTCACTCCGGCCGCGTGCCAGGGGTGGTGTATGGCTTGAGTGATGTCAGCATGATCGACATCGACCACAACGAGCTATACCACAAGCTGCGCTCCGAGGCATTCCATGCTTCCATTTTGAGTCTGGTATTGGAAGGCAAAAAAGAACCCGTGATGTTGCGTGCTTTTGTGATGCATCCGTTCCGCCAACAAGTGATGCATGTCGATTTTCAGCGTGTGGATCTGCAAAAGAAGATGCACATCAAAGTGCCGTTGCACTTCCTGAACGCGGACATCGCGCCGGGTGTGAAGGCCGGCGGCAAGATCAGCCACGTGTTGAACGAGCTGGAAGTGACCTGTTTGCCTAAAGACCTGCCAGCTTTCATCGAGATCGATTTGGCGGGTTTGACTCTGGGTCATTCCATCCACGTCGCCGATGTCATATTGCCCAAGGGTGTTGAAGTCGCCGGCCATCACCATGCCGCGGACGCGGTTGCAACCGTGCAAGTGCCACGCGGTGTGGTTGAAGCGGTTGCCGCTGAAGTTGCTGCCGAAGCCGCACCCGCCGCCGCACCTGCTGCCAAAGCCGCACCCGCAGCTAAACCAGCCGCCAAGAAGTAACACGCAACAGAACAAAACCCGCCAGTGCTGTTAAAAGCATGGCGGGTTTTTTCATTTGGGAATTATGGTCGCGATACGTTTGATTGTGGGTCTGGGCAATCCCGGACGAGAATATGAAAGCACCCGCCACAACGTCGGATTCCGGTGGCTGGATGAGCTCGCGCGCGCACACAAGCTGAGCTTCAATAACGAAGCCAAGTTCCACGGTTTGACCACGCGCGGAGCGTTGCATGGGCATGAGCTGATTTTGTTGAAACCGCAGACCTTTATGAATGTGAGCGGTCGCGCGGTAGGCAGCTTGGCGCAGTTTTACAAGATCACCCCGGCCGAGATGCTGGTGGTGCATGACGAGTTGGATCTGCCGCCCGGTGCGGCGCGCCTGAAGATGGGCGGCGGGCACGGCGGACACAACGGCTTGAAAGACATCATCGCGCATTTGGGCAGCAAAGACTTTTGGCGCTTGCGCCTCGGTATCGGCCATCCCGGAGAGCGCAACGAGGTGAGCGACTACGTGTTGAACCAAGCGCGCCGCGAGGAACGCGAACTGATAGACGAGGCCATCCGGCGTTCTCTGGCGGTCGCAAATCTGGTCATCGAAGGCAAGACCGAAGCCGCGATGTTGAAGCTGCACAGCGCGTAAGCGAAAATTCTAGGCGATTTTATCGGGCGAACAACGAAAGCTAAGTGCCATGAGCAGAATGTCAGGAGTGGCACTGCGACCGTCCGTTTGTCGGTGCGGCCATTTGACAGTTTACCCAGCATAGTCCGTAATGCCGTAATAAGCAGCCATCCGCATAAACACAAAGAATTCGACAGACTGTATCGTCTAATGCCTAAACTGAAAGCGAATTTTGAAGCCGACTGGCTTTTATATTTGAGAGGCCAAATGATAAACGTTCATGGATGGTCTGCTAATGATTTGTCTACCTTAGACGATATGAACGTGGGCTTCCGATATTTTGATTCTCTCCGACGTAGAATTCTTACCGTACCACGAGTCGTCAAAGCCGCTGACGATTTCGTGTGTCCCCTGGAGTACCAAGAGGGATGGAATACTCTTCAGGAAAAGGTGCGAAAGGGATTGAATATAAATCCAAACCTCAGCAAGGACCACACTTCGTTAGTGAACAGTGATGGCCTTCTGGCAGAATGGGGCGTCCATCATTTTCATCTTGGTATAACCGCTGATCAAAAAAATCCGACCTTCATAGGTAGAACAAGCTCCCTTCTCTATGCACTGGTAACCGACAATGCCTTCTGTGCGATCAATGTGCTTTCGCATAAAAATTTCACGGATCAAAGTGTACTAGAAAGCATTCACAGGAACTGGCCAGAGCTGATCAGTAAGTACCGTGCAAAGAGCGTTACCGGAGGAACATGGGCTCCCGAGCAGCGTAAGGCCCTGCGCAAGAAGAATGTAAACGTCCTTACACTCATGTCCGACGGAACTGTATATTTGCCAATCTCTGGAGGTGTAACGGCAGCGGGAATAAATGCTGAAGCGGTGCGGTTTGCGGACTATTGGCTAATTAGAATGCGTGATCTTCAGAGCTTGGTTGAATGCAAGTTATTGATCCGGCCACTTTTATCCGTGAATCAAGCGGCATATTTCACCCGTGGATCCTGGAAGTATTTTTTGACGCGTTCCGGTGATTTTTCCAGCAT
>JABEVF010000001.1 GCA_013043965.1 Gallionella sp. | reverse complement strand
TAATTCGACTTTTTGAAACTCGTGCCATTCTGATTTTGAGTTCGGCGTGAACTCTATTTCGGAGTTGAAGATGAAAAATCGAATTGCTGTGTTGTGGCTAAGGGTGCGGGTATTGGCAAGTGAGACTCGCCAGCGCATCGATGCATTTGTGAAAAACGAGGACGAATTGTATTGGGCCGATCCAGCAGCATATCGGCGGCGGACAGATAGTTTTTGGGCAAAGGTGGCGCTTGTGCTTTGGCTTGTAATGATGTTGACGGTTTACATTTTGGAGGCGTAATGGAAAATCAACTACTTTCGACACTGCTTCAATTAGAGCAAATGGTGTTGGGCTATTCAGTTTGGCTTGGCGGTTTTTCAGCATTTTTTATCTTTGCCTTCAATTTGAAACCCGAAAGCAAGTTTCACCGAATCTGCTGGATGCTTGCCGCATTATCTATGATTTCTCCAACGCTGCATTTTGCGGGAAAACTATTCTTTGCCTACGAGACTGGTGGCGAAATTCAACTTCTGATTCCGATTCTGGAAGGAAAAATGTGGGCGACGTTATGGCTTGGCAGCTTTGCTCTTGCGGCATTATGGTTGCGTTATGGGTCGCCGCGTCTAAATACGACGCTGGCAAAGATTAAGAAGACATCTCGGCTTGAGCGAAACCATAAGACCGACGTGCGTGAAATTCACAAATTTTTGCCAGAGGCAGCACTTGAGTTCGATCCGCTGGTAAACATCGACCTCGACCAGGGAATTTTCCTTGGGCTCGATGAAGACGAAAAACCCATTTACCTGGAATTTGGTTCAAGTACGTCCACGCCACACATTCAGGTGGTTGGCACAACTGGGGCGGGCAAGGGTGTGTCTCTCGGCGTGATGGCCGCTCAGTTCCTGGAGCGAGGTGAAGCCGTATTTTACTGCGATCCTAAGGACGATGAATGGGCCCCACACGTCCTGCACGCTGCTGCACGTCGTACCGGAAAACCATTCTATTTTATAAACCTGAACCGTCCGAACGGCCCACAGTTCAATCCGTTCGCCGGTGCTACTGAAGAAGAAGCCTTTGAGCTGTTTCAGGCAGGTTTTGCCCTCACTGACAAAGGTGACGCCAGCGACTTTTATGCCATCGCTGATCGTCGAGAGGCGGGCATAACAGCAAAGCTGATGGCAGAGAAGAATTTGAACATCGCCCAGGCTTACGCTGCACGCCGGGAGGTACTTCAAGACCCTTCGACTGGTGCTGAGAAGTTTGCTGGCCGGTTGCGCGAAATGGCAGAGACACCATCAATCAACGCTGCACAAGGCGCTGGCGTCGATCTGGCAAAGGTAATCGAAGAGGGCGGGTGCGTGTACGTGGTGGGGAGTATGCGAAACGACATTATCAAAACGGTCCAGCGCATCATTCTAGTGAGACTTATCCAGTTGGCCGAACGTCGAGACCGGATGGCAGGAAACCTGCGTCCAGTTTGCATTGTGTTGGACGAAGTGAAATACCACCTCTCGCGTCCTGCGCTCGAAGGTCTTGGCGCTGCGCGCGATAAGGGCGTGCATCTGGTGCTTGCGCACCAGAGCATCGGCGACTTGCGCGATTGTCCGAAAGACCTCAATCCTGATGCAGTCGTTGATGCGGTAGTTGAAAACTGCCGCATCAAAATCTGTTATCGGCTGCTCAATCCTGTGACAGCTGAATGGCTTGCGGCCATGTCCGGGACGATTCAGGCAGACGATGAAACACGCAAAGTGCGGCGCAACATCGCACAAAGCGAGACCGTTCTGCCGGAGCGCAGCATCAAGCAGACAGAACGTTTTTTTATTGACGTGAATATGCTGCTGAATCTGCCTAATGCGGTTGGCGTGGTGTACGGGGATGGCTTGCCAAAGTTCGTCAGCGTCCGCCCAATTAAGGTTGTGAAAGACGCGAAATCGGTAACGGTTAAGACCGTGGTCGGCGCAAGTGCGCCGAGTGCAAAAGATGCGATCGCCCTTGGTTAGAAAATACTGGTATCAGAACGAAAGGAAATTGATATGAAAGCTGATGCGATCAATCTGGATTTTTCATCTATCGAAGTTACCGGTGATGGATATATCAAAACCGCCTTGCTAAATGGCGTGGAATGGAAGACTTTCATGTGGGAATACGATTTTCGTAGTTTGATTCGTGACGTGCCCGCAGGCGGGGCGAGAATCAGTGAATGTTCCAATGATCGATTCATGGTGAAAATTGAGGTGCAGCCGAGCAGTGAAAGGGCCGCTATAGAAAAATGCGCCTTCTTTGATACATTGAACAAAGCCGCTGAGTTTGCCGAATCATTCGTTTGGGAAATCAAAGAGCAGGGCGGTTATAAGTGGTATCAAATTGATAATCGTGATGAATATCGCTCATGGATCGCAGTAGTAGGAGAAGGAAATACCGCAGTTTTGTCTTGCTACGGTAACAACGAGTTTCACATCAAGAGGAATTTCTGGCCGCGCCCTGGCGAAAGTTACGAGATAAATGCTTCTCGCTATGATTCTTGTGAGAACAAACATGCCGTGCGAACCTTCGAGGAAGCAGCCGCAATTGCCATCACCTTGCCATCGTTCCTTGCTGTATTGGGCTCAATGAAATAAAGCATATGAACGAACAAAGTCCGATAATTAGCCAACCGCAATATTTAACATCAAGGTGAACAAATGGAAAATGCAACTCCGAATCGGAGCAGTCAAAAGGGAGTGATGGTGGATATGCTAGTGATGAGACCGGAGGCGGCAAGAGCCAAGGTGGAGGAGCTTATATTTGAAGGAACGAAGCCATCCGACAAATATGACCAGGCTGCTCGCAACTCATTTATGAATCTTGTGATGAAGTTGATGAAGGACGGAGGGCAATTGGTTAAACTGTAGCTCTGTAGATTGCAGGACACAAAGATTCCTTCTGTTTTTCTCACGTGAATGGGGTAATCGCTTGGTAAATGGGGTAATGAGTTGCGTGCTTACCCCTTTAACGGTAGCATTACCCCATTCTTTCGCTTAGGAAGCAGATGCACTCTCTAGCCCCTGAATTCCTTTCAAGCCTGCGCTTTGACGGGTTGCAGATAGCGACCCTTCGCGCCCTAGGGGAATATCGGGGTAAGCAGCAGCTTTATGTTGCGCAGTCGCCGGAAGTATTAAGCGGACTGCGGCAAATCGCCGTCATCGAGTCCGCTGAATCATCCAATCGGCTGGAAGGCGTAGTGGTTCCCAAAGACCGGCTGAAATCCCTAATCATCAAGAATGCCACTCCGCAGAACCGTTCGGAACAGGAAGTCGCGGGCTATCGTGATGCACTTGGCCTGATTCATGAGTCAGCAGAGCATATGCACTTTGCGGAAAACGTGACCCTGCAATTGCACTCGATGCTCTATCGCTATATGCCCCAGCCTGGCGGGCAATGGAAAGCGACCAATAACGATATCGTCGAGAAACATCCCGATGGCTCAGTGCGTGTGCGATTCCAGCCCGTTGTAGCGCACCTAACGCCTATGGCTATGCACGATCTGGTGAGCCGCTATGACACAGCAGCCTCACAGCATTTAGCTGATCCGCTTGTACTGGTGCCGCTGTGCATACTTGATTTTCTGTGCATCCATCCGTTTCCGGATGGCAATGGACGGGTAGCACGTCTCCTGACCTTGCTATTGCTGTATCAGTTCGATTACGCAGTGGGGCGTTATATCAGTCTGGAGCGCATCTTTGAGGAATCGAAAGAGAGCTATTACGAGACACTGGAAACGAGTTCGCAAGGTTGGCATGAAGGCAAACACGATGCTCTCCCATGGTTGAATTATTTCTGGGGCGCGTTACTGCGTGCCTATAAGGAATTCGAAGAACGAGTTGGCACTATTGAGCGTGGGCGGGGTGCCAAGGGCGACCGAGTGCGTAACGAAATTCTGAAGCGCACGACACCGTTTTCAATCTCGGATATCGAAAACGACTGTCCTGGAGTAAGCCGGGACATGGTGAGGTTGGTACTAAGAGCGATGAAGGGGGAGGGCATCATTGCTCCTATGGGTAAAGGGCGTAGTGCAAAGTGGCAGCGCGTAGCTTCTTGAGCTACTGAATGTTAGCGAGCAAGTCCTTGGTCGGCCTTGTTGTTGCCTTAAATAATCGATTGTTGATGGAGTGTGAGTGCTAGAAAAACTTGAACGACTCATTGGCGAGATCGGCGACCTGAATAGCAAGCTGGTGCTGCTGGTCGGACATGGCCGCAGCGGCAAGACCAGTCTGCTGCGTGAATTGGGGAGCAAGGTCCAAAGCGAGCCAATTAATGTGGGTCTAGAACTGGGGCGTAGATTGGCAGCCACACCAAAAAATAAACGCAGCTTTGCGGCAGGTGAGCTACTGCGCGAAATTGCAGACCAAGAGCAAGCGGGTGATCTCCTGCTGCTCGATAACCTGGAGTTATTGTTTGAGAAGGGCCTGCAAATTAATCCTCTTGATTTGGTCAAGCGGTTGGCTCACTCAAAGCGTGTCGTAGCCGTGTGGCCTGGTGAGTTGCAGGGAGATCGTCTGACCTATGCCAACATGAGCCATCCAGAACATCGCGACTACAGCCGTGACGGCGTGGTTGTACTTGAGATTTGACGTAAAGGGGAGATAGTTACAAATGGCCAAGAACATGAAATATGGAGATCTGATCCAGTTCGAGCAGATCGAGTCAGTCGTTCAACTGCTTGATGCCGGGCGCCCGGACGAAGCCAAGAAGCTCGTCTCGACCTACGTTATCTCCGAGGACATGGCCGAGCGGATCTCCAAGCTCATGGTTCCCCAGCTCAGCTTTGACGATTCTGTCGATCACAAGGGTGTGCTGATCGTCGGTAATTACGGTACCGGTAAATCGCACTTGATGTCAGTGCTGTCGCTGGTGGCCGAGGATGCTGCCTATATTCCGCTGATTCGTCACCCAAAGGTTGCCGAGGCGGTTGCCCCCATCGCCGGTAAGTTCAAGGTGTTGCGCATTGAGATCGGTGGCCTGGAAATGCCGCTACGCCAAATTATCACTCAGCAGCTTGAGCGCTTCCTCGACAAGCTCGGCGTCAGCTATAACTTCCCGACGGCGGACCAAGAGCTCAACAACAAGGACTCCTTCGAGGAGATGATGACCGCGTTTGGCGAGAAATTCCCGAACCAGGGCGTGCTGCTGGTCGTCGACGAATTCCTGGAGTACCTGCAGTCCCGTCGTGACCACGAGTTGGTCCGGGATCTGGCCATCCTGCGCCAGATCGGCGAGGTCACCAAGCACCTGAAATTCCGTTTCGTAGCCGGTGTGCAGGAAGCCATTTTCGACAGCGTGCGCTTCCAGCACGTCGCTGACAGCATGCGACGCGTCAACGAGCGTTTCACGCAAATTCTGATTGACCGGCAAGACGTCAGCTTTGTCGTCTCCGCCCGGCTGCTCAAAAAGACCACCGACCAGCAAAGCAAGATTCGTGAGTACCTTACTCCGTTCGCCAAGTTCTACGGTTCAATGAACGAGCGTATGGATGAGTACGTGCGTCTATTTCCGGTCCATCCGGATTATCTTAAAACTTTCGAACAGATCCACTTCACCGAGAAGCGCGGCGCACTCAAGACCATTGAGTCCGCCATGTTGGCGATCCTCGACCAGGAAGTGCCAACCGATCGGCCTCTGTTGATCAGCTACGAAAGTTTCTGGCAGACCATTAAGACAAACTCGGTTCTGCGGGCCGACCCCAACATTAAAGAAGTTATGCGCGTCTCCGAAGTGCTGGAATCACGTGTCCAGCAAGCCTTTACGCGCCCGGCCTACAAGGCGATGGCCGTGCGTGTCATTAATGCTCTGGCCGTTCACCGACTGACCACGGGTGGAGACATTCACGTTCCAATCGGACCGACAGCTGCAGAACTCCGTGACGCGCTGTGCCTCTATCAGCCTGGCGTTGAGGACATGCCCGGCGAGCCAGCCGAGAACCTGTTGTCGATGGTACAGACAGTGTTGCGGGAGGTGCTGAAGACTGTCAACGGCCAGTTTATCTCCAAGGCAGTGGACACAGAGCAATACTACCTCGACCTCAAAAAGGACATTGACTACGACGCGCAGATCGAAAAGCGTGCCGAAGCCCTTTCCGACGACGCGCTCGACCGTGCATACTACAGTGCCATCAAGGCACTCATGGAGTGCAGTGACGATCTACGCTATCCCGGTTTCCAGATCTGGCAGTATCAGATCGAGTGGCAGGAGCGCCGTGTTGAGCGCCTAGGTTATCTATTCTTCGGCGCACCGAACGACCGACCTACGGCACAACCCGAGCGCGATTTCTACATTTACTTCATCCAACCCTTCGACAAGCCGAAGTTCACTGACAACAACCTGCCGGACGAGGTGTTCTTCCGCTTGAAGTCTCCAGACGAAGACTATAAACGCCACCTATCCGCCTATGCAGCAGCGCTGGATTTGGCGTCCACCGCCAGCGGTGGTGCCAAAGCCATCTATCTTTCAAAAGCGCAGGACTTCCTGAAAGCTATGAGCAAGTGGCTGCAAGAAAAACAGATGACGGCCTTTGAGGTTACCTATCAAGGAAAAACAAAGACCCTGCAAGATTGGTCTAAGGGCGTGTCGCTGCGTGACCGTGCGCGGCTAGGAGCCGAGGATCGAGTTAACTTCCGTGATGTAGTGAACGTAATTTCTGGCTTGGCGCTGGGCCAGCGCTTCGTCGATCTTTCGCCGGAATATCCCATATTCTCGGTTTTGGTCACCGAGGCCAATCGAAAGCAATTGGTCGGTAATGCGCTGCGTGCGCTGGCTGGTGGCGCACGCACAAAGGATGCGGCCGCAATTCTCGATGCCCTGGAGTTGCTTGATGGTGACCGGGTGGACCCAGCGAACTCACGCTATGCACAAGAGGTGTTGAACCGACTCAAAGCCAAAGGCCACGGACAGGTACTTAACCGAAACGAACTACTTTCCGGCTCCTCCGACATCGAGTATTTTTACCCCATAAAATATCGTCTTGAACCCGACCTGCTGATCACTGTACTCGCTGGCTTGGTCTACTCCGGCGATCTCGTGTTGTCGATCACTGGCGACAAGATCGATTCCGGCAAGCTAGTACTGCTGGCCGAACGTTCGCTCGATGAGCTCAAGCAGTTCAAGCATATCGAAGCACCCAAGGAGATCAACCTGGCGGTGTTGCGATCCTTATTTGAGTTGTTCCAGCTGCCGTCCGGTCTAGCCCAAAAAGCGAGTCAGGGCGATACCGAGCCGGTCTCCGAATTGATGGATAAAGTAAGTCGCTTAGTGCCGCGCGTACTCAAAGCTGGCTCAGACCTGCAACAAGGCAAGCTCGGCTTTTGGGGCCAGAACCTGTTGCGCGAGGAAGAAGCCAAGGACTGGCATGTCCGGCTGGATGCTCTGAAGAAGTTCACCGAGTCACTGTCGCCGTACAACACCGTCGGCAAGCTCAAAAACCTTCGCGTTACGCAGGAAGATATTGATGCCCAGAAGAAGAATCTGGAAATCCTGGCCGCCGTCGAGCGCCTGCTGGAACTAGTGATGGAGTTGGGCAGTACGGCATCCTACCTCTCGCAAGCAGAGATGGTGCTACCTGCTGAGCACCCTTGGGTAAAGCAAGCTGAAGTTGCACGCAAGACGCTGCAGGAAAAACTCAGCAAGGACCGCACAGCAGAGCACGCGGCCGAGTACAGGCAGACACTCAACCAGCTCAAGAAGGACTACCTCAACGCCTACATTGCCTCTCATAGCAAGGCGAGGCTGGGTGTTTCCGAAGACAAAACCCGCAATGCCCTGCGCAAAGATGATCGTCTTCTGGCTTTGCGTGTCCTGGCCGGCGTGTCGCTAATGCCTACCAGTCAACTTACGGCGTTTGAAGAGTCGCTCAATAGCTTGAAAAGTTGCTCCTCCCTGGACGAGCCAACATTGGTGGCAACTGCGGTCTGCCCGCACTGCCAGTTCAGGCCTTCCGCCGAGCAGATGGAGTTAATTCCTGCTGCCAACCGACTACACAAGCTGGACGAGGATTTGGACCAGCTGCTGGCCAACTGGCAGCAAACCCTGCTCGACAATCTGGAAGATCCGTTTACGCAGGACAGTCTTGGGTTGTTGCCACCAGCCTCCAAGAAGTTGATTGAAGCTTTCCTAACCTCGCGCAAGCTGCCAGAGCCACTGACCAGCGATTTCGCCAACGCCGTGCAAGAGGCGCTTTCCGGGCTGGAAAAAATCGTGGTTAAGGGCGACGAGATCAGGCAAGCTCTTCTTCATGGTGGTTCACCGGCCACGCCGGACGACCTGCGCAAACGCTTCGACACCTTCATGAACGAGCGTTGCAAGGGTAAGGACGCCAGCAAGTTGCGCTTCATCATTGAATAAAGGAGTTCTTCATGCTACTGAAATCTATCAAACTGACCAATTTCTTGAGCTACGGTGAGAAGTCAAAACCCATTGAACTTGGGCCGTTGAATGTGATCATTGGCCCAAACGGCTCAGGAAAATCCAATTTACTTGAAGCGGTGGAACTCATTAAATCCACGCCCAAGGATTTGATGACGCCTATTCGAGACGGCGGTGGCGTGCGTGACTGGCTGTGGAAAGGCGGGAGAAAAATACCCGCAGCTGCAATGGAGATAGTTGTTGAGAATCTAAAAGGACCGGCTGAACTTCGCTATTCGCTAAGTTTCACAGAGGTTTCGCAGCGCTTTGAAATCCTTGATGAGCGTGTTGAGAACGTCGCTCCAGACGCCGGTTACAAAGCACCGTATCTTTACTACAAATTCGAAAACGGGCATGGAGTGCTCAATGTGAAGGGCAAAGAACGTGGGCTTCATCGTGAAGACATTGAGCCGAACCAATCAATTCTTTCCCAGCGCAAAGACCCTGACCAGTATCCGGAGCTGACTTTTCTTGGTAATTCCTTCAACAAGATTCGTCTCTATCGTGAATGGAGCTTTGGTCGTTTCACCGTCCCACGTACAGCGCAGAAAGCTGACTTGCCGAACGATATGCTGGAGTCAGATTGCAGCAATCTTGGCTTGGTCTTAAATCTTCTGCAAGAAAATCACGAGCTTAAACAGCGGCTCATTAAGGAATTGCAAGCTCTATACGAGGGCATACAGGACTACTACGTCAAAATTGATGGCGGCACGGTTCAGGTCTTTTTTCAAGAACGGATCAATGGCCACATCGTTCCAATGCCAGCCACAAGACTGTCGGATGGTACGTTGCGCTACTTGTGCCTGCTGGCCATTCTCTGTCATCCCAACCCGCCGCCGTTGGTGTGCATCGAAGAGCCTGAGTTGGGTCTACACCCCGATGTATTGCCTAGACTCGCCCAACTTCTCAGAGATGCGTCGACGCGCACACAACTGATCGTCACAACGCATTCCGATGTGCTTGTTGATGCCATGACCGATCAACCCGATGCCATCTTGGTCGCTGAAAAAGGCGAAACCGGAACGACGCTCACTCGGCTGGACAAGGAGAAGCTGAAACCCTGGCTTGAAAAATACCGCTTGGGCCAGCTCTGGACACGCGGAGAAATCGGGGGGACCAGATGGTAAAGCTTTACGTGGAGGGCGGTGGAGATGCGACTGCGCTAAAAACTGCGTGCCGTGAAGGCTTCGCGGAGTTCTTAAAGAAGGCGGGGCTCACTGGACACATGCCACGCATAGTGGCCTGCGGTGGTCGAAATGATGCTTACGACTCGTTCTGCACTGCAATCAAAAATGGCGAGCCAGCCATGCTACTTGTCGATAGCGAAGAAGCGGTTGCCGTTGCCGCGCAGCCTGGCGATGCTAGTAAACGCCAAGATCGAGACAAGTGGTTGCCTTGGCAACATCTGAAACAGCGAAAGGGCGATGGCTGGGACAAACCCCCCGATTCTTCAGACACCGATTGCCACTTGATGGTGCAATGTATGGAGAGCTGGTTTCTCGCCGACAGAGATACGTTGAAAGACTTCTTTGCTCAAGGCTTCAAGGAAGCGCGTCTACCAGCTGCTGCTAATTCACCAGAGGCGATTGCCAAGCAAACAGTCTATGACTCCTTGGCTAGCGCCACTCATGAATGCAAAACCAAAGCGCAATACGGCAAGGGGGAACATTCCTTCAAACTGTTGGCGCTAATCAGTTCGACCAAAGTCACTGCGATGTCGCCTTGGGCGCTACGTTTTGTCGAGCAACTAAAAGCGAGAATGGGCTTGTGAACCGATGGTAGTCTTCGAATGAGTGGCAGTGAAATTTTTATGGCTTTTCCTCAGCCGCAGCTTGAGGCGATTTTTTTGCGCAGACCCCAGCGGTTCTTGGCAGAAATGCATTTAACTGAGGGAGCGGAAGAGCTTGTTTACTGTGCAAATCCAGGTTCAATGACAGGCTGCCTGACGTCTGGCAGGGAGGCTCTTCTTTGGGATAGCGCGGATATAAAAAGAAAACGTCGCTACACTTGGCGAGCTGTTGAGTTTGAAGGGCTTTGGATCGGTACAGACACTCATCTTGCCAACCGTATTGTTGAAGAAGCTTTAAAGTTGAAGCTGGTGCCGGGACTTGAGACTTATAGCACTCTGGCCCGTGAGCAACTCGTAGAAGAGGGGTTTCGGGTGGATTTTATTCTCTCGGGAGTCCAAGGTGATTGCCTTGTAGAGGTAAAGAGCGCCACTGTCGTAGAAGGGGGAGTGGCTCGCTACCCGGACTCTCCGACACCAAGAGGGGTCAAGCACCTTAAAGCTCTAGAGCGCAAGGCCAGGGAAGGCCAGCGCTCAGTTATTCTTTTTCTTGTACAACGAGCTGATGCGCACAGCTTCGTAGTGAGTAATTCTTATGATCCAGCCTATGCCGAGGCCTTCGAAAAGGCGGTCTCTGCAGGTGTTGAAGTCTTGGCGCTCGCAGTCTCAGTCTGTCGCGAAGGTTTTGGAAGGCCAAGGCTTCTTCCCTATGCACAGGAAACAATAGCAGCAATGAAAACAAATCTCTGAACCTTGGACCTACGCCACATGAGTGATCTTCTAACAAATCAAAGTCAAACTGCTGTCCCTGTTGAATGTTTGGGCCAGTCCTTTTCTAGCGACGAAGCTCGGCGCGAGTATTTTCTGAAGCTGTTGCGCGAGAAGATGAAAGACCCGGAGTTTCGCAAGATTGAGGGGTTTCCGATTGGTACGGACGATGCCATCCTCGCGTTGTCAAATCCGCCTTACTATACCGCGTGCCCGAATCCTTTTATCGCGGACTTTATTCGCATAAACGTAAGCGTCCAGCCGAGCCACATTGATTCGGTAAGTGAAAGCTAAGAGCATAGTGTCCACCAATTTTTAGTGGACACTTTCATGAACACATCCCAATC
>JABEVF010000151.1 GCA_013043965.1 Gallionella sp. | reverse complement strand
GCCCGTGGGGGTTGGGGGACTGTCGCCGGAATATCAAAAAATATTCCATGGCGGCGATGAAAATGCACAGCAGGAAATTTATGCAACATTCAGGCTATATTCAGCTCGAATGTGCTGTGCAATTCCCCGGTTTGAGCGGGGTTGGGCGCACCGCACCGATTTTGCCGTCGGGCCGCTCGTAAAAACCGTTATGATTTCGCGCATGATGACCGCCGCCCCAAATAACGCCGACCTCCTCGCTCGCAGCCTCTCCGCCGTCTGGCATCCCTGTTCGCAGATGAAGCATTACGAAAGCTTTCCGTTGCTGCCCATCGCGCGTGGCAAGGGTGTTTGGCTGTATGACTATGACGGCGGACGGTATCTGGATGCGGTGAGTTCCTGGTGGGTGAACTTGTTCGGGCATAGCAATCCGCGCATCAATGCCGCGTTGCGCGAGCAACTGGGCACATTGGAACATGTGATGCTGGCCGGGTTCACCCATGAACCGGTGGTGCAACTTTCAGAGCGTCTGCGCTCGCTCGCCCCGCCTGGATTGGGGCATTGCAGCTATGCTTCGGACGGTGCGTCGGCCATCGAGATCGCGTTGAAGATGAGCGTGCATTACTGGCGCAACACAGGCCACCCGCACAAGACCCAATTCATCAGCTTGCAAAACAGTTACCACGGTGAGACCCTAGGCGCGTTGTCGGTCACCGATGTCGCATTGTTCCGCGACGCTTACGGCCCGTTGATACGGTCACAAGCAACCGTGCCCTCTCCAGATAGCCGAAATGCCGAACCGGGAGAGGCTGCGGAGGCGTTCGCCTTGCGTTGCGCGGCCGATCTGGAGCGGCATTTGCAGCGGCATCACAGCCAACTCGCCGCTTTCACCATCGAGCCGCTGGTGCAGGGCGCGGCGGGTATGGCGATGTATCACCCAGTTTATTTACGTCGTGCGGGCGAGCTTTGCCAGCAATATCAGGTGCATTTGATTGCCGACGAGATCGCGGTGGGGATGGGGCGAACGGGTACGTTGTTCGCCTGTGAACAGGCAAGCATCACGCCGGATTTTATGTGTCTGTCCAAAGGCATCACCGGGGGGTATTTGCCGTTGTCGGTGGTGATGACCACCGATGCAATTTACGATGGTTTTTATTTTGACGAGACCGCACGCGGATTTTTGCATTCGCACTCATACACCGGCAATCCTTTGGCGTGCCGGGCCGCACTGGCCACCCTGGATATTTTTGCGCAGGATGATGTGGTGGTTCAGAATCGCCAGAGGGCGGCCTGCTTGAATGCAATCGCACAGCCTTTGCGCGAACACCGTGCCGTAAAGAACTGGCGCAATACCGGCATGATATGGGCGTTCGAAGTGGATAGCCCGCATCAGGACTTTGCGCAACGTTGCTTCGCACTCGCGCTGCAGAGCGAGTTGCTGCTGCGGCCCATAGGAAAGACCATTTATTTCATGCCGCCCTACGTCATCAGCGAATCCGAGATATATCATCTGGTGCGGGGTGCTATGCACTTAGTCGAACAACTCAGTTAACCGGGCACAAACCAACAGATGAAAAAAATTCTCGCACTCTTCTTTTCGTTTGCTATCAGCCCTGCTGGTTTTGCGGACAGTCTGCCCGGGCCCGTTATCGAGGCGCTAGCGCGCGCCCACATTCCTCTTGGGAGTGTCGGCGTGGTGGTGCAGGAGGAGCGTGCCAGCAGCCCGCTCCTCAGCGTGAACGCGAATGTGGCGATGAATCCGGCTTCCACGATGAAGTTGCTGACCACCTTGAGCGCGCTGGAGACGTTGGGTCCGGCGTATCGCTGGAAGACCGAGGCATATCTGGACGGCAAGCTGGAGCACGGCGTGCTGCAAGGCAATCTGGTATTCAAGGGCTACGGCGACCCGAAATTCACCGTCGAGCAATTCTGGTTGTGGCTGCACGAATTGCGCCAGCGCGGCTTGCGCGAGATACGCGGCGACATCGTGCTGGATCACAGTTTTTTTGCGCCTATGAACCACGACTCGGCCGAGTTCGATAACGATCCGACGCGGGCCTACAACGTAGGGCCAAGCGCGCTGCTGTTGAATTTCAACGCGCTGCATCTGCACCTGATTCCCGATGGGAAAAACGCTATTGCCCTGCTCGAACCGGACCTCGCAAATTATACGGTAAGCAACCGCATCGTGACTTCGGCCAAGCTTCCCTGTCACGGAGCGGATGCCTATAGCGCGCGTCTGGACGGGCACACCATCGTGCTGGAGGGCGCGATCCCGGAGGGCTGCGGCGAGGCGGACGATTATTTTTCTTTGTTGTCGCATGACGATTATTTTTTCGCCGTGTTCGGCGCGCTCTGGCAGGGACTGGGCGGCACGCTGCAGGGGAAAGTACGCGAGGGCAGTGCGCCGGTCGGCCAAGCCGCCTTCGCTACACATGTTTCGCCGGAGTTGTCGGAAGTCGTCCGGGACATCAACAAGTTCAGCAATAACATCATGGCGCGCCAGTTGTTCCTGACTATGGGGGCGGTGGACGGGCAGCCTGCCGACATTGCGCACAGCATCGCATTCGTGCAGCAGTGGTTGTTGAAACAGGAATTACAGTTTCCCGAGCTGGTTATGGAAAATGGGGCCGGTCTTTCGCGCAAGGCGCGCATCAGCGCACGACATTTGGCGGATGTCTTACAACGTGCTACCCGCAGCCTGTATTCGGCTGAGCTACAAGCCTCGCTGCCGATATTGGGCTTGGATGGTACGGTCAAAAAGCGTTTCAAAGATGGCGGCTTGGCCGGTCACGCCCATCTGAAAACGGGTACTTTGGAAGGGGTAAAGTCCATCGCGGGCTACGTGCATGCCCAAAGCGGCAAGCAATGGATAGTGGTGCTTATCATCAACCATCCTAACGCTGCTTCCGGCCAGGCGGCTCAAGATGCCCTGATCGAATGGGTACAAAAAAGCTATTGAATGTGAGCCAGGTGGCAATGCCGCGCAGGGGTTACTGATGAGTTAAAATCCGAATCGTCGTTCTTGGATGTCGTCTGGTGGGTAGTGTGGTTCCCACATAGACTTTAAGTTAGGGAATCTCTCGATTAAGTCCTGAACCATTTTGTTTCATATTGTCAGAAACGAAGATCGAACAAACGGATTAGAACGATGAAACAAACGACACTCTCTGCGGGCAGCTTTGATCTCTACGGCAAGACGACGCGACGCGCGACGTTTCTGGCCGAGATGGATCGAGTCGTGCCCTGGGCTACTCTGTGTGCTTTGATTGAGCTCGTTTACCCTAAAGCCGGAAACGGGCGTCCGCCTGTAGGGCTTGAGCGCATGTTGCGCATCTACTTTCTGCAGAACTGGTTCAACCTTTCTGACCCTGCGGTAGAAGAAGCCCTGTACGACTCCGTGTCCATGCGCGAATTCGTCGGCATCAATCTGGGACGAGAAGGCGCTCCGGACGAAACCACCGTGTGCAAGTTCCGCCATCTGTTGGAAGAGCATGAACTGGGCAAGCACCTGTTCGAGGAAGTCGGCCGGCATCTGCAAACCCAGGGGCTGAAGGTATCGACCGGCACCATCGTCGATGCGACGATCATCAGTGCACCTTCCTCGACCAAGAATCAGGACAAGGCGCGCGACCCAAAGATGCACCAGACCAAGAAGGGTAACCAGTGGCACTTCGGCATGAAGGCTCACATCGGCGTGGACAGCAAGACCAAGCTGATCCACTCGGTGGTGGCCACGCCTGCCAATGTGCATGACAAACACGCCATCCCGCAATTGCTGCACGGCAACGAACAGCGCGTGTATGGCGACTCGGCCTACTCCAGCCAGAAGGCATTGATTGCCCAGGCTGCACCTAAGGCGCGTGACTTCACCAACCAGAAGGGGTTTCGCAACAGAGGACTTACCGAACGGGAACAGGAGAAGAATCGCAGGAAGTCGAGTGTGCGCGCCAAAGTTGAACATGCCTTTCTCATCATCAAGCGCATCTTTGGCTTTGCCAAGGTCGGCTATCGCGGCATGATGAAGAACGGCAATCGCCTGTTCGTGGTGGTGGCATTGGCGAATTTGTTTATGGCGCGACATCGTCTGCTGCGACTTCAGCAGGAGAGGTGCGTCTGATGAGCAAGGAATTGACCGAAATGGTCGATGAAATGACCTTTGCCAGGGTAATTTCCGGCGTATTTGAGTATCCACTGCTGATTGTGCGCGTGTCGTTCTCATTTGCTGTTACTTATTCAGACCTTCCTTAAGGATAAATCATGAAAAGAATTGCATGGGTTGGTTTATTGATGTGTGTCGCTGCACCGGCTATAGCCGAAGATATGTACGCGGGCGTCAAGTTAGGCAGCTCCTCTTACGGCTTGGCATCAACTACGGCGATTGGCGGTTTCGCGGGGTATCATTTGAATGCAATCGACAAGCATCTGTCAGTCGAAGGGGAATTCATGAGCTTGGGGAGCGCGAATTATTTTGGCACCAACCAAAGTATCGATTCCTTCGGCGTGAGCGCCATTTACTCGTATCCGATTGACCAAAAGTTGTCGGTATTCGGCAAAGCTGGATTGAGTTTGGTTAGTTGGATGTATGCAAACCCGAATAGAAACGCGGCATGGAATGGCTCGTTCTCGTCCGTGGGTATTAACTTGGGTGCGGGGGCCGACTATAAGGTCACGCAGCAATTTTCGTTGCGTGCAGGCTATGACAGCTATACCTCATTGCTGTATGCGGCTGGCATGGTAACTTTCTAAATCTGTTGGAGTCTACGTAGACCGGGCTTGTTCCTGTTTTTTACGTCTGTTGTTTTTTCCCCACAGGCTTGAGGGGGAAGCTTGCCTGTTGGGCTAATGCCCGTTACGATGCGCCCGCTTGGCGTTGGGTGTGAGCTCGGCGCACGAAATCAAATACATACATAGAGGTCATCAATGAAAAAATTAGCTATGCTGCTATTGGCGGTGCTTGTGCCTGTGCTCGTGCATGCCGAAGGACTGGCTGTGAGCGGAAAGGTCGGCACTTTGGGCATGGGTTTGGAGCTGACCAAGAGCATTTCCGACAGTTTCACCGGACGTCTGGGTTTCAATACTTTTGACTACACCACCAATACCACTAAAAGTTCGGTGAACTACAATGCCAACTTGCAGCTGCAAACGGTTTCTGCTCTGGCAGACTGGTATCCCATGCAGGGGTCGTTCCGCGCCACCACAGGTTTGTACTACAACAACAACCAATTTTCCTTGGTCGGCAAACCGAGCGGCGGAACTTACACAATTGGCGGACAAACTTATAACGCGGCAGATATCGGCAGCGTGAACGGTTCGGTATCGTTTAACAAGATTGCGCCTTACATCGGTTTGGGCTGGGGCAATCCTGCCGCGCAAGGCAAGGGTTGGGGCTTGGTCAGCGATTTCGGCGTACTGTTTCAAGGTCAACCCAACACGACTTTAGATGCGACTTGTACGAATCAGGCGGTCTGTGCCCAACTGCAAAGCAGTGTGGCTGCCGAGCGTTCCAATTTGCAAAGTTCATTGAGCAATTTCAAGCTGTATCCGGTTGCGTCGGTAGGCGTTTCGTATCAGTGGTAACCTTCCGAGGTTGAAGTACTGGCAGTCTGTATATATTCAAATTTCGGATTGGCTGTTGAATTCGAGATGGTTTGTCCGGCCGCTGTTCGCCAAGCCAACCAAACCCATGTGAGCTAGGGCTTTCGATTATTCTTTAGGAGTGACTTTATGTTGTTACGTGGCTTTTTTTCTGTATCCCTATTGGCTGTGAGCGCCAGCGCATTCGCCGATGCCGTCGATATCAATCTGAACGACAGCAGCGCGCAGTTGCAATATAAAGCCGCATTGGGCGGGACGAATCTGGGTAAGTCCGAATTCGATATGGGTGCGGTCTATAATCAGAAAAACAATCTGTTGGGTGAAGCGGGTCTGCTGGTCAAAGACGATGTGGGTGGTAATGCGCCCGGCGTGAGCGTAGGGGTCGGTCTGAAAGCATTGTCCGCGCGGATCGCGACGGCCAATGCAAATGCTTCCGCGTTGGCGCTGGGGGGCATGGTGCGTTACTCCCCGCTGGCCGAACGCCGCTTGGGATTTGTCGGGCAGCTGTATCTTTCTCCCAGTATCGTCACTTTCGGTGGCGCAAATAGCTATATGGATACCGGTGCGCGTGTGGAGTATGAAGTCATTCCTCAGGCCGTGGTATATCTCGGTTATCGCAAAATTTCGTTCAACTTAAAGAATGTCGGCAATACCACCTTTGACGAGGGTGTGAACATTGGTATGAGAATGATGTTCTAACTGGACTGGGTGCTGATTGAGAGCCGGACTTGTTCCGGCTTTTTCATGGCTGTTGTTTTTGTACGACAGCCATGGGCTGATTTCTTGTCCTTATCCCGCCACCCGCGCTAAAATGACGACTGCTATGGATTGTGTGCTCGTGTCGGGCATTTTAATTTAAGGAGCTACCATGAAAGCGATTTCTATCGTTGCGACCTTGTCATTTTTCGTAATGTCCTCTGCAGCCCTGGCGGCTACTGGAGGTTTCTATGCAGATAGCCATGCGGATCAAGCTGAACCGCCGGTCAACGCTAATCTTAATTCTGACCCAGTCAATATAACTGGCTATTCCGCGCTTGGCGGGTATCAGATTAATAAAAATTGGGGTCTCGGTGAGCAGTACGATGTCAATCAGGCGTTGGGTGTGCGTCTTGGTTATGACAATTATGGCATCGGCAACAGTGCAGCCACTATCTCAAATGTGGGTATCGGCGTTATTTCTGCTGGTGTAGTTTACAAATTCTAATCCATTTAGAAGTGACCCGTCCTAAACTAGGTTGACAGTAAAACGTCGTTTATCACGTCCTGTTTAGGTAAGTAGTTAAAGACGCCTGGTGCACCGCATCAGGCGTTTCG
>JABEVF010000150.1 GCA_013043965.1 Gallionella sp. | reverse complement strand
CAACCGTTAAAACAATTACCAGCCAGCGGTAACGCAATACCCATCCGATATAGCCACGCATGTCATTCACCTTGCAGTTGTATGGGATGTGAATAATATATATATTTATTCACATAAATGCAAGTGTCAGTGTGAATTTATCGTCGCGTCAATCCGCGCAGTAATAATTCTGCCATTGCGCGGGCATGGTGCTCAAATTCCGGCAGAGGATGCAGGTGCATGAAAAGCGGTGTATAAAAAACAACAATCGAAGCAAACACCGTTTCCGCCATGGCAACTACGTTCTCTACCGCAAACTCCTTCTGCGCATTACCTTGCGCCAATATCTCGGCAATCATGGACTGAAGATTGGACATCATGAGGTGAACCATTTCTGGGCGACAACAGATCACCACTTCGACCATCTCGTTCATTTTTGGCCTATTCTGCGTCTCTTCATAGGTATAGCGCAGCAGGGAGACTATAAATTCTTCTAAGCGCTCTGCCGCACTTAGCCGTTTTCTATCCAATACTTCGCGTAGTGCCTTGTTTTTCCTTTCCATACAACGATGGGCACAGGCGGCGGCAATGTCTTCCTTGTTCTCAAAATGTCGATACAGGTTGGCCGCCGACATATTTGCTTGTTTCGCAATGTCCGCAATGGTTGTTTCGCGGTATCCTCGCACAGCGAACAAATCTTCTGCAACGTCGAGAATTACAATCTTGCTTGATGGGTTATTTTTGGCTTTACCAGCATTCATGGCGTTAATTAACACGTTAATTATTTTACAGATAATTCACTTATGCGCCCACGGCTCTGCCGATGGACGACGTTTTTGAATAAATCGAAATACGGAACCAGTCATCCATTTCGTCGAACGTGCGCAGGCAATCAATTCCGGGCTCGGCTTGACATTTTCCATGACAGAAAAATATCAGCGATCTTTACGGGGGTCAAGGGGATACCAATTTTCGGTTTATTTCACATAACACAGATCGTAACTGACTGATGATCCATATGTATGAGCAAAAATCCCGCCAGTTTGGACGTAGAACACCAATCTAAAACCCGATTATTAATCTAGACATCCAGCAAAGGTGTGCTAAATAATCGGAAACTTTGCTTAAACCAGCGTGAAATAAGGCTCCGGCGGATTGCTTATTTGTTGATAGTGGGTGAGCGGGTCATAGAAGACCAGCTGGTATATTTTTTCATCCGCCGCTTTACGTAGCGTGAGGTCGGAAAACATCGCGACATAATGCGTCACCAGATTATCCGCATCGGTAACGGTAAGCCATTCCAAGCAAACCACACCATCCTTGTGCCGGTTCCAGATTTCGCCCTGCCAGTATTTGGCTCGGTTGAGGGCTTCCCACAGGTTACGGTAAAACGCTGCACCCTGTCGCCGAGATCGGAGCATGGGCGGGAGTCTGGTCTATATTTGCTGAAAGCGACACCTTGCGCGTCTCTACGGTTGCGCATTGACCGTCTCTTCCCCCTTCGTCCACCGAAACTGTCAGCCTGCTAGGCCTTTTCATCGCTCGTCAGGCATCCCTCGTGCGCGGTGCGGGTGAGTATAACGAGATTGCCTTACTCCACCCCGATAAACCTGCACCACTGACGCTTGTTGAGACGTACGGTCGGTAGCAGCAGGCTTGGTTTCTATCATACTCCCTAGCGTTTCCAAGTTGCCGATGATCTGCTTCAGTGCCTCGCCTTGGCTGGTAAGCTGGTACTCAACCTTTGGCGGGATTTCCGCATGGACGTAGCGTGTGACCACACCGTGGTCGGTAAAATTTTTGAGTTTGTCCGACAGCGTCTTCTTACTGATTCCTGGAATCTTCTTTAGCAGTCCATTGAAGCGTTGCGTACCACTCAATAGCTCCTTGAGGATATGCGCCGAATATTTCCCCTCAAGCATGCTGAGGGCTGTGCGTAGCGGGCATCGAGTCCCACAACTTCCCGTTTCGGTTAGCTTTGCCATCTCTATCTGCCCCCACGTTAATAAACCCTTCAGTAGCAACGTTTTACCAGATGAACCTCATTCGGTCAACAATACTCAATAGAGCCTCTTGTGTTGCGAGTTTTTGAGCTGTCCGGTTTTGTAGCACGCAATCTGTCCGGTTGCCCTATTGCTGGTTGGCATCAGCAGCAAAGTTGCATCACTTCGACCTGAATATGATCTCTTTCATGCGCTCCAGTTTAGGCGACACCACTGGCACCGCCAGCATGGTGCTGGCGACGGCCATCAGCAGCAGCGCGGTGAAGGTTTCGCTGGTGATAATGCCTTTGTCCAGCAACACATTGACAAAGATAATCATGATCAGCGCCTTGGTTTGCAGCAGCCAGCCGATCAGTGATCCTTCACCCGGTTTCCATTTGAGAATTTTCCCAGCGATATAAGTACCCAACAATTTCCCCGAGACTGAGGCAAGCAGCAATACACCAGCGGCGATGAATACTGTTGCCCCACCCAGTGCCCAATTGGTGCGCAGGCCAGTGCTCAGGAAGAACACCGGCATGATGACCAGCAGCACATGCTGACGCAGCATATCCATCTGCTTCTGGTCGAACCATTCGCCATCCATGATGGCTCCAGCCAGGAACGCCCCGACCATGAAGTGCAGCCCAGACCAGTCGGCACCGAAGCCACATACGGCCAGCCAGATCAAGCCGACATACCAGCGATCCCGCGCCGGCAGCCACACCATGAGTTTGCGGAAAAAATAACCGATAATCGCAAAGCCCAGCAGAAACCCGGCCTGTTTGCCGACGCGCTCCCAGTCCATCAGGATCAGCGCGAGCACGCCCCAGATCGCGATGTCATCAATACTGGCGTAACGCAGGATGCGCTGGCCGACGGGCTGGCGCAGGATCTCCAGCTTTTCCATCAGCAGGATCAGAATGGGCAGCGCGGTGACGGCGCAGGCCATGCCGACTCCCATCACGAATTGCCAAGTCATAGCCTTTGGGCCAATCCAGCCGTCGTACATCAGCATTCCTGCGGCGGACATGCAGCCGAAAATCAGCGGTGTTCCTAGTGCCAAGCCAGCGGTGATCCCGCTTTCCCGGCGATGTTCCCATGCTTTGCGCAGATCCAGTTCGATGCCGGCGACCCAGACAAAAAGCATCACTGCCCACCAGGCGATACCATTTAGCAACTGGATCACCGGTGGATTAAAAATAAAGGTGTAATAGTCTGGAAAAACCTTGCCTAGAATGCCAGGGCCCAGCAAGATGCCAGTGATGATCTGCACCACCACCAAAGGCGCGTAATACTCCGTCTTGCCCACTCTCCAGATCATGTAGGGAATGGTAAAGATCAGCGTCATCGCGATCAAAAATACTTCAGTAGTACTCATTCTATTAACCAAAATTATTGGGGGAACTCAGACAATTGCAACTCGCTGTACAGGTGGCAGTTCCGACAAATTGAAATCGATATGGACACTATGTATCCTTCCGTGTGCTCGTCGCATGACGTTTGTACCGCATAATCCCGACATTGGAACACCGTTCTTAGTCACGCCACGGGCTACCCATTGGGTGTTTATAGTGTTTGAGTTACCGGTGACTTTGACCGGAGATATCTCGATTTCATCGAATTGCTCCCTCAGTCGCTGGAAGAAGTGCTCGATAGCCTTGATGCCACGCACGGGAGCGAGTGCAAACGGATCAATGAACTCCGCGTCGTCGTGGAACAGCCGGAAAAAATCAGTCATTTTTTCCTCTTTCAATAATTTGAAATAGTGGGTCGCGAATTCCTGCGCGGACATCACACACAGCCTTCTGGTAGAAAGAATTCTACTCACAATAAACACGAAATCGGCGAGTGCCAATAAAGTCAGTGGCACTATCAGTAAGTAGAACAGGTTATCCGCCCCAGGCTTCACTACCATTTGGATCAGCACCAGAAAAATGAGCACGATGTTGTTGTAGCCAATCGCTGGGACATAGCGAAAGTAACTGCGCCGACCATGTCGACCACACGCCATCAGATAAAGCAGCACACAAGAGTTTAAGGCAATAAGCACAACGACAATCTGAGAGACACCTAGCCAACTCATCTGTCCAGTGACATCGAAGTAGGACAAGCCCATTTCGTTTGTAACTATAGACCCGGCACGAATTATCCGTGAACTTTATGGTGATTGATGCGTCTCACGGCGCATGGAAAAAGAAGACGCAAGAAAGCAAACAAGGGAGGT
>JABEVF010000149.1 GCA_013043965.1 Gallionella sp. | reverse complement strand
CTCAAGTGACAGATTCTTTTTTACATACTGATTCCCCGGGCCGAATGTGGCCATGGAAATAATTGCCTCTTTCATCCTATAAATTGGGCTGAACCCAGTATGGCCGCCTTGATAACGGTTTATTGTTTCACTATTGTAAGAATTGTAGGCTTGCTCCGCGTTAATTGCATTCGTAGGGATATTTCCAATTTGCTGGTAAGTTTTAATAGGCCTATGAGAATTTACGTGTAAACCAAGAACACCTTGTTGATTACTAATTTGTAGGTTGTAAGAAACGCCACTACTTTCTGGAACAATTAAGTTTGCTGTGACTTCATTATCGTACCGTAGCGATCCGACCATGTTTGTCGGTGCTTCCTCTTTTTTCTTGAGTATTTTGTAAAACAGGCCAGTGAAGTATCCCATCTTGCCTGATTCATCCAAAAAGGTAGGGGTCGCTAAAAGCGGCTGCGACCATCCAAAATGTTGTGAAAGCACATTCAATATTGTGCTTTTCCCGGCGCCATTAGCACCAGTGATAATGGTTATACGAGGATGAAAGGCAATGTCAACTTCGGAAAATTGACGCCATCCTTTAAGTGTTAGTCTTTGAAATTTCATATGTAGATAAATTAAATAAACAATCGGGGGCAGACCACGGTTTCATTTCTTCTCCCAAGACGCAAAACCAATGGGGCGCTTCTTCTTCGGTTCCAGAGGCGTCATGAGTTCGCGGATGGCCTCGAATACTGCCTTGAACTGGATGTCGTATTTCTTTTCGAGTGCGGCCAGCTTGCGGGAAAGTTCGGCGTTGGTGGAAAGCATCTGCCGCAAACGCACGAAGGCGCGCATGATCTCGATGTTGACCTGGACAGCGCGGTCGCTGTGCAGCACGCTGGAGAGCATAGCGACTCCCTGCTCGGTGAAGGCATAGGGCGGGTAGCGCCGACCGCCCCATCTTGAGGTGCCAATTTGTGACCTCAAACTTGAGGTGCCAGATTGGAACCTCAAGTTATCGAACTCGTCCGCTGAGAGCTGGAACATAAAGTCTTCCGGAAAGCGGCCAAGGTTGCGTTTGACCGCACGGTTCAATGCTTTGGTCTCTACCTCATAGAGCTCTGCCAAATCTTGATCCAGCATGACCTTCTGCCCACGGATCAGAAATATCCGCGCTTCGATCTGCTCTACAGACGCAATCGACTTCTTGTCAGATATCTTTTGAGCCACCAGCTTCTTGTCAGCCATCGCCTCTCCCCTTGCTGCGGCATTCTACACAATCACCGTCGCCTCTTATGCCATCTTGCATGCTTACATCTTCGGAGGCCAAGGCTGATTTGCTTCAACGCAATCACTCAACCAAAATCAAAATCCGCCGTCACGGTTTGACCCACTTGCAATGTAGCGCCGACACCCTGAAGGACGATGGTGTTCATGCCAAAAGTCACCGCACCTGCTACACGGGCATCCTGCCGATAGCTTTGCAGGAATTGTTCGGGGACGGAGCCCCATCACTTCGTCGTTGCGTAAGGCCCAAGAAAACGTTCACCATTAAAGTGAATCAAGTGCGAAGGCGCATCGGCCACCCACACTTCGGTTTCCCATGCGATCTCACCCAGATACTTGCCCATGATGGCGCGGTTCGGGAATGCGGTCACGTAAACCAATCCAGCTTTTGAACCTGCGAATAACTTAGTCAGTTCGGCATGCCGCTTGCCATCGACCGGGCCATGACTGGTGACAGATTCGACCAACAGCAGCCAATTTTTCTCGACGAAATGCAGCACCACATCAGGCATCTTGCCATGTGAGTCCACATCGACACCCAGTTTGGTCAGCAAGGCCGCATCGAAGTAGCCCCATTTGTCGCCCGTATCACCTGCATAAATCAGCACACTCCCCGGCGCGAAGCGCGGGGCGAATTCTTCTATGATGGCGCGGATCAGCTCGCTGTGCGCGCCGGGGCTGAGTTTGATTTTTTTGCCTGGTGCAATCTGCACTGGGATAAGTTTTTGCTTTCGCACCATCGCGTATTTTGCCGCCAGCGATTTGTTCTGGGTCAGATACGTCGTCAGATTGTCGTGCCACATCTTGGTACCGAAGCTGCGCAGCAACATCAGCATAGCGGGTGCGATTTGATAAACGGCCTTCGGGCTGTTTACCGGACGATCTGGTTTGTCCGGGTTGTATATGGCAATCCCGGCATCGACGAATTGGTGCATCGTCTGCCGCCGAAATGTCTCGCGCGTGTTTGGCGCATATTCCTTGCCGTAGTGCTCTCGCGACCAATCCATGATCGGCGTGATGCCGACAAGCGGATTTTCAGCCTTAGCCCACTTCTTATTGGGGGTGAGGTCAAGCAGGGCCACCAGGGATAACGCGGATCGCTCGTTGTGCTGTGCGCGTGGCAGGCCAAGAGAAATGAGTATCTGGTAAGCCTCCTCGATATGGTTAATCTTCTTTGTCATACGGATAACTTGTCGAGTTGTTCATCCATCATGTTCTGTGTCGGCTCGCCGCTGCGCATCGCCCATTCACCCAATGTAATCAGCGCCTCACGGCTCGGATATTTCATCATCTTGAGGTCGGTTGCATTGACTTGGGTGTGCCCGCTCGAACGGCGGAAGTTTTCATCAACACCGGTCGTGTTGAGGTAAATGGCCAAGCCGCGCGCAAGCGCTTCCGGCAAACCATGCTTGTTTTCGTGGTACACGTTCAGATGATTTTCCAGACCCAGCATTTCAGCACCGGCAAAAGTGTCCGGATGAACAACGCTTGCTACGATTCGGCGCTTTTCTTCTTTTGATGAGAAGCGCCGAACCACGCAATAGTAGCCATTCGGATAAAGCCACTTTTCTGTTTCGGCGTTGCGCTGGATTGCGTTGGGCTTCTTGATATCCGGTTTGGGCCATTCGATGTTCTGCCCGGAAAAGTGCGCTGGATACAGGAGAGGAACAGTGCCTGCTTCGGGCATTTCGCGCAGATGCTCTTTCAGCCGAAAATCGACAACTGGCCCTGTTGATACCTTGATGCCGACATCTTCCAACAAACAGCGTATCGCGCTTGATAGCTCGATGGCGTTGCGCTCAGCCGAAGTCGGCACATGGATGAATCGCTCGGTATCTTCGGGAAACACGATACGGTTAAACGGATGCGTATGCGTTACGAGGTCGGCGAAGCTGTCATCGGTCGATGTGGTCACGGTCACATCACCTTGCTGACCGCCGCGCTCAAGCAGCAGGATGATGTTTTCTTGCAGCACATCATCATCCTTGAATGCCTTGCTGCGCGAGTCGAACAAGTGCATGTGTCGAATTGCAGCCCGCTGAAGCACAAAGTCGCGGAAAGGCCGGTAATACGGCCCGTTGCAGAAGCTACGCGGAATGATTGCAACAATTTGAGCACCCGGCGACATCATCGCCAGTGCCAAGGCGACGAACGCAGAATAGAGATTTACGGTTTCAATATCTGCCTGCCGAAGCAACAGGCGGTGGTGGGAGCTGCTGCTAATTTTTTTATAGGGCGGATTCAGGATTGCGTGAGTGAAACCTCTGCCATAACCAAATTGAATTCTATTAACAGCCTGTTCGATAAAGTCACCGCCCAGTATTTCATAATCAATCGGCAGTATTTCCTTATAACTAGAGAGCGCATCATTTAAATCCTTGTGAATCAGGCTATCCAATTCAAAGACGGTTACGTCTACATTCTTGAATCTCAAGTCACCATCCACACAACGATCAAGAAAAGCGCTGGTAAGCGAACCGATACCCGCGCCTGCATCGAGCAAACGGCAATCAATATTATCTTTACCCGTAAACAAACCTGCCATGAACCGAGCCGTTCTTGCAGGCGTAAGAAATTGCCCGAGTTGCGATTTTCTTTTCGCCTCGGTGTTCTTCGATACCCGCAATCTTGTTTGCTCAACTACTGCCAGCACTGATGCGTTCCTCCATCTACTATTCTATCCAATAGAATCAAAGTGGTTTCGTTTTTCTCCCGCGGCGCAAAGCCGTGAAGGTCTCCTCCCCCGCATCCCGCAGTCAACCAAAATCAAAATCTGCCGTCACTGTTTGACCCACTTGCAAAGTGGCTCCGACACCCTGAAGGGCGATGGTGTTCATGCCAAAAGTCACCGCGCCCTCTACACGGGCATCCTGCCGATAGCTTTGCAGGGTATCCCCGACTTCGGGGCTGATTGTAGCAGTCTGCGGATCGACATTAGGGATGGGACAGCGCGGACTGGGCTTGACCGGCTTCAGCAAGATTTCATCGGCGCCTGTCGCTACGTGCATCACGTCCAGCCTGTCTTCATCGTGCGCATGCAGCCCCGACAGCACGATGTTGGGCCTGAACCGTTCGATGCCGACGCTGGCATGGCCTGCGGCGACCAGTCGCTGATTCAGCTCCGCAAGCGATGCGTCGCCGAGCACCAAAAGCGGATATCCATCGCTGAACAGGTTCAGTGCTTGCACACCGCCCGTCCACTCCGGATTGGAAGCGCGCCGGTGCGCGGGATCGAACCGGGCTAATCGATATGGGTGGGGCCGGGAAGCTGGGCTCGCCTCTGCGGACATCGCCAAGAAATCAGTGAACCATAGCGCAGCCTTGTCGCCCATATCGAAGGCGGGTACTTCATCATCCCAAAGCTTCACAGAAATAGTTTTGTTCACCCCACCACGCGCGATGTGCAAGTCCCGCATGCCCGGTGCGCTCAGCACCAGCTCATGAGGTTTGATCTGCGGGCGAACCAGAGCCATACGGGGTTGCCCGCGCTGCGTGACGAATACACCCTGTGCATCCACCACCATCCAGGCCCGGTCCAGCTCCAATCCCGTATCGGTCAACAATGCCTCGCGCACCTCGACCCCCGCGCAGGATTTGACGGGATGCACGAACAGCCGTGAAATTTTGGCGCTGACATCGCGGGCTGGGCTCATAAGTGATGGCCTGTCAGAAACCGCTCAGCGCACGTTTCCAAGATGCGTCTTTAACCTCTTTGCCGAGGGTTCTTGCGCCCTGTATCTATCAGTCATCGTCCCACCCCCATGATCATATTGGGAAACCAGGTGGAAATACCCGGAACCAAACACAGCAGGAATATGGCGAAGAACATCAGCAGCACGAACGGGATGACACCCCAGATCACTTCCTTGAGCGGGATGTCGGGCGCGATGTTCTTGATGACGAAAAGGTTGAGTCCGACCGGAGGATGGATGAGCCCCATTTCCATGACGATGGTCATCAGCACGCCGAACCAGATCAGATCGAAACCGGCTGCCCGGAGCGGCGGCAGGATGATGGGCGCGGTCATCAGGATGATGCTCACCGGCGGCAGGAAGAACCCCAGCCCCATCACCAGCACGATGACGGTCGCGAGCAGCATCCATTTCGACAGCTCCAGCGCGACGATCCATTCCGCCGCGCCCTGGCTGATGTGCAGATAGCTCATCACGTAGGAATACAGCAGCGACATGCCGATGATGAACATCAGCATGGTGGATTCTTTGAGCGTGGCGCCCAGGATGGGCGCCACGTCGCGGGGCCGCCACACTTTGTACACCACGGCGATCAGTACCAGGGCCAGCACCGCGCCAAGTCCGGCGGTCTCAGACGGCGTGGCGAAACCGCCATAGAGCGCCACCATGACACCGGTCAGCAGCAGCACGAACGGGACCACGCGCGGCAGCATCTCG
>JABEVF010000148.1 GCA_013043965.1 Gallionella sp. | reverse complement strand
TTTGCAATTTCGACTGGCCGGTCAAAAAGCGCGGATGCTACCGCATCCCGCCCACCTGACCTGCGTTACTCAAAATTGCACTTCATCCTTGAATTCGCCCATCGTTTCAGCCAATGCCGCATCAGCTAATCTCTTTAGCGGTTACTGGTGCGTATTCCGGCGAATCTGAGTACGCATTCCGACAACCCAATCAACCATCTTGGTGGTGTCTGTTATCCGGTGACGATCCTTCAATTCAATAAAAAATGTCCTTCAATTTCTTGAAGGACATTCGTGCGGCTGGATTTCCACAACTTATTTGAGCGGCTCGACCCGAAGAGCATTCTGCCCGCGTGCCGTTTTACCTGCCCAATACGTCCTTGCGTGTGCTTTCCGCGATAGCTGCGCATTGAGCGATCAAATCCCCGGGGACTTTGAGTTCCGTGAGTGTGGCGCCGAGATGTTCCATGACCGCGTCAAAATGCGAGTCGTTCAGACCCTGCATCACCAGATGGGCATGACCTCTTCTCATATCTTCACCTGTGTATTTATGCGGCCCGCCAAACGCCATAGTCAAAAAGGCCTTCTGTTTGGCCGCTTGTTTGGTCATGTCGGTATTATCAAAAAAACGTTTGATCCGGTCATCCTTCAACACTTTTCGGTAAAAGATATCCACAGCGGCATTGACGGCAGCTTCGCCACCCAATCTTTGGTAAATCGAACCGGCAGACGATGCGGGTGCAGCCGGAGCCTTACCGCTGAAAATTATCATAAAACCCAAAATCAAAAATGGCGTGAAAACAAACAGTACCGGCAATGCATTTTCCATTTTATAAACCCTCCATATCCCATGTCGTTGTTGAATTAGCGTATCGACTGACTACAGTCGGAGAGGAGAATATATTTTCGCGCGCCAAACGATATTGATATAAATCAATATGAGCCCAGAAAAGTAATAAAACAAATACATCTAATAGATGAGCAAGCGACACTTCCCGCGAAAACTGCCGCGCTACCGGAACGCGGGGGCTTGCATACAGCCTTCTTGGTATTGAGTTGCTGTACGGGGAAGGACGAACCCAGCAGGATTTATTGTGCCGTATGGGTGACAGCAGAAGCGGGCAGTGACACAGCCGGCGTTCCCGACTTGGGCGAGGATAATTTTTCGAGTATCTGATAAAAAACTTCGTCGCGTTTGATCATGCCCAGCTCGCTACGGGCACGTTCTTCGATAGCCGCCGTGCCTTGTTTAAGATCGCGCACTTCGGCATCCAGCACGGCGTTGCGCGTTTGAGTCTGTTGGTTGGCTTGCTGCTGCGTTTCCACTTGCCGGTGCAAATCCCACACTTTCAACCAGCCGCCTTTGCCCAGCCACAGCGGGTACTGGAGCAATAGCAAGATGACCAACAAAATAATAGTGATGGCACGCATGTAAGCCTGTAAAAAAATCGCCCCGATGTGCGGGGCGAGATTCAAGTTCCAAAAATACCGGAACCTCGAAAAACCGTAGCGAGCGACACCGCGAGCAAATGGGTGGCGGCACTGCCGCCGGAAACTCATCGGCCTACTGGGTGAGCCGTGCCGGCAGTTTTTTATTTATTCAGTTGGTAATACGCATCGCGCCCCGGATAGGACGCACTCGAACCCATATCTTCTTCGATGCGCAACAGCTGGTTGTATTTCGCCATGCGATCCGAACGCGACAAGGAGCCGGTCTTGATCTGCATCACGTTGGTACCCACCGCCAGATCGGCGATGGTGGAATCTTCGGTCTCGCCCGAACGGTGCGACATCACGGCGGTGTAACCCGCGCGTTTTGCCATCTCGATCGCGGCGAAAGTCTCGGTCAATGTGCCGATCTGGTTCACCTTGATCAGGATGGAGTTGGCGATGCCTTGCTTGATGCCTTCGCGCAATATCTTGGTGTTGGTCACGAACACATCGTCGCCTACCAGCTGGATATTTTTTCCCAGGCGCTCGGTCAGCATCTTCCAGCCCGCCCAGTCCAGTTCACTCATGCCGTCTTCGATAGAGATGATGGGATATTTGTCCACCCAGGTCGCGTACATATCCACCATCTGCGCTGAAGTTAAAGTCAGGCCATCAGCCTTCAGATGATATTTGCCATCTTTGTAGAATTCTGACGAGGCCGGATCCATCGCGATCGCCACATCCGCACCGGGCACATAGCCCGCGGCTTCGATGGCTTCGACGATGACTTTCAACGCCGCCTCATTGGAACCGAGTGCCGGAGCGAATCCGCCCTCATCACCCACCGTGGTGGCAAAGCCCTTGTGGTGCAGCACGTTCCTCAAGGCATGAAAAACTTCCGCGCCGCAACGCAGTGCCTCGCGGAAACTTTGCGCGCCCACCGGCACGATCATGAATTCCTGCATGTCGCCGCCGCCCGTGGCATGCGCGCCGCCGTTGATGACGTTCATCATCGGCACGGGCATTTCCATGCGCGCCGCGCCGCCGAAGTAGCGATACAGCGGCAAACCGGATTCTTCCGCCGCCGCTTTGGCCACCGCGATAGACACTGCCAGGATGGCGTTCGCACCCAGACGCGATTTGTTCTCTGTGCCGTCCAGTTCGATCATGGTCTGATCGATGAAGGCTTGTTCGGACGCATCCAAACCGATGATGGCTTCGGCGATCTCGGTGTTCACATATTCCACCGCTTTCAACACGCCCTTGCCCAGATAGCGTTGCTTGTCGCCATCGCGCAATTCAACGGCTTCTTTGGTTCCGGTGGAAGCACCGGAAGGCACGGCCGCGCGTCCCATCACGCCGGACTCCAACAACACGTCGGCTTCCACGGTAGGGTTGCCACGGGAATCCAAAATCTCTCGGGCGATGACATCAATGATTGCACTCATTTCTATTCCTTATCCACTTAATCTAAACGTTTTTCAAATCGATATTTTCTTCTATCAAACCTTGCTGCTTCACCGTCGCATCCAACACCTTGAGGGTATGCAATAACGCCTTGAGGTGTCCCAACGGAAATGCGTTCGGGCCATCCGACATCGCCTGGCTGGGGTTCGGGTGCGTCTCCATGAACACACCAGCCACGCCCGCCGCCACAGCCGCGCGCGCCAGCACCGGCACGAACTCGCGCTGCCCGCCCGACACCAAACCTTGCCCGCCCGGCAACTGCACCGAGTGCGTGGCATCGAACACCACCGGGCAGCCGGTGTCGCGCATCACCGCCAGCGAGCGCATGTCCGACACCAGATTGTTATAGCCGAATGACGCGCCGCGTTCGCACACCATGATGTTGTCCGCGCCGCTCGCTTCGCGCGCCTTGTCCACCACGTTCTTCATATCCCAGGGCGACAAAAATTGTCCCTTTTTGATATTCACCGGACGACCACAACCGGCCACCGCGTGGATGAAGTCGGTCTGGCGGCACAGGAAGGCGGGGGTCTGCAACACATCCACCACGGCGGCGACGGGCGCGATCTCCTCAATGCTATGCACGTCGGTCAGAACAGGTACACCGAGTTGCGCTTTCACTTCGGACAATATCTTCAGCCCCGCCTCCATACCGAAACCGCGAAACGACTTGCCCGAACTGCGGTTGGCTTTGTCGTAAGACGATTTATAGATGAACGAGATGTCCAGCTCACGGCACATCTCTTGCAACTTGCCTGCCGTGTCTATCGCCATCTGCTGCGACTCGATCACACAAGGTCCGGCGATCAAAAACAGCGGGTGCTCTAAACCGGCATCAAATCCACATAGCTTCATTTGGTCGCTCCCTTGCGTTGCAAAGCCGCTTCCACAAAGGCTTTGAACAGCGGATGTCCGGCGCGTGGCGAGGACGTGAACTCAGGGTGGAACTGCACGCCGACGAACCAAGGGTGCAGGGACTGTGGCAGTTCCATCATTTCCGGCAAGTCCTCGCTCGGTGTGCGCGCGGAAATCACCAAGCCGGATTTTTCCAACGCGGGAACATAATGATTGTTGACCTCATAACGGTGGCGATGACGCTCGTTCACCTCATCGCCGTAGATGCGTTGCGCCAGCGTGCCGGACTTGACCGGACAACGTTGCGAACCCAGACGCATCGTGCCGCCCAAGTCAGAATCGGCACTGCGCGTCGCTACTTTGCCGTCTCTATCCAGCCACTCGGTGATCAGTGCCACCACCGGATGTTCGGATTCCGGATTGAATTCGGTACTGTTCGCATCCTTCATGCCCGCGACATGGCGCGCATATTCGATGACAGCCAATTGCATGCCCAGGCAGATACCCAGATAGGGTATCTTGTGTTCGCGCGCATAACGTATCGCGGCGATCTTACCTTCCGTGCCGCGCACGCCAAAACCGCCGGGAACCAGGATTGCATCGAAGTGCGAAAGGCCTTGCGTACCGGCCGTTTCCAGCCCTTCCGAATCGATGTATTCGATATTCACTTGGGTCGCGGTGTGTATACCCGCGTGGCGCAAGGCTTCGATCAGGGACTTGTAGGATTCGGTCAGATCGACATACTTCCCGACCATGCCGATGGTGATCTGATGTACCGGATTTTCCAGCGCAGTAACCAACTTGGCCCATACCGACAGATCGGCGGGCGGCAGGTCTTTCAATGCCAACTCTTCGCACACGATGCGATCCAAGCCTTGCGCATGCAGCATTTGCGGAATCATGTAGATGCTGTCGGCATCCCACATCGAGATCACCGCCTCTTCGCGCACGTTGGCGAACAGCGAAATCTTCGCGCGCTCGTCGTCTGGGATCGGTCTGTCGGCGCGACATAGCAAGGCGGTCGGGAAGATACCAATCTCGCGCAACTTCTGCACACTATGCTGGGTGGGTTTGGTCTTTAATTCGCCCGCCGTCGCGATATAAGGCACCAGCGTCAGATGCACATAAGCGACTTGGTTTCGCCCCATGCGCAGCCCCATCTGGCGGGCAGCTTCCAGGAAGGGCAACGATTCGATGTCGCCCACCGTGCCGCCGATCTCGACGATCGCCACATCGGCTTTATCGCCGTGGTAGGCGGCCGCGCCGCGTTCGATGAAAGCCTGTATCTCGTTGGTGATATGCGGGATGACTTGCACGGTCTTGCCCAGATACTCGCCTCTACGCTCTTTGCGTATCACGCTTTCGTATATCTGACCGGTGGTGAAATTATTGGCCTTGCGCATCTTGGCCGTGATGAAACGCTCGTAATGCCCCAGATCCAGATCGGTCTCCGCACCGTCCTCGGTGACAAACACCTCGCCGTGCTGGAACGGGCTCATCGTGCCCGGATCGACGTTGATGTACGGATCGAGCTTGAGCATGGTGACGCGCAAACCGCGCGACTCGAGGATGGCCGCAAGAGAAGCGGCGGCGATGCCCTTCCCCAAAGAAGAAACAACGCCGCCAGTGATGAAGATGTACTTGGTCATGCGGATGCCCGGACAAGATTTTTTCGTAAGGCGCGATGATACCGGAAAACCTCGCGCGCTCAAAATTGAAGCTGGCGTTTCAAGCAATTCATCTGCCTGAAACGCCGGCTCGTGGAGCAACAGCGACGATCCCGTTAAACGATCATCCCCGCCGCAACGGTGTTATTGCTCGCCTCATCAATCACAATAAAACTACCGCTGGCGCGGTTGCGTTTATAGTGATCGAACGCCAGCGGTTGCTGCACCTTCATCGCCACACGCACGATGTCGTTCATGTTCACGCTCGGGTTGGTGTGCTGTTCCAGGGTGTTCACATCAACGCGGTAATCGACACTGGAAAACAGGCACTTCGCCGTCCGCGTGGTGTGTTTGACCAGGTATTTGCGATTTTTGTCCAGCGGCGTTTCGGACAACCAGCACATCATCGCCCCAAACTCTTTGGCGACCGTCGGCATCGCATCGGCTTTCACGAACATGTCGCCGCGCGAAATGTCGATCTCGTCGTTCAGCGTGATCGTGATGGATTGCGGCGCGAAGGCGGTCTGCAAGTTGCCATCCAGCGTGACGATCTCTTTGACTTTGCTGCTGCGGCCGGATGGCAGCACGGTGATCTCGTCGCCCACCGACACTTCGCCCGCTTCGATACGCCCCATGAACCCCCTGAAGTCGTGATATTCCTCGGTTTGCGGGCGGCATACCCATTGCACAGGAAAGCGGAAATCCGTGGTATTCACATCATGATCAATCTCCACGCTTTCCAGTTTTTCCATCAACGTGGGGCCTTGATACCAATTCAATTGCTCGCCGCGATCCACCACCATGTCGCCCACCAATGCGGACAACGGGATGCAGGTGATGTCGCGCAAATTCAATTGCGCGGCAAAAGCCTTGTACTCGGTGACTATTTCGTCAAAACGTGCCTGGGAATAATCCACCATGTCCATCTTGTTGACCGCCAGCACGATGTGCGGCACACCCACCAGGCTCGCCAGGTAAGTGTGGCGGCGCGTCTGCACCAGCACCCCTCTGCGCGCATCGATCAGAATAACCACCAAATTCGCGGTACTCGCCGCGGTCACCATATTGCGCGTGTACTGCTCGTGCCCGGGCGTGTCGCCGATGATGAACTTGCGCCTGGGTGTGGCGAAGTAGCGGTACGCCACATCGATGGTGATGCCCTGCTCGCGCTCGGCCTGCAGACCGTCGGTGAGCAAGGACAGATCGACCGCCGTCATGCCGCGCTTCTCGCTGGTCTTGGAGATCGCCGAATACTGGTCCTCGAAAATGGACTTCGAATCGTGCAGCAGGCGGCCGATCAGCGTACTTTTGCCGTCATCGACGCTGCCGGCGGTGATAAAACGGAGTAATTGTGTGGTGTTGCTCATGATTAGAAATACCCTTCTTTCTTGCGCAACTCCATGGATGCGTCTGATGTTTGGTCGTCCATGCGCGTCGCACCCCGCTCGGTGATGCGCGTGGTCGCGGTCTCGGCGATGATTTCTTCCACATTGCTGGCGGTGGATTCCACCGGTGCGGTACACGTTACATCGCCCACGGTACGGAAGCGTACGGACAGTACTTCGACCTTTTCGCCCGGCTTGGGTTGCACCAGATCCGATACCGGGATCACGGAGTTGCCACGACGTATCACTTCGCGCTGGTGCGCGTAGTAGATGCTCGGGATGTACAGCTTCTCGCGCCCGATGTATTGCCAGATGTCCATCTCGGTCCAGTTGCTGATCGGGAACACGCGGATGTTCTCGCCGTTATGCACGCGGGTGTTGTAGATATCCCATAGCTCGGGGCGCTGGTTCTTCGGGTCCCACTGGCCGAACTCGTCGCGGAACGAAAAGATGCGCTCCTTGGCGCGCGCCTTTTCCTCGTCGCGTCGGGCGCCGCCCATGCAGGCATCGAAGCCGAACTCGGCGATGGTCTCCAGCAAAGTCACAGACTGGAAAGGGTTGCGCGGCAGATCGGGATTTTTGATGACGATGGTGCCGCGCCTGATCGAATCTTCCAGCGAACGCACGATCAGCCGTTCACCCAGGTCCGCCGCCAGTTTGTCGCGGGTGGCGATCACTTCCGGGAAGTTGTGCTCGGTATCGATGTGTACCAGGGGGAAGGGGAACTTCGCGGGGCGGAACGCCTTCTCGGCGAGACGCAACATGACGATGGAATCCTTGCCGCCGGAAAACAGCAGCGCGGGGTTTTTACATTCCGCCGCGACCTCTCGCATGATATGGATAGATTCGCTTTCCAGCGCGTCCAGATGGGTAAAAGTATGGTTGCTCATCGCTGCTTGCTTTCTATTAAATCAAATTTTCTTCAATGGTGCGGCCCTGCCTACGTGCAAGCCACACTCGCTATTTTTGCAGTTTTGGTTCCGGCTAACGTCAACCGCTACGCGACAGGCATTACCCTGCACCGAAATCCCGAAAACAAACGCGCTACGCAGGTTTGATCGGTGTAATACGGGCGACATGCAACCCGCATTCCTTGTTTTCGGGGTTTTCCCACCACCATCTGCCGGAGCGGATGTCTTCGCCGGGCGTGACCGACCGGGTGCAAGGCGCGCAACCTATGCTCGGATAAAAGCGGTCGTGCAGCTTATTGTATGGCACGTCATTCTGTTTGATGTATTCCCACACTTCGGCATTGTTCCAATCCAGCAGCGGATTGAACTTCTGCAAACCGTGATCGGCATCAAAGGACGACACGGCCAGCCCGCCACGTGTCACGGCCTGATCACGGCGCATGCCGGTGAGCCACGCTTGCTGTCCTGCGAGTGCGCGCTTCAGCGGTTGTACCTTGCGGATGCGGCAGCATTCCTTGCGGTTTTCCACGCTGTCGTAAAAACCGTTCACGCCGTTTTGCGCGACAAAACCCTCCACCTGCGCGCTATCGGGAAAATATATCTGTAGCGGCACGCTGTAACGCTCGCGCACCGTCTGCATCAGATCATATGTTTCTTGCGGCAAGCGTCCGGTGTCCAGACTGAACATCGCGATATCGGGTTGGAACTTGGCAATGAGATCGGTCAGCACCATGTCTTCCGCACCCAGGCTGTTGGCAAAAGTCACCGGCGAAAAATCACGCGCCGCATCCGCCAACACGTCCTTTACCAGCTCGATCTTTTGTTGCAATTTTCTCATGGTTGACCTCAACGCGATACACGACGGAACAGCGGCTGCGCCTCGTCTGCCGACGCCTGATAAGTTACGGAAAAATCGCTCAGTCCTTTGAGCGCCTCGTGGATGTCTTTATCGGCACGCGGAGCGAATGCATCGAACCCGACGCGCTGCATGTAGAACATCTGGTCGCGCAGCACATCACCGATGGCGCGCAACTCACCGCGATAGCCGAAGCGGGCGCGCAAATGGTAGGCTATGGAATACCCCCGCCCATCCCCGAACTTGGGGAAGTCCACCGCGATCACGGCAAATTTCCCCACCTCACCTTGCAAATCTTCCGCGCGTTCGCAGCTTGCAAACCACACGCCCAACTCCGCACGCTCTTGCAGCGTACCGCGTTGCGCCTGCCAGACTTTCAGCGGCACGATGACTTTTCCCGGCGGCACGATTACGGCTTCCGGTGTATCGTTCTCGCCCAAGCGCAGCACGCACCAGCCATCATCCACCACCGTTCTATTTTTGATGATCATATTCGCCTCAGAATCTGGGTGAGTAATAAGGCGTTGCATAAGGCGTTACATCCCCGACCAAACCATAACCAGGGCCTCCGAGCTCTTTTTCGCCTTCAATGGCCGTACCGTACACTTCCGCTTTAAACGGCTCGATGCCGAGTCGGCGCACGGTGTCGATGAAACGCTCATCGTCGTATCGCTCGCGCACATACACTTGCAGCAGGCGAGCGATCACCTCGGGCATCTGTTCGAAACTGAACGAGCGCCCGATGACCTTGCCGAGCACCGCTTCATTACCCTGCTCGCCGCCGATCTGGATCTGGTACCACTCCTCGCCGTCTTTATCCACACCCAGTATACCGATGTGGCCGACGTGATGATGACCGCACGCATTGATGCATCCCGAGATATTTATCTCCAGCTCGCCGATATCATGCTGGAAGTCCATGTCATCGAAACACTCGGCGATGGCCTTTGCCAGGGGGATAGAACGGGCATTCGCCAGAGTGCAGAAATCGCCGCCTGGGCAGCAAATCATGTCGGTCAACAAGCCGATGTTGGCGGTCGCCATGCCCAATTTTTTCGCGGCTTCCCACAAAGCGAAGAGGTCGGATTGCTTGACGTCGGCCAGCACCAGATTCTGCATGTGCGTGATGCGCAATTCACCAAAACTGAAACGCTCCGCCAGTGCCGCCGCCGCGTCCATCTGCTCGGCGGTCGCATCGCCGGGCGCGATGCCGGTCTGCTTCAACGACAACACCACGGATGCGTAGCCCGGCACTTTGTGCGGCTTGACATTGCGTTTGAGCCAATTGCCATAGGCTTTGTTGTCGCGCTGCAGCGCTTCCGCAGCGGTATCGCTTTCCGGCAACTGCTCGTATGCAGGCGCAGCGAAACAAGCTGAGACCCTATCCAGTTCTGCTTGCGTGATGGTGCACGGGCCGTTTTTGGTAAACTGCCAATCGGCTTCCACTTGGCGTTTGAACTCGGCTATACCGAGCGCCTTCACCAGTATCTTGATGCGCGCTTTGTAGATGTTGTCGCGGCGACCGTATTCGTTATACACACGTACGATGGATTCGACATAAGTGATGATGTGCTGCCAGGGCACGAAGTCACAGATCTCAACGCCGATGACGGGGGTGCGCCCCAGACCGCCGCCGACCAGCACGCGGAAGCCCACTTCGCCCCGCGCGTTCTTCACCACTTGCAGACCGATGTCGTGCACCGCGATGGCAGCACGGTCGTCGACCGCACCGGTGAGGCGAACTTGAATTTGCGCGGCAAGTAAGCGAACTCGGGATGGAAGGTGCTCCACTGGCGCAAGATCTCGGCGTAAGGGCGCGGATCGACGATCTCATCGCGCGCCACCCCGGCGAACTCGTCGCTGGTGATGTTGCGTATGCAATTTCCCGAGGTCTGGTTGGCGTGCATCTCGACCGTCGCCAGATCGGCCAGCACGTCCGGCGCGTCTTGCAGCTTGAGCCAGTTGAATTGGATGTTCTGGCGTGTGGTGAAATGCCCGTAACCCCGGTCGTATTTACGCGCGATGTTTGCGAACATGCGCATCTGCGCGGCACTCACCAGCCCGTAAGGCACGGCGATACGCAGCATATAGGCATGGATCTGCATGTACAAACCGTTTTGCAAACGCAGGATGCGGAACTCGTCTTCCGTCAGCTCGCCCGAGAGGCGACGGCGCACCTGGTCGCGAAACTGCGCAACACGCTCGGCGGTGATCTGGTGATCGAAGTGGTCGTAGCGATACATTTAATTCCCTCCTGCCTTTTCCTCTGGCGGATAAGACTTGGACACGGGTAACAACAGTGCGGCTGCCAGCGGAAATTTTGCGCCATACATCAGGATATATTCGACATCCGAGTCCTCGTCATGGCGCAGTGCCGCACCGATATAGGCGTGCTCGCCGGTCTGGCCTACCACCACGCCGATGCGACCGCCGCAACCGTTGAACCAGCTGACTGATTTTGGCTTGTTGGATTTATTGGTACTCATAAATCATTCCTCATTTATAAAACATCATCTTGAACCCGATGATCAGCAACATCGCGGCGAGAACCGGGCGCAACACTTTTTCCGGGACCTTGGAGCTCAGATGACTGCCGATATAAATACCCGGCAACGAACCCAGCAACAGACTGCCCAGCAACACCAGGTCGACCGTGCCCAAAGCCAGATGCCCCATCCCGGCCAGCGCGGTCAGCGGTATGGCATGGACGATATCCGCCCCGACCAGCCTGGCCGGCTGGTGCCGCGGATATAAGAACAGCAGCACCACCATGCCCAACGCGCCCGCGCCCACCGAGGAGATCGTCACCAAGGCCCCCACCAGCGCGCCCGTTGCTATCGTCGCGGCAGCGAGGCGGCGGTGATGCAACTCGAACACTAAACCGTCTTTGCGCCGGCCCAGTTTCTGCGCATATTCTTTGAGCAGCAACGCGCTGCCCGTCAGCAACAACGCCACGCTCAACACGCCGGTCACCAGGCTGCGCAATGTCTGCTCGTCCAACGCGAGGTATTTGATGGTCAGTACGGTGATGACCGCAGCGGGCAAACTGCCCATGCTCAGCAGACCCACAATCTTCCAATCCACCGTGCCGCGCTTGCTGTGCACCCAACCGCCCATGGTCTTGGTCAAAGATGCATACAACAGATCCGTGCCCACCGCCGTCGCCGGAGACACGCCGAAGATCAGCACCAGCAAGGGTGTCATCAGCGAGCCGCCACCCACCCCGGTGACCCCGACTATCAGTCCGACCACGAAGCCGGAAAGCGTATACATACCGTCCATTGCGAGCCATTCAAAAATTCAGGCACGCATTCTAGCCGAGCACAGATATACTATTAAATACTTTTTTGTTAGAGTTTTATAACCAATCGACATATAGAGGCTTGCCATGAACCTCCAGCAACTGCGCTACCTGAATGAGATCGTGCGCCGCAATCTGAATATCTCGGAGGCTGCTGCCGCGCTTTATACCTCGCAACCCGGCATCAGCAAGCAGGTCAAGTTGCTGGAAAACGAACTGGGCATCGAGATCTTCGTGCGCAACGGCAAGCGCATCGTCGCGCTCACCGAGGCGGGCAATACCATTTTGGACATCGCCCGGCGCATCCTGCACGAATCGGACAACCTGAAACAGGTGGGGCAGGAATTTCAGGAGCAGGACAGCGGCCACCTCATCCTGGCCACCACCCACACGCAGGCTCGTTATATCCTGCCACCGGTGGTCAAACAATTCATCAAACGCTATCCCAAAGTGAAGCTCGGCCTGCACCAGGGCAACCCCATCCAGATCGCCGAACAAGTCCTCAACCGGGAAGCGGATGTCGCCATCGCAACCGAGAGTCTGGCACTCTACGATGGCCTCGTCACCCTGCCTTGCTTCGACTGGCATCACTGCGTGGTCGTTCCGCCCAAACATCCGCTGCTGGAAATCAAACGACTGACTCTGGCAAAGATTGCCGAATATCCGATCATCACCTACGACTTTGCCTTCAGTGGCCGCAGCAAGATAGACGATGCCTTTGCGGCGGCGAAGATCGAACCGAACATCGCTCTCAGCGCCATCGACGCCGACGTGATCAAGACCTATGTCGAACTGGGACTAGGTATCGGCATCCTCGCCGAGCTCGCCTTCATACCGGAACGCGACCGGCATCTGCGCATGATAGAAGCAAAACACCTGTTCAAGCCCAGCACCACGCGCATCGCGATACGCAAGAACGAATACCTGCGCGGTTACACCTACGACTTCATCGAGCTGTTCGCCCCACACCTCACACGCGACATCGTCAGCCAGGCATTGCACTCGAGCGCCAGCAAACAACCATAACCACGCTAATGCTTGCAGCGCACAGGATCGTTCCTGATCATGAAGTGATGATCCGCGCAGCGGTTCGTCACTTTGCCAGTCAACTGATATGCAATGGCACCTTTGTGGCCTCACGCTTCTCCACGGCCCGGAGCGCGAGGAGGATCAAGGTTCCTGCGGCCATTGCACCTCCGGCCAGATAGAGTCCTGCCGCGTAACTGCCTAAGCGGGTGGCGAGCCATGCTGTGATAGCCGGGCCGATTATCTGGGCAACACCATATGAGAGCGTCATCTTGCCCATCATCTTGGCCGGACGGGTCGGGTAGTAGTGACCGGACATGGTCAGCACCAGGCTCACGATGCCCATGACGGTGCCGCCGAAGAGTATCGCCCCGGCAAGTGCGGGGATCAAACCACCAGCCAGAACCGGAAGCATTATTCCGATAATCTGCAGGACGGAAGCGGAGATCAGGGCGTTCAGTTTCCCGATACGGCGGGCGACCAGGTCCCACGCGACGCATGAAGGTGCCGCCGCGATCCCGATGACGAAAAAGACCAGGGTTCCGGTTCCGCTCATGCCGGGCATATGGTCGATAATGGCGACGATGAAGGTCGCGCTGACCACATAGCCTATGCCCGCACAGAAATAGGCGGCGATCAACAGGCGCATGAAAAAAGCACTGGGCGGCGCATCTTCCATCTTATGACCGGTCTTGGTCACGATGCTCCGATCCGGTGGAGGTAACCAGTGCAGTGCGGGAATCAGGAGCAGGCAACCCAGCGCGGTGAGAGCGATCCATTGTTGATCCCAGCTCAGCCACTGGTTCATTAGAAACACCGCCGCAGCCGAACATGCGATCCCCAGGCCGATACCCGCAAAGTGGATGCCCAGCTCGCTACGGTGGTTATGGCGTATCAGCCAATTTAGGATCAGCCCGCTGCCTAGAAGCAGACCCGCGGCACTGCTCAGACCGGCGACAAAGCGAGACAAAGCCCAAACGGTGAAATCCGTGGTCATGCCCATCATCGCGGTGCTGACGATGGCGAGGATCATACCGATACGGTACAAGCGATCTTTAAGCACCATGTCGCTGATCAATGTGGCGATGAGCGCGCCGCTCAGGTAGCCGGCATAATTGATGGCTGCCAGCCACCCCGCTGCGGCAACGCCAAGCCCCGCCTGATGCTGCATCAGAGGCAGCAGGGGGGTGTAGGCAAAACGAGCGATGCCCAGCACCAGAATCAGGCTGAAGATGCCGGCGCTTAATACTTTAATCCTTTCCCGTTGTTCGCTCATCCAAGAGAACCCTTCTAATAATTTAATTGCAGGAAAAGATCACCCCGGCTGGGCCGATGTTCCTTGAGCAGATCAGGGATAATCCTGGCGCGTGGGACGGACCATGATGTCGCTGATATGAACATGAGGCGGTTGAGCCACGATGTACTGAATCGCGTTCGCCACATCCTCTCCGTGCAGCAGCGGCCCAAATTTATCGTCGAAGCTCCGCACAATATCGTCATCGTAGCCCGCCGCATCCTGGAACCCGCTGACTACGATGCCGGGCTCGACCAGGGACACGCGAACACCTTTGGGCCCCACTTCGCGACGCAGCCCTTCGACCAGCGCATGCACAGCGAACTTGGTGGCACCGTACACCCCGCTGAACGGGGATATGTGCCTCCCCACGACCGAGCCGATGACCACGATATCTGCCGCCCGTTTCGGAAAGCCGGATTGCTGTTCATCCACCATTTTCCGGGCAGCTTTTTGCAGCAAGGTCAACGTACCCGTCACGTTGAGCTTGAGGATATCTTCGAACTTCGACAAATCGGCATCCTTGACCGATCCGCTCAAGCCCCGCCCCGCGTTCGCGACGACAATGTCGGCCGCCCTGCCGAAACGTTCGATCGCTGATGCGAAGAGCCGATCCAGCAATGTGTTCTCGGCAGCATCACCCGCTATGCCGATAAATGCCGCCCCCAACTCCTGTTCGAGTGCGCGAAGTTTTGCCGCGTTGCGGCCGTTGCCGACCACACCGTAGCCGCTGGCAATAAATCTTCTTGCTGTCGCCTTCCCGATGCCGGAAGTGGCACCGGTAACGATTGCGATACGCGAATACTGTTCAGACATAATAGCTCTCCCATTGGTCATGCGATTGTTCTTTGCAATCCCGGTCATTGCGCAGCCAAGCAAGCGCCCGGTGCGCAATCATTCCTTCATCCGGTCGCGGGTTATACAAACTCCTCCACCAGTTTCGGATAATCGGTATAGCCGACCCGAGGATTATCAAGGCCGTATCCGTAGAAGGTTTCGGAGTGAAATGGATTGAGCGGCGCATTCAGTTGCAGGCGGCGCGGCAGATCCGGATTGGAAATAAAATCCTTGCCAAAGGAGACCGCGTCGGCCTCGCCCGCCGCGAGCACCTGCCGGGCCGTGTCGGGATTGAAACCTTCGTTTGCAATGAGCACGCCCTTGAAACGTTTCTTCAGTTCCGGGCCGATGCGATTTTCTCCCAGTGACTCGCGGGTGAAAATGAAGGCGATACCGCGCTTGCCCAGCTGTTCCGCCACATATCCGAAAGTCTCCAGTGGATTCGAATCGCCCATGGTATGGGCGTCGCCCCGGGGAGCCAGATGCATCCCGACCCGGCCCGCGCCCCAAACGGAAATCGCGGCATCCGTCACTTCCAGCATCAGCCGCGCACGATTTTCGATCGTGCCGCCGTACGCATCGTTACGCTTGTTGGTGCTGTCCTGCAGGAACTGATCCAGCAGGTAGCCATTGGCCCCATGGATCTCGACGCCGTCGAATCCGGCCTGTTTGGCGTTTTCGGCCCCCCGGCGGTAGGCCTCGACGATGCCCGGAATTTCGGAAATTTCCAGGGCACGTGGCGTGACGTATTCACGCTGGGGACGCAGCAGGCTGACATGACCCCTGGGAGCGATGGCACTCGGCGCGACGGGCAGCTCTCCATCGAGAAAGTCCGGATGTGAAACCCGGCCCACATGCCAGAGCTGCAGGAACATGCGTCCGCCGGCGGCATGCACGGCACTTGTAACCAGCTTCCAGCCCTGTATCTGCTGATCTGACCAGATACCAGGAGTATCGGGATAACCGACTCCCTGGGGAGAAACGGAAGTTGCCTCGCTCAGGATCAGCCCGGCTCCGGCACGTTGGGTGTAGTACTCGGCCATCAAGGCATTGGGCACGCGGCCAGCGCTGGCGCGGCATCTGGTAAGGGGGGCCATGACGATGCGGTTGGGAAGATTCAGATCTCCGACCTGGATAGGTTCAATCAATTTGTTCAATTTATTCTCCTTAAGAAGTTTTTGTGTTTTTCAAAGATCGCTCTTGATGCGATCGAGAAACTTGTCGATCAAGGCTTCATTGCGGGAATAGAAAATCCACTGTCCGACTTTCCGGGGGACCACCAGCCCCGCGCGCTGCAAAGTAGCCAGGTGGGCCGAGATGGTCGACTGGGAAAGATCCGCCTTTTCATAGATCTTGCCCGCGCAGACCCCGAGTTCGAACGAGTGCGCCTGAGTGGGGAATGACTTCTGCGGGCTCTTCAGCCATCCGAGAATTTCCCTGCGGACCGGATGGGCCAATGCCTTGATGATGTCGTCAATGTCGGGAGTCAGTCGTTTCGTCATGGTGCGCCGCCTAGTTTCCTGGTTTTCAATGGCGATATATATTTCGCAATAAATCGAAATATATATCGAATAAACTAGAAATACAAGCACGGAGTGGCCTCCCTGAAAATCCTGCGAGCGCGGGACTGAATAATACAAACAGCAAAATCGATGGCTACATCGCCGTCATATTCTGGCTATCGACAACTTTCCCGGCTGTTGCTCTGAGCCGACCAGCGGGGCACGACTCATCGCGGACAGGAAGGGGGCTTAGGCGCAGCTGTGCGATGCTACATCCCTCGCCATCCTTTTGCGCAACGCGAGGCCTTGGCAGAACGTCAGACCGCCACCCGGATCACAGACTACACGGAAGTTTCCGGAGCTACAGATGAGCTCGCCGTTCTTGCGGCAGATCGGTGTTTAATAGGATATTCGGCGACCAACCGCTGCCCTGTGCAGACGGTGCCATCAAGGCAACAGACAGCCCATTCGGACTCTTGACGGGACGCCGGGCACATGCTCGCTGTCTTCCAGACTCGTTTGCCGGGTTGGGCTAATGTCCGCCCCGCCAAACATATTCCTATTCGCGGGCGGCAGACTCCCCGCACATCCTGTCCACTACCCTAAACCCCGGGACGCCCTTGAATTTGGGTCACTTTGAACTGACCGGCAAGACCTTGTAAGCGCTGTGAAGTCTGTCTTGCCTGGGCCATGCTGAAATTCAACTCATCGAGCGCACCCCGCATGGATTGGGTTACTGTGGCCACGCCTTGCACACCTTGACCATATCGATGGGCACCCTCCGCTATGCCTTGAATCAAAGTGAACATGCGCTCGATGATCTCCTTCATGCCGGTATTATCGGAAGCGGCCGCTTCGGCTAAACGCAGCCCCTCTTCCATGCTGATCGATCCTTTCTCCATGATCTGCACCGCTTCACGAGCCTGACTCTGAACCGTATTGATCATCTGTCTGATTTCGTGGGTAGCCGCTGTCGTGCGCTCTGCCAGCTTCCGTACTTCGTCGGCAACGACCGAAAATCCACGACCGGCTTCACCGGCACGGGCAGCCTCGATTGCCGCATTGAGCGCCAGCAGATTGGTTTGATCGGCGATGGCATTGATGACCATCACAATCTTGCCGATTTCTTCCGTGCTGCCACTGAGGCGCCTGATAGTTTGAGAGGACTGCTCGATCGAACCGCGAATACCTTGCGTGCGCTGCTGCACCAAGTTGAACTGTTGTTGCGCGCTATCCACCGCCTGCTGCATCGCGGCCCGTATATCCCCCGTGGTCTGCGTGGCCGTATCGATATCGGCAATCTGCCGCTGCAAAGACACCAGGATTTCCTGTATCGCGGCCAAAACCTGATGTGTGGCGACAGTCGCTTCCTGGTTGCGATCCATCATGCTCCGATGGTTGTCATTCATCTCGTCGGTGGCATGGATGACGCGGCTAACCGTGCCATCCAGCGTATCGATAAAACTGTTTACCCATTGCGACATGACTGCCGGTTCATCAATCGGTGATTGATTGCGTTCCAATCGTTGCGCCAGATTGCCGCCACCTTCGGCCAAGCCTCGGATCACGCGCGCCATGAGCCGCAACCGTTCTGTCATCGGCTTGAGCCCGATCCGATAAAACAGCAACGCCCCCATTCCCAACAACAGGACGTTGAGCAACGCCGTCTGCAGAATATCCAGTTGCAGCAGTTGACTACTACCGAATGTGATCAGCCAGGTCATAAACGCCAGCGTCAAATTGGTGCGCATCATGCGGAAATTGACCGAGCGAAAGCGGTTCGCTTCCTCGAGATCGGCTTCGCACATCATGCCCCAGGTATCGGGCGAGCCAGGCATCTGGAATGTGATGCCTTTACCGATTACAGGGATGTGGCGGTAATCGGGATAGCCCGGGTAGGTTACGAACAGATTCTCGCCATGCGCGATGGTTTCGCGCACCCCGGGATGCAAGCGGCCGGTGGCCGGATCGTTGAACATCAGCTCCAACTCGGTGTGCTGGCTGATTCTGACAGCCCCGAAATCGGTAGGCACGCCCTGCTTGAGATTGTCACCCAGACTGAAGGCGCTGTCTTCGAAACGTGAGCGTGACAACGCCATCCCGGGCCGAGTCTTCGGGTCGAAGACGGACTTCACCATGAACAGATAGTTGTCGCCTGACTCGACAAAGATGTGCCCCGCTTCGCGCTGGATCAAATCACCCAGCACGTCGTTCGGGACGCGCGCGCAGAGGCAGCCGACCACCTGGCCATCCAGCTTGACTGGCAGGTAAAACATCAGCGTCACCGCATCGTGAAACTTGGAGCTGGAAGGGCCGATCACTTGCGTCTGCGGGTCAACATAGGGGCCATGCAGAAAGCGCTGTTTCAAGCCCTGCGCGACGGCTTCCGGCGGAAGACCGGAACGCCCAAACTTGTCGGCGTAGCTGGAAGCGAGCACTCTGCCGCCCGTGTCGATAAACAGCAGCTCGGAAAAGTCTGTGGATCGCGCCATCATGCTTTGCATCTGTGCGGCAGATGGCGCGGGCAGATGGCGGCATACTTCGCCCAGCATCCCTTCCAGCAAAGCCCACTGCTGGTTTGCCCAGCCGATCAGCACCTGAACCCGCGTATTGGCGATGCCTTCAAACGTCTGCTCCAGTATCGGGTAACGGCGACGGTTGATCAGGGTGGCCCAACGCATCGCGAGCTTGCCAGTCTTGCCGAACCACGGTAGCCAGCATCGTTCATCGCGGGATAGTTTCATGAGCTCACTCTTCAGCATGGTTAGGTGTCCATCAGTTATGACAGTGCCATGTTCAAGCAAAACTTGTGCCAATCAAGCGTTGCACATGCTTTCCATCAGATGGTTAAACTGTTTTTGATGTCAGTCACCAATGAAGTGCCTGAGAAATTTGACTGCACCAATCCTGTGCTGGCTGGAGGTCGGAGAGCAGTCCTGTGTCGAACGTAAATCCACCGCCCTGCGATCAGCTCACTCCGCGTTTGGAAAAATCCTTGGGCCGGAAACCCAGCGCGGCGAGTGCGGCAAAATACACCGAAATACCACCCGATACCAATATCATCAAACGCCCGATACGCGCCCACCCGTTACTGTTGAGCCAACTTTCGGTCGTGCCCGTGCCGAACCACAGGACTAAGCCTAAAGCGCAAACGGCGATGACTATCTTGCGGAAGAATTTTGCCCAGCCGGGCTCGGGTTGGTAGATGCCGCGTTTGCGCAAATAGCGGAACAGGATGGCGGAGTTGAGGCACGCGCCGAGGCCGATGGATAAAGCCAGCCCGGCATGATGCCACTGCAAGCCATAAACAAAGATCAAGTTCATCAATTGTGTGGCGATGAGCGTGACGACACCGATCTTGACCGGCGTTCTGATGTCTTGTTTGGCGTAAAAAGCTGGAGCCAGAATCTTCACCAGCAGGATGCCGACGAGCCCGACGCTGTAACCGATCAGCGCGTAACTGGTCATCACCACATCGTGTCCGGTAAATGCGCCGCGCTGAAAGAAGGTGGACAACAGCGGCACGGCGATCATCCCCAGTGCCAGCGCGGCGGGCAGCGCGAGCATGACCGTCAAACGCAAGCCCCAATCGAGCAACTTGGAATACTCCACCATGTTTTTGCTGGCGAAACATTTCGACAGAGAAGGCAACAATATCGTGCCGAGTGCCGCGCCCAACAGGCCGGAGGGAAACTCCATCAGCCTGTCCGCGTAATACAACCATGACACGCTGCCCGCGACAAAGAACGAGGCCACGATGGTATTGATGATGAGGCTGATCTGGCTGATGGATACGCCGAATAATGCCGGGCCCATTTGCTTGATGACGCGGCGCATGCCAGGGTCTTGAAAGTTCAAGCGCAAGCTCGGCAGCATGTCGATTTTTTTCAAAAACGGGATTTGAAACGCGAGTTGCACAAAGCCCGCGATGAACCATGCCCAAGCCAGGCCGATGATGGGCTGATCGAAATATGGAGTCAGCCACAACGCGCCACCGATCAGGCACGTGTTCAACAAAATCGGCGCGAACGCGGGTACCCAGAATTTGTTGTACGTGTTGAGTATGCCCGCCGCGACAGCCACCAAAGAAATGAAAAAGATATACGGTGAAGTGATGCGCAACATCTGCACCGTCAAGTCAAATTTGACCGGATCTTTAATGAAGCCAGGCGCGGTGAGATAAATGATAAGCGGCGCGGCGATGATGCCTATCATGGTGACGACAAACAATATCAACGCCAACATCGCGGTGACATGATCGACCAGCAGCTTGGTCTCGTCATGCCCGCGCCGCTGTTTGTATTCACCAAAAATGGGCACGAAGGCTTGCGAAAAGGCACCCTCGGCAAACATGCGGCGCAGCAGATTGGGCAAGCGCGTCGCCAGCACATAGGCATCATTGGCAATGCCCGCGCCAAAAATTCCCGCGATCAGCACATCGCGGGCGAAGGCCAAGATGCGCGACACCAGGGTTAAGCCGCTGATAGTAGCGAGAGATTTGAGTAGGTTCATTGCAAACGGCACGGGAAAAATTAAAATGCCGCGCATCATAACACTGGCATGGCGGGAAGCCAGATTGCGCGGGACAGCGCAAAATAGAGTTGCAATAGCGGGACTTAGCCACTAGAATGCGCGCCTTTTATCGCAAGCCAATTATCAAGGGGTCATCATGGCAAACACAGCACAAGCTCGTAAGCGCGCTCGTCAAGCAGTTAAACAAAATGCTCACAACAGCAGCTTGCGTTCCGAACTGCGTACCGCAATCAAGAAGGTTATCAAGGCCGTTGAAGCCGGTGACAAAGCCGCAGCAGCAACCATATTCCAATCTTCGATGAGCACCTTGGACAGCATCGCTGACAAGAAGATCATCCACAAGAACAAAGCCGCTCGTCACAAGAGCCGCCTGTCTGCCGCCATCAAAGCAATGGCCTAAACGCCTTCGTGCAGTTGCACGGCCACGCCTGTCGCAACCAGGCCTGCCCGTGGAAAGACCAGAAGTTTCTCCAAGCCGGCAGCGATGTCGGCTTGTTTGCTTTGTAACAGATCGGTTCGAGTGATTTAGCGGCATCTGTTTTCGTCGCGACAAACAGCGACTTGACCGTCTGCGGGTTTAGTCGAATGGCAGGTATTCCCATCAATGGCGCGCGCTCAGATCTTTCGTTTTGGATGAGCATGGTTCCGCTTGCCTAGATAGGCTGGTTTAGCTCAATATACGCACCATGAATTTTTATAGACGGCGGCCTGTCCGCTGTTTTTATTTAAGGGTTTTGTATGTCACATGTGATGAACACTTATGCCAGATTGCCGGTTTTTTTTGCGCGCGGCGAAGGCGCCTGGCTTTGGGATACTGACGGCAAGCGTTATCTGGACGGGCTGGCCGGCATCGCGGTGAACACCCTGGGCCACGCGCATCCGCGCTTCACTGCCGCCCTGACCGAACAGATCGGCAAGTTGGTCCATTGTTCGAACGTGTATCAGGTCCGCGGTCAAGAGTTGCTCGCCGACAAGCTGTGCAGCCTGGCCAGGATGCAGGAAGTGTTTTTCTGCAACTCCGGTTGCGAGGCCAACGAGGCGGCGATCAAACTGGCGCGCATGTTCGGGCACAAGCGCGACATCGACAATCCCGCCATCATCGTGATGGAAAAAGCCTTTCACGGACGCACCCTCGCCACCCTGTCCGCTACCGGCAATCGCAAAGTCCAAGTCGGTTTCGAGCCGCTGGTTGGCGGCTTCGTGCGGGTGCCTTACAACGACTTACCCGCCCTGCGCCAGGTGGCGCTGCACAATAGCAACATCGTTGCCGTGCTGGTTGAGCCTATCCAGGGCGAAGGCGGCATCCGCACGCTGGACATCGAATATCTGCAACAGCTGCGCACCCTCTGCGATGAGCAGAACTGGCTGCTGATGCTGGACGAAGTGCAATGCGGCATAGCTCGCACCGGCAAATGGTTCGCGCACCAACACGCCAATATCTTGCCGGATGTGATGACGCTGGCTAAAGGTCTGGGCTCCGGCGTGCCTATCGGCGCGTGCCTGACGGCGGGCAAGGCGGCGGGCGTATTCGGGCCGGGCAATCACGGCTCGACGTTCGGCGGAAACCCGCTGGCTTGCACGGCGGGGCTCACCACTTTGGACGTGATCGAACAAGACCAGTTGCTGGCTCATGCGGACCAGTTGGGACGCTACCTCCAGCAGGCTTTTGCAACGCAGTTGGCGGGCGTATCCGGTGTGGTAGAAATACGCGGACAAGGCCTGATGCTGGGCATCGAACTGTCCAAACCCTGCGGCGATTTGGTCAAACTGGCCTTGGCGCAAGGTTTGCTGATCAACGTGACCGCCGACAGCGTGATCCGTTTGCTGCCGCCGCTCATCATGTCGCAAGCCGAAGCGCAGCTATTGGTGGATGGTTTGTGCCCGATCATCAAAGATTTCTTGCAGTCATAATCGGAAACGCATCATGTCAGGCCAACCCGTAAAACACTTTTTGCAGTTCAAAGATTTATCCCGCGACGAATTGGAATACCTGTTCGAGCGCACCCGCATCATCAAACAGAAGTTCAAGGCCTATCAGCAATACTGGCCGCTCTCGGACCGCACGCTGGTGATGATCTTCGAAAAGGCCAGCACGCGCACGCGGCTCTCGTTCGAGGCAGGCATGCAGCAGCTGGGGGGCTCGGCGATTTATCTGAACACGCGCGATTCGCAACTGGGGCGGGGCGAACCCGTGGAAGATGCCGGGCAGGTGATCTCGCGCATGAGCGACATCGTGATGATCCGCACCTTCGAGCAATCCATCATCGAGCGCTTTGCCGCGCATTCGCGCGTGCCAGTGATCAACGGCCTGACCAACGAATACCATCCCTGCCAGATCCTCGCCGACATTTACACCTACATCGAGCAACGCGGGACTATTAAAGGCAAGACCGTGGCGTGGATAGGCGATTCAAACAACATGTGCAACACCTGGCTGCAGGCAGCCGAGATACTGGATTTCAACGTGCATGTGTCCACCCCGCCGGGCTATGAGGTCGAACCCGAACGCGCCGGGCTGTTCGGCGAAGACCATTACGAAGAATTCACCGACCCGATGGAAGCCGCGCGCGGCGCGCATCTGGTAACTACCGACGTGTGGACTTCGATGGGCTTCGAAGCGGAAAACGAAGAGCGCATGAAAGATTTTGCCGACTGGCAGGTGGATGAAGACATGATGCGCGTCGCCGCAAAAGATGCGCTATTCATGCACTGTTTGCCAGCCCACCGCGGCGAGGAAGTCTCCGCAGAAGTGATGGATGGCCCGCAAAGCGTGGTATGGGATGAGGCGGAAAATCGTTTGCATGTACAAAAAGCTCTTATGGAATATTTGTTGCTGGGGAAAGTGCAATGACACGCGTATCTTCCATGCAAACGATTTCGGCGGAGACTAACATTCGCGCAGCGGATGTTAAGCCGCGCAGCGGCGGTCGTAGCCAAAACAGGCCGCAGGCGCAAAAATCTCCAATGGAACATCTGCTGTCGGGAGAAATTGCGTAATGCGCATTCCCGCGAGGCACGCGCCGCATCTTTTTGCGCTGTTCATGTCGCTGGCGATGGCCCTCGTGATGACCGCGTACATCACGTGGGTGAACACCGGTCTCGGCGATGGGTATCTCGGCAGATGGGTATACGCATTTTTCATGGCATGGCCTCTCGCAATGGTATGCGTGCTGCTGTTCGCTGGCCCGATACGCGCGTTGATCGCCAAGCTCATTACTCGATAAACTTTTGCAACAAGGGAATCATCATGTCTGACATCAAAAAAGTAGTTCTCGCCTACTCCGGCGGCCTCGACACTTCGGTCATCCTGAAATGGCTGCAAGACACTTATCAATGCGAAGTGGTGACTTTCACCGCCGACGTGGGCCAAGGCGAAGAGCTGGAGCCCGCGCGCGCCAAGGCGTTGCAAATGGGCATCACGCCCGGCAACATCTATATTGACGACCTGCGCGAGGAGTTCGTGCGCGATTTCGTGTTCCCGATGTTCCGCGCCAACACCGTTTATGAAGGCGAATACTTGCTCGGCACCTCGATCGCGCGCCCGCTGATCGCCAAACGCCTGATCGAGATTGCCGCCCTGACCGGCGCGCAGGCGATCTCGCACGGCGCGACCGGCAAGGGCAACGACCAGGTGCGCTTCGAGCTGGGGGCATACGCGCTGAACCCGAACATCAAGGTCATCGCGCCCTGGCGCGAATGGGACCTGCTGTCGCGCGAGAAGCTAATGGCCTACGCCGAAAAACACGGCATCCCGGTCGAGATGAAACACAAGCAAGGCGGCTCTCCCTATTCGATGGATGCGAACTTGCTGCATATCTCCTACGAGGGCCGTCATCTGGAAGACCCCGCCGCCGAAGCCGAAGAATCGATGTGGCGCTGGACCGTCTCTCCCGAGCAAGCGCCGAACGAGGCGGAATATCTGGAACTCGAATTTGCCAACGGCGACATCGTGGCGCTCAATGGCGCGCAGCTCACACCTGCGCAAGTGTTGGCCAAGCTGAATCAACTGGGCGGAAAACACGGCATCGGTCGCTTGGATCTGGTGGAGAATCGTTATGTCGGCATGAAGTCGCGCGGTTGTTATGAAACACCTGGCGGCACGATTATGTTGAAGGCGCATCGCGCGATCGAGTCCATCACGCTGGATCGCGAAGTCGCGCACTTGAAGGACGACCTGATGCCGCGCTATGCCTCGATGATCTACAACGGCTACTGGTGGTCGCCGGAACGCCGCACGCTGCAAACCCTGATCGACCACACCCAACACACCGTGAACGGCTGGGTGCGCGTCAAGCTGTACAAGGGCAATGTGGTCGTGGTCGGCCGCGATTCCAAGACCGATTCGCTGTTCGATTCGACCATCGCCACCTTTGAAGATGACAAGGGCGCGTACGACCAAAAAGATGCGGCGGGCTTCATCAAGCTGAACGCACTGCGTCTGCGTATCGCGGCCAATCTGCAAAAACGCAAGTAAACACAACGGGGGATGGCGTGATCCACGAACTCAGCGGCGACATTCTACTCAGCGGGGCAAAGGCCATCGTCCAGGGGGTCGCCCCCAATGATGACTTTCACCACGGTTTAGCCCTGCAACTGCGCGAGCGCATGCCCGCCATGTACAAGGACTTTCGCCACTTCTGCCAGACCAAGCACCCTAAATCGGGTGGCCTGTGGACGTGGATGAGCGCCGACGGTCATTTCATCGTCAACCTGTTCACCCAGGAAGAGGCTTACAACCACGGCAGCAAGCCCGGGCGTGCCACATTGAGCAACGTCAATCGCGCCCTGCACGCCTTGCGCGCGCTGGTGCAAAAAGAACGTCTGCCCAGCCTGGCTCTGCCGCGCCTGGCCTGCGGTCAGACCGGCCTGGATTGGCGGGAAGTGCGGCCACTGATAGATAACCATCTGGGCGATCTGGGCGTCCCCGTGTATCTGTATGTGAACTACCAAAAGAGCAACAAGGCCCAAGAACCCGGCAAATAAGGCAAATACAAGGAGGAAATATGTCGCAATTCGATCAAGTCAGCATCGTTAAAAAAGGGAATGTGTTCTTCGACGGCAAATGCGTTTCACACTCGGTATTGTTTGCCGATGGCACGCGCAAGACCGTGGGGGTGATCTTGCCCAGCACCCTCACCTTCAACGTCGGCGTACCGGAAGTCATGGAAATCACCGACGGCACTTGCCGCGTGAAGCTGGGCAATGAAGCCGAGTTCAAGACCTACGCGGCGGGCAGCCAGTTTTCCGTCCCCGCCAACAGCAGCTTTACAATCGAAGCCAAGGAAGTCGTGAATTATGTGTGCAGTTTTGGTTAATTGAATCAGTAGCTGGTCGCGTGCAGCAAAATCGCGGTTGTGACTACAGACTACCTGCTACCCACCCATCAGGAGAACACCATGCCAACCTTCGACATCGTTTCAGAAGTAGATAAAACCGAAGTTAAAAACGCCATCGAGCAGACCAACAAGGAAGTCTCCACGCGTTTCGACTTCAAAGGCTCGGACGCGCGCGTGGAGCAGGCCGAACTCAAGCTCACGGTGTGGGCCGACAATGATTTCCAGCTCGATCAAGTGCAGGACATCCTCAACGGGAAACTGACCAAACGCGGCGTGGATATCAAGTGTCTGGAGATCAGCGAGAAGATCGAAAAAGTCAGCGGCAACAAAGTCAAACGCGGCTGCGAAGTCAAGACCGGTGTGGAGATCGAGCTGGCGAAGAAGATCGTCAAGCACATCAAGGACAGCAAACTCAAAGTGCAGGCCAGCATCCAGGGCGACACCGTGCGCGTCACCGGCAAGAACCGCGACGACCTGCAGGAAGCCATCGCCTTCGTCAAAAAGACCATCACCGATTTCCCGCTGCAATACCAAAATTTCCGCGATTGAAACACCGGTTATTTTTTCTTCTCAGCGCGCTGGGCATATTGTGTTCGGCGCATCTGGCGCGCGCAGACCAGCCCTCCTACCCCGAACTGATACTGGACGACATCCATCATGTCATCGGCGCGCCAGCACGTTGGGATAAGACCGAATGGCAACAGGCCGGGTGGGTGACGCTGGGAATCCTCGGCACCGCCGCCCTCGTGGATAGGCCGCTGCAAAACGAGATGCGCCGTCATGCGCCCAACAACAACCGCTTCATGTCGCAAGTCGAGCGCTTCGGCGCGCAGTATGCGGTCGGCGTGGTCGGTGGCTTTTATTTGGCGGGCGCGGCGGGGAACAACACCGCCGCGGAAGTAGCGCAAGACGGGCTGGCCGCGAGCCTGATCGCCAGTGGGCTCATCACTCCTTCGATCAAACTCGTGGTGGGTCGCAGCCGCCCGCGCGCCAACGCGGGGATTGCGAATTTCAAGCCATTCTCCGATCCCAATGCCTCGTTTCCCTCCGGTCACACCACCGAAGCCTTCGCCCTGGCCTCTGTCATCGCCAATCATTACGATGAGCTGTGGGTGCAATACAGTGCTTACTCGCTAGCGGGTCTGGTCGGGGTTGCGCGTAGCTACCACGATGCGCACTTCGCATCGGATATATTGACCGGCGCGCTCATCGGCACGCTGGTGGGGCAAAGCGTGGTCACGCACAATCGCACGCTGAGAACCGCCAAAATCACCCTGCTGCCGGATCTCACAGCAGGCCAGGCCGGTGTGCGTGTGGCCGGCAATTTTTAGGACAGTGCATAGACTGCCACTCACTTATGAAAAACAGCATAGATGCCCGCGTCGAGTTTTCCTTCAAAGGCGAAGACTACGATTTGATCTCGCACATCGATTTGGATGCACGGTCACCGGAACGCGCAAGCTGCCCGTCGCTCCATGAAGTTTTGGCGCGCGATCATCATATCGATACGATCTCCTATCTCTACGAGGTCATGCTGGAAGCCGAGATCGAATTTTCCAACGCACAGGGACTCGCGGCGGATTTTTTCAGCGACGGACATTTCGATCAGGCCGCGTTTGCCAGCCACTGGCAAGACCATCAGATCGCCCTGCTCTTGCAGCCGATTGCCAAACGCGAATTAAACATCGATGATCTGACCCGACAGGCCGACATCAGGAACGCGCTGGTGCAGGCTTATAAACTGGGGAGAGGATTATGAGAACCGCATTGGTTTTGTTTGCCGAAGGCAGCGAAGAGCTGGAAGCCGTCACTATCGTCGACATCCTCCGCCGGGGTGGTGTTGCGGTGAGCCTGGCGGGCTTGAGCAGCGGCCTGTTGCGCGGCAGTCGCGGCATCATGCTGCAACCCGACACCACGCTGGACGCGGCACTGAATCACGAGTTTGACATGATAGTCCTGCCCGGCGGGCAACCCGGCACGCATCATCTGAAAGCCGATAGCCGCGTATTGCAGCTCGTGAAAAAAATGCGCGCGCAGGACAAATACGTCACCGCCATCTGTGCCGCACCCTCGGTGCTGGCCGAAGCCGGCCTGCTCGAAGGCAAACGCGCCACCAGCTTCCCGGCTTGTCTGGACAATTATCCCAATGTCATGCAGCACATGACGGCAGTGGTCGAAGACGGCAAACTCATCACCTCGCGCGGCCCCGGTACGGCTATGGATTTCGCGCTGATCCTGCTGGAACGCCTGGCGGGCGCGGCTAAACGCCAGGAAGTGGAGGCCGGATTAGTGCGTTAGCTTGCGCGCGTTCACACCGCCGCACGGCATCGCTGGCAGACAACCCGCACCGTCGTGATCGGCCCGCTGGCTTCAGCGCAGATGGATGATGGGCCAGCCGTGCACTTCGGCGTGCGTGCGCAAGGTCTCGTCCGGATTGGCTGCAACGGGGTGCCGCACTATATCCAGCAAAGGTAAATCATTGTGCGAGTCGCTGTAGAAGGTGCTGTCGGCAAAGCTGTCCAGAGTCCAACCGCGTGCGGCCAACCATGCATACAGGCGTGTGACCTTGCCTTCCTTGAAGCTCGGCACACCCGCCACGCGCCCGGTGAATTCGCCGCCCTGCTGTTCCGGCTCGGTCGCGATCAGATGCTCGATACCAAACTCGTGTGCGATCGGCGCGGTGACGAAACTGTTGGTCGCGGTGATGATGACGCACACGTCACTCGCCGCTTGATGTTTCGCGACCAGCTCGCGCGAGGGCCGCGTCACCATAGGCAACACGCTCTCGCGCATGAATCGTTGATGCCAGGCATCGAGCGTGCTGCGTGGATGACGCGACAAAGGCTGCAGTTGGAAATCCAGGAACTCGTGTATATCCAGCGTGCCGGCTTTGTACTGCTCGTAGAATCTCAAGTTCCGCACGGCGAACAACTCACTGTCCAACACGCCGATGCGGATCAAGAATTGCGACCATTCAAAATCGCTGTCACCGTTCAGCAGGGTGTTATCCAGATCAAATAAAGCTAAGTTCATGGGCATCCCGAAAAATCAAATCTCACTTCAACTCCAACTCCGCTTGCATGATTTGTTTCAGCAACGGCACGGACGGCGGGCGGTGCAGGCTTAAAGAGTGTGCATCCAGCGCGTCCAGCATCCCCATCAGGCTGGGCAGGTCGCGTCGCCCGTGGCGCAGCAGATACTGGGTCACTTCCTTGGGCAAACGATAGCCTTTGATCTTGGCATGTCGCTCGAGTGCGATGGCTTTTTCCTCATCGCTCAAACCGCGCAATTGATATACCAGCCCCCAGCCCAAGCGTGTTCTTAAATCCTTGCGCACGGAGAGATGTTGCGGGGCCTCTTTGCCGCTCACCAACAACATGCCGCCGCTGTCGCGCATCTGGTTATACAGATTAAACAAGTCGATCTGCGCGTGATCGGACAGTTTTTCCACATCATCCATCGCGACCACGCTACAGACATCGGGCACGCTGCGCCTGGCGAACACCGCGCGGTGTTCGCTCGCCTGAGCCGCGCCTATGACGGCTTGCAGCAAATGGCTCTTGCCGCAGCCATGCTCACCCCAGATGTAGAACATGCGTTCGCCGTTTTGATTTTGCAGCGCGTGACGCAAGCCGGAGAGTAGCTCCAGATTGCCGCCCGCCACAAAATTATCCAGCGTAGGCCACCAGTCGGGCGTGATGTCGAGCAACAGTTGACTCATAAAGTGCGATACAGGGTGCTGCCCAGATACCAGGCTTTGGCTTGGCGCAGCCCGACCAGCAAGATCGCGGACAAAGGCAAAGCCAGCAAGATGCCGAAGAAGCCCAACAACTCCCCGAAGGCCAGCAAGGCGAAAATCACCGCCAGTGGATGCAGCCCGACACGCTCTCCGACCAGACGGGGTGTCACCACCATGCTTTCCAACAATTGCCCGGCTGCAAACACCGCCCAGACCCAAAGCACATCGGTCAGTTCGGAGAATTGCATCACCGCTGCCAGCGTCGCCAGGGCGAGCCCCAACACGATACCCAGATAAGGCACGAACACCAACATCCCGGCGACGATCCCGATAGGCAGCGCAAATTCCAGTCCCACCATCCACAGCACGATGCTGTAGAACACGCTCATCATCAGCATCACGGAAATTTGCCCGCGCAAGAATTCCGCCAGCACGACATCCGTTTCAGCGGCTATTTCGCGCACCTTGGCATAACTATGGCGCGGGATCAGCTCGTCGAGTCGCGCGATCAAATCCGGCCAATCGCGCAACAAGTAAAACATCGCCACCGGTATCAGCAACATATTGAGCAAGCCCGCCATGATTGCCCCGCCGCCAGAGGATAACCAGGGCAATAATTTTCCCGCCACCCCTCCGGCACTCTGCCAATGCGTCATGGCGAAATTTTTCAATGCCGCACTATCCCATTGCAAGGATGGGCCGAAGATTTGCTGCAGGTGAGGCAGCCAAGTGGTGCGAAAATTCTCGATAAACTTGGGTAGACGCACCCCCATACTGATCAGCTCCTGTTGCAGCAAGGGCAGTAAGATCAGCACCAGCAACACCAGCAGGATCAGCAGACCCAACATCACCAGCATCACGGCCAAGGTACGCGGCAGCCTCCATCGAGCCAGTCGGCTCACCAGCGGATTGCAGATATAGGCGAGGATCGTGGCCGCCACAAACGGCGTCAATATTGGGCTGAGCAAATAAAAAACTCCACCCAACACGGCGATAAACAACAGCCATTGCACGGCAGCAAAGCGGGATAAAGTCATTTCGGGTAAAATTCGCGATTGAAAATTGTGCCGCACTTTACCTTTTAGAAAGCGAGAACTCAACTTGAAAACAACCAGCCCCAGCCTTTCCTACCGTGATGCCGGTGTCGATATTGATGCCGGCGACCAGTTGGTCGAGAACATCAAACCATTTGCCAGGCGCACCATGCGTCCCGAAGTATTGGGCGGCATAGGCGGTTTCGGGGGCTTAGTGGAGATTTCCAAGAAGTATCGCGAACCGGTCTTGGTCTCCGGCACGGATGGCGTGGGCACAAAACTGAAACTCGCTTTTGAACTCAACCGCCATGACACCGTGGGCATCGATCTGGTCGGCATGAGCGTGAACGACATTCTGGTACAAGGCGCAGAGCCTTTGTTCTTCCTCGATTATTTCGCCTGCGGCAAGCTCGATGTGCCCGCCGCGACCGAGGTCATCAAAGGCATCGCGGGTGGTTGCGAACAAGCCGGCTGCGCCCTGATAGGCGGCGAAACGGCGGAAATGCCGGGCATGTATCCGGTCGGGGAATACGATCTCGCGGGCTTCGCCGTGGGTGTGGTGGAAAAGGCCAACATCATCACGGGTCGCGATATCTGCGCGGGTGACGTGGTGATCGGCCTGGCTTCCAACGGCGCGCACTCCAACGGCTACTCGCTGGTGCGCAAAATTATCGAGCGCAGCAAGCCCGATCTGAACGCCAAATTCGACGGCGAACGCACGCTGGCCGATTGCATCATGGCCCCCACGCGCATCTACGTGAAACCGTTGCTGGCACTGATGCAAAGCCTGACCGTCAAAGGCATGGCGCACATCACCGGCGGCGGCATCACCGAGAACGTGCCGCGTGTATTGCCAGAAAACGTCGTGGCCGACATCGATAGCCAGACCTGGCAAATGCCCAAACTGTTCCGCTGGCTGCGCGAGCAAGGCAACGTCGCCGAACAGGAAATGTATCGCACCTTCAATTGCGGCATCGGCATGGTCGTGATCGTGTCTAAAGAAAATGCGGCAACGGCCATCGCGCAACTCAACGCGGCGGGTGAACAGGCGAAAGTCATCGGCGCGATACGCGCACGCAACGGCGAAGAGCATCAGACGCAGGTGAAATAATAAAACGGAGTGTGGCCGGCAGGAGGCCGGGGAAGCTACCCCACCCAGGCGCAGACGTTCCACTCACCACTCCCCACTCACTATCCTTTACCTATGAAAAAAATCGTCATTCTCATTTCAGGTGTCGGCAGCAATATGCAGGCATTGTTGGAGGCTAACTTGCCCTGCACCATCGCGGCGGTAATCAGCAATCGCGCGGAGGCGGAAGGTTTGGAGACCGCACGCAGACACGGCATCGCCACGGCTGTGGTGTCGCATAAGGACTTTGCCGACCGCGAAAGTTTCGATGCCGCGTTGGCCGGAGCCATAGACGTGTACCGCCCCGATGTCGTCGCGCTGGCGGGCTTCATGCGCATCCTCACCACAGGCTTCGTCAACCGCTATCGCGGCAAGCTCGTCAACATCCACCCCTCTTTGCTACCCGCTTATGCCGGGATGCATACCCACGCGCGCGCCTTGCACGATGGCGTGAAAATACATGGTTGTACGGTGCATTTCGTCACCGCCGATCTGGATCACGGGCCCATCATCATCCAGGCCGCGATACCCGTATTGCCGGACGACACCGAGCACACGCTGGCCGCCCGTTTGCTCGATCAGGAGCATCGCGTGTACCCGCAGGCGATACGCTGGCTATGCCAAGATCAGATCGAAGTTGATCACCACGGCCACGTCAACTTCCGTTCCCCCAGGCGAGTAGGCAACACGCTCATCTCGCCTGGGTTGGAATAAGCATGCGCTGGCACGTGCTGCTGGCCGCCCTGTTGCTGGCCGATGCCCGCGCGGCGACCACGGCACCCTCCGCACCACCCGGCGGCGTGCATGCGCGCTATGTGATTTTGAAGGGGAGTATCGAGATCGCCGAAATCGATGAAGTCTATACCCGCAACGCGGGTCACTACACTCTCACCAGCACCGCCAGACCACTCGGGCTACTGGCCGTGTTCAAGCCGGGAAAAATTTTCATACACAGCAACGGAATAATCAGTCCGCAAGGTTTGAAGCCGCTGCAATTCAGTTATCAGCGCGAGGGCGATAGTCAAAAGGACAGCCATGCCGACTTTAGCTGGGAAAAGAGGCAGCTCAGCCTGAACCACGATGGCCAACACCTCAGCCTGAACTTGCCGCGCGGCACGCAAGACCGGCTGAGCGCGATGTACCAATTCATGTTTTTGAATTTGAACGGCCAGCATACCCTGGACTTCCCCATGACCAACGGCAGCAAGTTGGATCACTATCATTACATCATCGCCGCAGGATCGCCGTTCAACTCGAGCGCGGGCCGATTCGACACGCTGTATCTGGACAGCCAGGCCAAAACCGGCGAGACACGCTCGCAAATCTGGCTGGCGACCGCGCGATACAACCTGCCGTGCAAGCTCATCATCACCGATCCAGACGGTGGCAAGCTCACCCAAGAGTTGCGCTCGCTCGACATTCAACCGTGATGGCTTTGCCGAAATCTCCCGTCGCAAGCATCGCCCTTGCCATCGCTCTGTCGGTCTTGATTCACCTGGCCTTGTTGTTCACCCCGATGATAGCGCTGGCCCCCACCGAAGTGCCGCTGCCGCCGCTCATAGCAAAACTCGAACCCCTGCCCAGGATTGCGCCGCCGAAACCCAAACAGAAAGTGACACCAAAGCCCGCCACACCGAAACCCGCTGAACCCATCGCGGAGGAATTGCCGGCAGCCGGAATCCCCCAAGCTGACATGCCAGAGCCGGCATCGGCAGTCACACCCGCCACATCGGAAGTCATCGCCGCGACGGTCACAGCCGAAGATGCGAATCAAGCGGAAGAGACCCGACCCGCTCACCCGCTGCCCAAAAAAGCCCAGCTCAATTATTCCGTCTACAAGGGTAGTAATTTCAAAGTGGGAGAAGCGCGTCTGCGCTTTCAGATCGCCGATGACAAGAGCTACAGCATCGAAGTCGGGGCGAACACCACCGGTATCGTGAGCCTCTTCAAAAAATTTGATCTGGTCCAGACCAGCACAGGCTTGCTCACCGCGCAAGGACTGCGCAGCAATGAATTCAGCGAGACCAGATTGAGCGGGGACGGGCAGGAATATCGCTCGGCAAAATTCAACTGGATGGAAAAGACCCTGTCGTTCTCGGGCGGGGGCAGCGTCGCACTGCCGGACAGGAGTCAGGACATCGTGAGTTTCATGTTTCAACTTTCCCAGATCCCATGGGACAGCACCCCCATCATAATGAACATCAGCAATGGCAGAAAATTGGAGCACTACGAGATCGATATCGGCGCAGAGGAAACGATAGACACGCAGATGGGCAAACTGCGCGCCATCCCCTTCCGCAAACGCCACACACCCAACGAGGAGGGTCTGGACATCTGGCTGGCTGTCGAATACCGTTTATTGCCGGTAAAGATCAGTAAAACAGACCGCAACGGCAACATCGATAGCCAGATGCTGATCTCCGAAATACGCGTGGCGGATGAGTGAGGCAGGGTGCGCGAGACAGTTAACAGCAGTGTGGGTGTTCCCCGGAATCCTGTAAACTGTAGCCCTGAATCCTTTTTCCCCACATCATGTTAATCACCGAATACCGTTTAGACCTTGCCATTTTGGCGTTGCGCAGCATCTTGCCCCTGGAGCACCCCGCCGATACCACCCTGCGCTATTTTTTCCAACAGGAACGCATCGGCTCTAACGAGCGCGCCTTCGTTGCAGAGACGGTATTCGGCACTTTGCGCCACCGCTTGTTGCTGGAACATTGCTGCGGCGAAAAAGCCACGCCACGCCGCATGGCTCTGGCTTATTTGATCCGTTTCGCCGGTTACAACCTGCGCGAGATCGAACCCGTTTTACAACGCGATGAAAAAGAATGGCTGGCCACGGTCAAAGGCGTGCAACTGGAAACCTTGCCGTTATCCGTACAGGCCGAATTCCCCGACTGGCTGGTGGAGAAAATGCGCGCATCGTATTCGGACGAGGACATCCTCACCCTGGGCCGCTCCATGCAGCAGGGCGCTCCGCTGGACATCCGCGTCAACACCTTGTTGGCCAAGCGCGACGAGGTATTGACGCAATTGCACGGGCAAAACATAGCAGCGACGCTTACGCCGTTCTCACCGGTGGGCATACGCCTCAAAGAAAAGATCCCGCTCAATCGGGACGCATTGTTCACCGAAGGCCGTGTCGAAGTGCAGGATGAAGGCAGCCAGTTACTAGGTTTGTTATTGGCTCCAAAGCGCACCGACATGGTGGTGGATTTCTGCGCGGGTGCGGGCGGCAAGACGCTGATGCTCTCCGCCCTGATGAATTCGCAAGGCCGTTTGTACGCGCTGGACGTGTCGGAAAAACGCCTCGCCAATCTCAAACCGCGCCTGAAACGCTCCGGGGCGAGTAACATCCAGCCCATGCTGATCGCGCATGAGAACGATCTCAAAGTGAAGCGTCTGTCGGGCAAGATTGATCGCGTGCTGGTGGACGCGCCATGCAGTGGACTGGGCACGCTGCGCCGCAATCCCGATCTGAAATTTCGCCAATCGCCGCAGAGTCTGGAAGAGCTCAAGCAAAAGCAAGCCGCCATCCTCGCCTCGTCCAGTCGTCTGGTGAAAAAAGGCGGGCGCTTGGTGTACGCGACTTGCAGTATTTTGCCCGAGGAGAACCAGGACATCGTGCAGGCCTTTCTGGCCGCGCATCCCGATTTCGTATTGCGTCCCGCCGGTGAAGTATTGCAACAACAAAAAGTGGATTTAGCGATGGGCGATTATCTGGAGCTGCGCCCGCATTTGCACAACACGGATGGCTTTTTTGCCGCCGTGCTGGAACGAGTGTAGGAACGACGAAAGCGCGAGCGTCAGAAGTTTTCGTAAAAACAACTAGCAATTTAGGAGAAAGTTGATGTGGACTGGATTTTTCGATTTACCCTGGTGGGGATATGTGCTCGCCACACTGGCACTGACGCACATCACCATCGCTTCGGTGACCATTTTTTTGCATCGCCACCAGGCGCATCGCGCGCTCGATCTGCATCCGCTAGCCAGCCATTTCTTCCGTTTCTGGCTGTGGCTGACCACAGGACAAATCACCAAGGAATGGGCATCCATACACCGCAAACATCACGCTAAATGCGAGACCGCGGATGATCCGCACAGCCCGCAGATATTGGGCATCAGGAAGGTGTTGCTGGAAGGCTACGAACTGTACAAAAAAGAATCGCGCAATCAGGAAACCCTCGCCCGCTACGGTCACGGCACGCCCGACGACTGGCTGGAGCGCAATGTGTATGCCAAGCGCAGCGCCTGGGGCATCGTGCTGATGCTGGTCATCGACCTGCTGTTGTTCGGCCCGATCGGGCTGACCGTCTGGGCGGTGCAGATGGCGTGGATACCCGTGACCGCAGCCGGCATCATCAACGGCGCGGGGCATTATTGGGGCTATCGCAATTACCAATGTGCCGACGCGTCGACCAACCTCATCCCTTGGGGCATCATCATCGGCGGTGAAGAGCTGCACAACAATCATCACGCCTACGCGACGTCCGCCAAGCTCTCCACCAAGTCTTACGAATTCGACATCGGCTGGGCATACATCCGCACCCTGCAAGCCTGCGGGTTGGCGCAAGCGAAAAAACTGCCGCCACAAGTGCGGCTGGACAAACGCAAAACCGTGTGCGACGCCGCGACCCTGCAAGCCGTGATCACCAACCGTTACGAGGTATTGAGCAAATACGCGAAATCCTTGCAGCACACATATCGCGAAGAGATCACGCATCTCAAACAGGCGATACCCGATCTCGGAAAAGTAGACATGAAACGCATCAAACACTGGCTGCATCTGGATGCCAATGAGCTTAACGAACAGGAAAAACTCAAATTAAGCTTGATGATCCAAACCAGCCACAAGCTGAACATCGCCTATACCCTGCGCCAGGAGCTCGCCGCCATCTGGCAGCGCTCCACCGCCACCAAAGAACAAATGGTCAAAGATCTGGAAGACTGGTGTCATCGCGCCGAACATAGCGGCATAGAAGCGTTGCAACAATTCTCCATACGGTTACGCTGCTACGCCTAACGCAGCACGAAAAAAAGCCAGTTATTAAAACTGGCCTTTTTCAATTCGGATAACTCATTGGTTTTGTTGGGGCACGCTCGCGCGCAAACAGATCGCCACACCCCCGATGCGGGCAACGAAACCGGTTCACGGCTGCGGCGCTTCGGCCGCCTTAAGCAGTTGCGAAAGATCGCCCAAGCTTTGTGTTGTCGGCGGGTGGCCTTCTATCCTCTCTTGTGTCCAGTCCACCAATCCTCCCGCACCCCATGACACCAGCGAGGCGAGAACAAACACCGATATAGCGCGTGTCATACCCTTGGGGATCCCATGTTCATCCAGAGCGCGGCGAAGATACCAGGCCGCGACAAAAAACACGATGGTGGAGATGATCAAGTTCCACAGGGAGGGCAACGTAAACATGAATGCTTTTCTCTTGGTTGGATGTTTCGCTTCGTGCTTGCATGCGCGCTTACGTATCCACAACCGGTGATAAAACGACGGGCGGCTTCAACCGCCCGTCGTTGCTTCATCAGGTGAACCAGGCGAGACAACCGATATTGCGCGGGATGCTTTATAAACTCTGGTGCGTACCGTCACAGGTGATGCCATTGCCACTATGCTTGCAGCCGCAAAAATAAACCGTTTCTGACTGTGCAGCCTGATACTCCTTGGGCGCGAACTCGCTGCCCTTGTGGCTGCCATCGCAAAAAGGCTGCCCGGCACTCTTGCCGCAGGTGCAATACCAGTAGCTTTTGCCCGCTTCAACCGCAACAGCATAGGGTGATTTCTGGGCGATATGGGGTTTCTTGTCAGTCATGGACGGTTCCTCTGTGTCGGTTAAATGAATTCCACTTACGGCCAAATTCTACATGAATGTAGCGCCACTTTGCTGCCGATACGACAAACCCGGTTATTTGATCGAGGCATGCCACCGAGTGGAGAGGTATCATCACGACCTCTCCCTTGTTCATTTATACGTCTCGAACGACGCTGCAAGACCGACAGACCAAGCGTGACGATAATACTGTGCCACATTGACGTTGTAACCGGTCTGCGCCCACAACACGATGGGCAAGCCCATAATATCGCTAAGCGGTGTGAAACCCAGTTCTGCGCGCAAGGTGTTCCATCTCGCGAAATCCTGATAGCCAGTGATATAGGACAGCGTAGCACCCTTGAACCAACTCCAGTTGAAATCACGATTCGCCCTGAGACGTATGCCATCGACCTGACTGATGTGCGTGATGGCACGGGGCGCTTCCCAAGCGAAATATTCTTCGCTCCCCTTTTGCAACAGACCATAAGATAGAAAATATCTCAATTCGACATCCATCGAATTGTAACCCAGCGCGTCAAAATGCAGATGCCGCCTGTAATTCAAATAATCCCAGCCCCGGCTGATATAGTCCTGAGCAATATTTGCTCCGCCGACACTTGCCGCAGTGCTGTTGAACAGCGCGACAGAATCGACATACTGCCCGTCCGATTCGTGAGCGTATCCCAGATCGTAATAGTCCTGCTTGCTGTCCGTCGTTCCGAGTAACTGTCCCGAAGAATTGGCGGTGTAAAAGCGAAAATACAGCATGGGGTTGAAGTCCTTGGTCACAACTGGCGAGGAATGACGCACCGACCCGCTGTACTGCGCCATGCGCCCGGTAAAGGAAAAAAAGGGCAGCATATTGAACTTATGCCCTTGCTGCATCGCATCGTAGAACAGGGGGTAACGCATCGACAGGGTAAAATCGAGGAAGCATGAAGGCTCATAACTATCCTTGGTGCAGCCCAGCCTGTTCGGTTGTTCTGAAGAAAGCAAAGCCAACGGAGGCACCATATTCCCCTCCATTGGTTTAACTTGTTGCGGTGTTTCATCGCCATGGCTCAACACTGGGAACCCTAACAAAACCAACAAGACTCCAAGCATCTTCCGATTCATAATTACCTTATACGTGACTGTTTACAATATTCAGTAATTCCTTTTGGCATGCCTAGACATGGGCCCAGGAGCGCATGCCGACGATTTAGACCCGAGGTCATTCTCGGCCAAAACCACCCTGATTGGGTAAACTGGCTTCCTTTCGCACCGGCGCGGATGATTACAATTTACCCCGATACCTCAAGCCGGTGACAAGTTCCATACGCTCGGACAAGCCACCACTGCCTTGCGGGCGTTAACTCTCCCTGATGTCTAAGGTAACATGTTCGTCCACGAGCGACCAGAAGGCCTTGTTGGGAAAGCCTAGCTGCGCAGATTGATTGTGATAGGCAAGCAAAGCTGACTGGCTCACGAAGTTAACCAACAGACTGAAGCGGTACTTCCCGTCTGCTTGAATGGTTTGACCTGTATGGATGTTGCGCACACCAGGGGTGGCTTCAAGGGATATTTTTGCTTCACGCATAATTGCGGCAGCCTCGCTCTCCGACAACGCCGACTGGACGTTGTAGAGCACTAAATGTTGCGCCTCCTGCCAGGGGCGGCATTGTGCCAACACTTCTGCCGCCCTCCCGCCGCACCCCCATATGCGCAGGCAGCTTTCGGCCTCCCCCCGCACCGCACCCCGTACACCGGCGAGCAGCGAATTATGAACACCCTTCCGATCTGCCGTGATATTTTCCCTGATGCTGCGGTTAGCAGCATCGGCAAGGGCCGTGGAGTAATTGATCTTGGCCACCCCATTCGCGATTAGCTTCCTGAATTGGTCTGGGGACAGCCCAGAGCCTCCATGTATCGCCAGAGGGACCGTGAGCGCATCTTTGATCTTCGCCAATCGGGCGTAATCAAGTTTTGGCGCCCCCTTCATCCGGCCATGCACCGTACCTATCGACACCGCGAGGCAATCCACACCGGTACGCTCAACGTATCCCACGGCCTCGGCGGCAGAAGTATAGGCAAGCTCGCCCGGATGGTTTTTGGCATTATCCCCTTCGACACCCGGTACATAACCCAGCTCGCCCTCTACCGTGACACCACACGCATGAGCCATCGTAACGATGTCACGTGTTTGCCACAGATTTTCTGAGAACCGTAGTGCCGAAGTATCCACCATTACCCCGTTGCAACCCGCGCGGATGGCGCGCTCAGCAGCGGCCAAGCTCGTACCGTGGTCGAAATTAATCGCTACCGGAACGGTGGCTTGTCGCGCCGCCGCAGTGACAGCAGGCATCAAAATATCGAAGTTATAACCCTCGAAATGAGACTCGATCAAATTAAGCACCACAGGTGAGCGGCAACTCTCTGCTGCCTGCATGATGCCTTCCAGAAACTGCAGGTTGGCCACGCCAAATGCGCCAACCGCATAGTGATGGCGGTAGGCGTGATTGATCATGTCGGACAAATGAACGAGTGGCATCGGAAGTTACCTTATTGCGCAGTAAGTTTTGCCAGTGCCTCATCCGCCGCGAGATCGTAGCGTGCGCGTTCCTTTTTCGCCGCGATGTCCAAGGCATCGTTGATTTCCGGGAATTGCAGGGCCAGTATCCGCGCCGCCAGCATGGCGGCATTCTTGGCACCATCCACCGCCACCGTCGCAACAGGTACGCCAGGTGGCATCTGAACGGTAGAAAGCAGCGCGTCAAGGCCTGACATGATGCCACCCGATAGCGGCAGACCGATCACCGGCAGCCGGGTATGGCCCGCGATAACACCGGCCAAATGGGCTGCTACGCCGGCACAGCCAATCAGCACTTTCACATCTTCCTTGTGGGCACGCTCGATATATGCGAACACCTTATCTGGAGTGCGATGCGCCGATGCCACCACGATTTCGCTAGTGATGCCCAGCTCGCTCAGGGTATCGCGCACCTTGACCACGGTGGGTAGATCATTGGGGCTGCCGGTGAGAATCCCGACCAGCACTCTGCCCGTCAAAGTTGAATCCGGCTTCTTTTCATCATGTTGTTTCGGCATACTAACGTCTCCTTATATAAGCTTACATGTCTTTCGTTCGATCAATTTTTCAGCAGCGATTCGAAGCGTTTGGAGATGGAGTTGTAATGCAGCAACTCCCCGCACTGCATATCAAAATACCAGCCATGCAACGCAAGTTTTCTTTGCGCAACACGCTCCAAAATCCAAGGGAAAGTCAGCAAATTGTCCAGGGAAACCAGAATGGCCTCCTGCTCGCAGGCTCTCGCCAGCTTATCCATGGACTCTCCTTGCATTTTGGATAACACACGGTTGCGCGCGACGCTGGCGGCTTTCATCCAGCCAGAAATAAACCCTTTCTGCGGTTCGGTAACAGGGCTCTGGCTCAGCAATTCATGAATACCACCGCATTGGGCATGACCCAGCACGATGATGTTTTCCACTTCAAGGTGACACACCCCGAATTCCAGGGCAGCACTGGTGCCGTGATAATCGCCGCTGGTTTCGAACGGCGGAACCAGATTAGCCACATTGCGGATGATAAATAGATCGCCGGGATCGCAGTCGGTCACGACCGCAGGATCAACCCTAGAATCGCAGCACCCCACAACAAGCGTCTTGGGAGATTGCCCAAGTTTGGCTAGACGCTGGAACAGCGCATGATTCTTTTCATAATTGTGGTGATGGAAGCGCTTGTAACCACTAATCAGTTTTTCGACATGGCTCCCTGTCAGTTGCTTCAAAGCTTCGCGATATTTTTCGCCAGTTTGGGCCGCAACCTCCGGAGGCAATTGCGGGCCTGGGGTTTGCTTGTTCCAACCGCTTGCCTCCAGCCAGTCGCGAACGTATTGTTTGTCGAAACTAGGCGGGTTAGTGCCAGGCCGGTATTGATCGGCGGGCCAGAAGCGTGAGGAGTCGGGGGTTAGCGCTTCGTCTATCAGATACAGCTGTCCGGCCTCGTCAAGACCGAATTCGAATTTGGTGTCGGCTACGATAATGCCTTTACTTGCAGCGTATTCGGCCGCCTCCTGATAGAGCGCGATGCATACGTCGCGCACTTGTGCGGCGAGTTTTTTGCCGAGCAGTTGTTCGGTCTGCTCGTAGCTAATATTCTCATCGTGGGCACCTGTTTCGGCTTTGGTAGAGGGGGTGAACAGCGGCACGGGCAATTTATCGGCTTCACGCAGACCTTCAGGCAGCGGAATGCCGCACACGCTGTGCCCCTGCTGGTATGCCTTCCAGCCGGAACCGGCCAGGTAGCCGCGCACGATGGCTTCAATCGGCAAGGGCTTGAGCTTCTTCACCACGATGGCACGGTCGGCGACCTGCTCCCGTTCGCTTTCAATGACCACAGATTCGGGAGCAATGCCGGTGGCATGGTTGGGGATAACATGCCTGAGTCGGTCGAACCAAAAATTGGAGATAGCTGTCAACACCCGGCCCTTGCCGGGGATAGGAGTGGGGAGGACGATATCAAAAGCAGAGAGTCGGTCCGTGGTGACAATCAGCAGATGCCCCTCATCTACTTCGTATATATCGCGCACCTTGCCACGGCTGAGCAAGGGCAGACTGGTGATACTGGATCGAAAAAGTGCATCCTTCATGTCGATTCTCGTAAAATATGTTCATGGAAATCACCTGCTACCGCGATATCGAATTGCAGCGCGCGCTACGCCAACTTCCCGCTGCGGTCTATAACACCGCGTATTTGCTGCTGGAACACAGCAAGGAAGGGGTAGTGTTTGTGCCGATTCGCAGGATGCAATACCTCGCGGTGATAGATCGCGAAGAAATTATTTTTCTGAACGCCGAACACAAAAGCTGGGTCGACATCGCCTGGCAAAATTTCCGTCCGCAACAGCGCACTGCGCTGACCGAACCGGTTCCTTACGAAGCCGTGTATTACAACCCGGATGCCAACGAGACCATGAAACGTCTGCTGTGCGAATTCCCGCCGGCACTCCGAGCGCTGGCCGCAAGAGATACTCCCTCGATCGCAGCTCGCATCATCAAGTTTGACCGCAGCCCGCTCAGCAGTTAATCATCATCTCCCAGCTCGGGATTCCACCCGCTCGCTTTAGCATGCGCAATGGCATCCTGATAAATTTTTGCGTGGCGCTCGCGCAATTCAACCGGCAAACGGCTGGGCAAGTTTGCATACTGCTCCCAATGTTCACCGATGCGCTCGTACAACACTTGCATCTGCCCGTTATCCCAGTCTGTACAGTCTTCGGTGTCAGGTATCAGACCGAATACCCAAGCATCTTTCACCATTTGGCCGAAATGGGTCATGCCATAATTCTCATCATTTTTTAAACCAGCATAGCGTAGTGTCATTTTTTACCTCGTCAGTCCAGCGTAGAGTAGGGGTAGTTTCTCCGGTAAGCGAGCAATCTGTTCAACCACCATATAGTTTTTAGCGCCAAAAATTCGCGAAACATACTGATCGGCGCGCGGGTCCAGCGTCATGCAGAAAGTCGAGATACCATTTCTGGCCGCGTCTTCCACCGACTTCTTGGCATCGTAACGCAGGTACTGCGGATCACGCACATCTATGTCTGCCGGCTCACCATCCGTAATCACCATCAAGAGTTTCTTGCTGGTTCGCTGGCTATTCAGATAATGCGTGGCATGCCGGATCGCCGCACCCATGCGGGTAGACAGCTGCCCTGTCATGCCGGCCAGTCTTGACTTTGGCAATTCGTTGTACGGTTGTTCGAAATCCTTGAAGCGGTAGTATTCCACGTCGTGCCGGCCATCTGAACAGAAACCATGGATCGCGAACGGGTCGCCGATCTTGTTGATCGCATCGGACAGCAGCACACAAGCCTGGCGCGTCAGGTCCAGAACGGATTGATCCTGCCCCAACACTTTTTCGTTGGTCGACTCGGACAGATCCAGCAACACCATCACCGAAATATCGCGCACCTTGCGCACCGAGCGCATCATGATGCGCGGGTCGGGTTGCAGACCCATGCGGAAATCGATCATGCTGCTGATCGCAGCATTGATGTCGATCTCATCCCCATCTTCAAGTTTTCGGATGCGCTGCACACCCTGGGGTTGCATCGCATCCAGCAAAAATTTCAGCCGTGATGCAATCTGCTTGTTGTCTGCAGTGATCTGATCGATCACCTGCAAGTCGCCGGCCTTGGGACGTTTTTCCATAACCGTAGCCCAAGCCGGACGTTCGAGCTGGATCTGATAATCCCATTCCGCGTAATGGTAAGGTTCTGAAACAGGTGCCCTGCCTTCCGACTCGTTATAGCTGACGCCATTGTCTTCGTACGGGAAAAACTCTTCCGACATGACCCAGATTTCTTGCGCGTCATCACCAGCAGTTTCGCAGTCTATTTCATTGACGAATTCCATTACCGATACGTTCTTGCGCACTTGCTTGACCGTCTCAAAGCCTGCCGATTGGGATTTGTTGAAATCGAATTCCTCGAACTCCCAAAAATAGCGGTTGTCATCGCGGTAGGGCGCAGTCAGCACATCCGTGCGCGGATTAAAACCGATACGCTTTTCCATCAGACCATGCGCCAGTGCCACACCGATTTCCCAGGAAATCGTGTTGTCGGTGATGCGATCGGCGGCCTGGGCGAACAAGGTGCGCCCCTGGGCGATCCATGGGTCATCATCCCTGTACTCACTATCCAGCAAAGCGCGCGCCAAACGGTTCAGATAATCGCCCACCGTGTTCGACTGGCCGGCCTGTACCGTATGCAGCCTGGCCCAAACATTTTTGAGACCAGGGAATGCGCGTATCGACAGCGTCTCTACGCGCGCGTCCTCAATCACACCGATGACCGCCATCTGCAAGGGGTTGAGTGTTTCAGCAGAAATCGGCACCGTGGTATAAACCAGATGTGCCGCGCAATGGGCCGCCGTGGCCCGGTACAACTCCAGACCCGGCACTCCTTCATAATCATCAAAGGCATCCGGCAAATGCAGGAAGTAGTCTTCGATGAAAGGCTTGTAACCTTCACGCGATTCAAAGTCACCACTGGTGGGGCGCATAAAAAAATCACGCGCCCACAACGCGCGCAAATACATATTGATACGTCGCTGTACATCGATAAACAGCGTGCCTTTGCGTTCCTTCTGCAGCATTGCCAGCGATTCTTTGGACTTCAGGCCAAAGTAGCTTATCTGCTCTTCAAAGTTTGTTTTGTGTGCATGTGCCCCCCAGGTAGCCCAGCGCCGCAGCCCTCCCAGGGTCAGCTGTCCCAGCAGTATCTCCAGATTTTCCAGCATCGGGCGCAAACCGCGCGGCACCTGATTGAGCAGGGTGTTTATCAACTGCAAATAGCTGCCAAACAGCGTTGCATCACCCAATCGTTTAGCGGCTGTGGGTGCAGAAGCAATGATCGCGCCCAGCACTGCCCCGCTGGTTTTTGAAGCCAGTGCCATCACGGTGTCGAGCAAATCCACCACCGAATCCTCACCTATCTCTTTGGCGATGCTGGGCGCACTTTCGATGAAGGTAATGACTAATTCAGTGCCACGCCCCAAACTCTTCAGTGACCGAGCGCCCTGTACATAGTTTTCCAGACCTTGCGGACTAAACACCCGCGCAGCCTCATACCAGGAAGATTGCAGGATCTCGCTGGCATGCGCACCCAATTCTTCAAGTAATTCGGTATGGTGTTCCAGAGAAAGCGTCATAATAATTTTCCAGAAAGTGTCCGAGTGATGCGGGCAGGAATGTAGGGGATGCCGTGATCAAAAGAACGTCGTCACTGCGGCATCCAGCGCATCACGCATATCGGGATCATCCGTAATCGGTCTCACCAGTGCTACGCGGCAAGCCGCTTTAGCTTCCACACCTTTGGCAATCAGGTTGCCCGCGTAAATCAGCATGCGCGTGGAGATTCCCTCGTCCAGGCCGTGCCCTTTCAGATTGCGGGCGCGCTCGGCGATAGACACCAGTTTGCTGGCAATCTCCGCGCTGATTTTGCTCTCATGCGATACGATTTCGGTTTCGACATCATGTGCCGGATAATTGAAATCAAGCGCGCCAAAACGCTGCTTGGTTGATTGCTTTAAATCCTTCATCAGGCTTTGATAGCCTGGATTGTAGGAAATCACCAATTGAAAATCCGGGTGCGCGTTAATCAACTCGCCCTTTTTTTCCAATGGCAATACGCGGCGATTATCGGTCAACGGATGTATGACTACCGTGGTGTCCTGACGTGCTTCAACCACCTCGTCCAGATAACAGATTGCACCTTGTCGTGCGGCGATAGCCAAGGGGCCGTCCTGCCAGCGCGTACCCTGCGCGTCCAACAAAAAACGTCCCACCAGGTCGGAGGCGGTCATGTCTTCATTACATGCAACAGTGATCAACGACTTGCCCAGTTTCCATGCCATGTATTCAACAAAGCGGGTCTTTCCGCAACCGGTCGGGCCTTTCAGCATCATCGGCATGCGTACCGAATAAGCTGCCTCGTAAAGCTCAATTTCGTCTGCAACTGCGTGGTAGTAAGGTTCCTTTTCAATTCTGTACTGCTTGATCATATCGCTCATATCGATCCCCCAATTAATTGACATTCCAGAAAAAAATCCCCGACACCTTGCGGCAACGGGGATTTCATAGGGCTACCCGTGCTCGATTAAACTGTCTTGCCGCGGAAAATTACCATGTTCGTACCTTGGGACTGCTTGTAGTTATCATAAGCAAGCAGACGAATGTGGTTGTTAGGGTTAGCTTTGCGACACGCTTCAGCTTCCTTCAACACCACATCAACATCGGTTTCGCCGAACATCGGCAGCTTCCACATGTACCAATAGTTGTCCATCAGATGCTCAGGCTCTGTGTGCTCCAGACCCGGGTTCCAGCCTTTTTTCACGATGTATTCAATTTGTTTTCTGATCTGCTCGGTAGTCATCTGTGGCAGGTAAGAAAAAGTTTCGAATTTACGGCTTGCTGGATCACTGACGCGTGATTTGTAATCTTGCATTTCACTCATTTTAATTTCCTTTAGTTAATAGCTGATTGCTTGTGGCTGGTTGCAGCACCCGCAGCATATGCTTATCAAAGCTGCCCGCTACGGGCTACAAACTACCGGCTTATTTGTGGGCTACGTCCAGCTTGTCCACTGTATCGAATTCGAACTTGATTTCTTTCCAGGTCTCCATCGCGATTTTCAGTTCCGGGCTGCTGGCCGCTGCCTTGGTCAGAATGTCCTTGCCTTCTTTTTCCAGTTCACGGCCCGAGTTACGTGCTTCCACGCAAGCTTCCAGTGCCACGCGGTTGGCTGCTGCACCCGCTGCGTTACCCCATGGGTGACCCAGTGTGCCGCCGCCAAACTGCAGGCAGGCATCGTCGCCGAAGATGTTAACCAGCGCTGGCATGTGCCAAACGTGAATACCACCGGATGCAACCGGGAACACGCCCGGCATGGAACCCCAGTCCTGGTCAAAGAAGATGCCGCGAGCGCGATCTTCCTTGATGAAGCTGTCGCGCATCAAGTCAACAAAACCCAATGTCGGTGCGCGATCGCCTTCAAGCTTGCCTACAACGGTACCGGAGTGCAGGTGGTCACCGCCGGACAGGCGCAGCGCCTTGGCCAGGACCCGGAAGTGAATACCATGGTGCGGATTGCGATCGATAACACCGTGCATCGCGCGGTGAATGTGCAACAGCATGCCGTTGTCACGACACCAGTTAGCCAGACCTGTGTTAGCGCAGAAACCGCCAGTCAGGTAGTCATGCATGATGATAGGCGCGCCGATTTCTTTTGCGTATTCAGCACGCTTGTACATTTCTTCAGGTGTTGGTGCAGTCACGTTCAGGTAGTGACCCTTACGCTCGCCGGTTTCACGTTCAGCCTTCAGTGTCGCTTCCTGCACGAAGTCAAAACGGGCACGCCAGCGCATGAATGGTTGGCTGTTGATGTTCTCGTCGTCCTTGGTCAGATCCAGACCACCGCGCAAACATTCGTAAACAGCGCGGCCGTAGTTCTTTGCAGACAGACCCAGCTTGGGCTTGATCGTGCAACCCAGCAATGGACGGCCATACTTGTTCAGAATGTCGCGTTCCATCTGAATACCTTGTGGTGGGCCACCACAAGTTTTTACGTAGGCGATAGGAAAACGCACGTCTTCCAGACGCAAAGCGCGCAGCGCCTTGAAGCCGAATACGTTACCCACTAATGAGGTGAACACGTTAACCACGGAACCTTCTTCGAACAGGTCGATTGGGTATGCTACGAATGCGTAAAAGCAAGTATCATCGCCGGGAACGTCTTCGATGCGATAGGCGCGGCCTTTGTAGTGATCCAGGTCCGTCAGTAAATCTGTCCAAACTGTAGTCCAAGTGCCGGTTGAAGATTCGGCTGCAACTGCTGCTGCGATTTCTTCACGTGACACACCCGCTTGAGGGGTGATTTTAAAACAGGCCAGAATATCGGTATCCTGAACCTTGTATTCAGGCTCCCAATACGTCTGTCTGTATTCCTTAACACCTGCGTTATATGATTTGACTGCCATCGAAATTCTCCTTGCAATGTTTGAAACAGTTCGCCTTTCACCTAGAAAGACCCGTGGCTCAGTTGAGCGTGTTGACACTATAAAGAAGGATAGCTATAAATAATAATTGTATTTTTAGATGCTAACGATAGACTGTAGTCTATGATTTTCCGAGTACGCAACCATGATGAAAAATGCAACTTTGCGCCAGCTAAAAGTATTTGAGGCCGTGGCGCGCAATCTGAGCTACACCCGCGCCGCCGAGGAGTTATACCTGACACAGCCAACGGTATCGATACAGCTGAAACAGCTGGCTGACATTGTGGGCCAACCCCTGCTGGAACAAATCGGCAAGCGTGTATACCTGACGGACACCGGGAGTGAGCTGCTCAAGGTCTGCCGCGATATTTTCGATGGCCTCTCCCGCTTTGAAATGCTGGTGTCTGATATGCAGGGGGTCAAAGCGGGGAATTTGAGCCTGGCCATCATCAGCACTGCCAAATATTTCGTTCCGCGCCTGCTCGGACTTTTCTGCCAACGTTATCCCGGCATTGACGTCTCACTCAAGGTGACCAACCGCGAGCGGGTTCTGCAGCGCATCGCCGACAACCAGGACGATCTGTACGTGCTCGGCCAACCGCCAGAACATATGGACATCGAATTGCAACCTTTCCTGGAGAATCCGCTGGTGGTGCTGGCTGCGCGCACCCATCCGCTGGCAGCAAAAAGGAATATCCCTCCGCAACGCCTAGTGGAGGAAGCGTTCCTGATGCGAGAGCCGGGCTCTGGCACCCGCCTCGCCACCGAGCAATTTTTCAGCGAGCGCGGCTTGACACTCAAGGTCAGAATGGAATTGGGTAGCAATGAGGCGATCAAACAGGCAGTAGCTGGCGGGCTGGGTATTGCCGTGCTATCGGCGCACACCCTCGCGCTGGAGCGCAGCATCGACGATCTGGCCATACTCGATGTCGATGGCTTCCCGATCCGCCGCCACTGGTATCTGGCTCACCCCAAGAACAAACAATTGTCGGTGGTCGCGCAGGCTTTCCTCGAATTCCTGCATGTGGAGAGCAAGCTGCTCGGCGAGAAATATTTGCAAGGGATCACGGGTTTCCCCGCCAAAGATCGTGAACTAAAAAAGATACACCCCCACATCTAATGCTTGAGCGCTCTTCGGCTTCAAAATCTTGTTGCTGAAATACCGGACGAAACAATGCTCGGAAGTACTGTGGGGCTCGGTCATCACAATCAGCGGGTCAAAAGCGACTGTTTTATAAATCTGGAAGCGGACATTGCAGCAGGATGGACTAACAGATTACTATTTCCATTTGCGAATTATATCGATTCCGCGATTGCCCTAAAGCTCCCCAATCCCGCTTCCAGGTTGTCGATTATTTCCAACGCCAGCACATCCGGCTCCGGCAGGCTATCCAAGTCGGCCAAGCTCTTGTCCTTGAGCCAGAAAGTATCCAGGCTGGTCTTGTCGCGCGCGATGATTTGCTCGTAAGTGAATTTGCGCCAGCGGCCTTCCGGGCTCGTAGCCTCGTCCCAGCTTTCCTTGCGCTCGTGGCGATTCAGCGGGTTGTAGCAGGCGATGAATTCCTGCAAATCCTCAAAGCGCAGCGGTTTCTTTTTCAAGGTGTGGTGGATGTTGGTGCGGTAATCGTAGTACCACACCTCCTTGGTCCAAGGCTCCTTGCTGGCTGCGCGGTTGTCGAAGAACAGCACATTCGCCTTCACGCCGTTGGCGTAGAAGATGCCGGTGGGCAAGCGCAGGATGGTGTGCAGCTCGGTGGTTTCCAGCAGCTTCTTGCGCACGGTTTCGCCCGCGCCGCCCTCGAACAGCACATTGTCCGGCACCACCACCGCCGCGCGTCCGGTGGTTTTCAGCATGGTGCGGATGTGTTGCACGAAATTGAGCTGCTTGTTGGAAGTGGTCGCCCAAAAATCCTGGCGGTTATAGGTCAGGTCGTCCTTCTCCTGCTCGCCTTCATCGTTGGTAAAACTCATCGAGCTCTTCTTGCCGAACGGCGGATTCGCCAGCACGTAGTCGTAGCGTTTGCCGCTATCGGCCACCAGCGCGTCGTTCGGTGACACCATACTCTCGCCGTCGATCTCGCCGATATTGTGCAGGAACATATTCATCAAGGCCAGGCGGCGCGTGCCTGCCACGATCTCATTGCCGTTGAAAGTTTCGTGCTTGAGAAAGGCTTTCTGCTTCTTGTCCATCTGATGCGTCGCCACCAGAAAATCATAGGCCGCCAGAAAGAATCCGCCCGTGCCGCAGGCCGGGTCGGCGATGGTCTTGTTAGGTTCAGGCCGCACACATTCCACCATCGCGCGGATCAGGGCGCGCGGCGTAAAGTACTGCCCCGCACCGGACTTGGTGTCTTCCGCGTTGCGTTCCAGCAAGCCCTCGTAGATGTCACCCTTTACATCCGCGCCCATCGTCACCCAGCTCGTCTCGTTCACCATGTCGATCAAACGATACAGCTTGGCCGGGTCCTGAATCTTGTTCTGCGCCTTGGTGAAAATCGTCCCCAGCATTCCCGGCTTGTTGCCCAGTTCGAGCAACAGCTTCACGTAATGCACCTCCAGCTCCGCACCGCGCTTAGTCCTAAGGCTCTGCCAGTTGTATTCGGCGGGAATGCCCACCTTGCGGTTATACGGCGGCTGGCTGTATTCGTCCGCCATTTTTAGGAAGATCAGGTAAGTGAGCTGCTCCAGATAGTCGCCATAGCTCACCCCGTCATCGCGCAACGTGGTGCAGAAACTCCAGACTTTGGAAACGATGGATGCGGTTGCGTTCATGCTTAAACCTCAAAGTTAATTCCGATTTCGTCATGCCCGCGCAGGCGGGCATCCATTTCTATTAACCCACTGGATGCCGGATCGAGTCCGGCATGACGGGTTCGCATAAATTGGGCAGCAGCTTGCTGCCCAATTTGATAGGTGAACCGTGGATAAGCCCTCCGTTCGTGGTGAGCTTGTCGAACCATGAGCGGAAGGCAATGCGCATCATTACAAATCTGCCCTTCGACAGGCTCAGGGCGAACGGATTTATCTGGAGCCACACTGCTATTACCCCTTCTTTTTCTGCACCAGTTTTTTCTTTGCCGGAGGTAAATAGTTTTCCGGCGAAACCACCCGCTTGCCCGTCTTGCCTTCCAGTTCAAGCCGCGCCTTCTTCGCAATGCCACCGCCGGTTTTCGCAGCAGCCTCATTCTCGTTCATGCCCGTAGCATCCACGCTTTCGGCGATCTGGCGCGTGGAAAGCTCCGCAAGCGCGGTAAAAATCAGCTCCGCCTCGCTCATGTGGTCGCGCAGGTTTTGCGACTTCAAGCCCTTCATTGCCTTGTGCGCCTTCACATCCACCTCGGCCCACTCCTGATGGATGATGTTGGTCAGGATCGCGTATTCCTCGCCCTCCTTGATGTCGTGCTCTTTCCAGTAATCGGTCAGCTTGTTGCGCGTCTCCTGCCCGGTCATGCGCTGCTGTATCCACTTCTCGCTGCGCCCGTGCTTCTGCCATGTCTCGCGTGCGCGATCTAGCGAACGGGCCGGGTCGGCCATCTCCTGCATCCGCTCATAGCCCACCTTCGCCAGCCACAGCTTGATCGGCTCGGCCTTGGGACTGGGCACGGACTGCACCAGCCGCAACAAGGTTTCGGCGGTAGCAACATCAGTGAGGCGCTGCTTGCCGTCCTCTGCGATCATTTTCAACTGGTGACAATTTGTCACCAGTTGACTGCCTTCCCTGCCCAGCCGCTCTTTCAGCTTGTTCCAGTATTTGCGTGCAGTCTGGTAATCGGGCTGTTGCGTCAACACCTGCACGATGTCCACCACCGAAAACCACCAGGTTTCCGTGGCCTCGTCATACACGCGGCGGATTTCGTGCTCTTCAAAAATGGCTGGCTGGGGTTGCATGGTCAGGACCCCTCGTTCATGGAAGGAAAAAGACCAACACATCATAGAGAACGAACGTTCTGTCGTCAATCCGGCGCATCACTTTTTCTTTCCCACATGCCGTCCATTACCAGCGGGAACCAGCCCCTTTTGGCGCATCCACTCCAAGCCCCTAAAAAACTTCTCCCGCTCAATCCCAAGTTTGGATGCGTGCCAACTCTCCCGAGCTTCATAAACAATCTCTTCATCGCTGGGCGAACCACCATGCAACAACAGGTTATTCCAAGCTGCATAAAGTGTCGCCACAATTTCCGCCTGTCTGGTATTCAAGGGCAACAAAAGACTCATCAACTCATCAACCGCAGCAGCGTGATCGCCAAGCGCGAGTTTAGTTTTGAACAGCAAGGCATCGAAGCTACGTCCCTTGGTGAATACATAGGCTCCGCCGTCTTTCTTTTGGCGCACATTAAACCAATTCGCCTTCTGCGCACGGGATTCGATTTTCTTTAGATGCGGATAATCGTTCGGGCCTGCCGCCGCTTTAATCGGCTCGCGCCCCAGATCAATACCCAAGTGCGCCTCAACCAAGTGCGCAATTTTTTCTGCCTTTACATGGCCGAAATACGCCAAGTACTTCGGTGTGTACTCATGGTGCTGATACGCCCGAGCCAGGATGCCCGCGTGCAAATCCGTGGTGGAAATGTTGGCGAGCTTGACGGGGAAAGGAATCACATTCGTTTTTACCGGAGCAGGCTTGAGCTGAACCTTTTGCAGCTTGCGCGATTTTGCCGTGACCGACTGCGCGTCTCTTTCCGCCTTGATGCGTTCTAGTAAAACGGATGCAGGCTCGTCGTTGGTGTCCTGTGCGACGAGCTGGCCGGAGAAGGCTTTTTTCAGGATGGACTGGCGCAGGGCTTCAGCTTGTTGCAAGGAGGTGGCAATGGTTTGTTCGAGTTGGTCAACTTCGGAAAGTTTTTCTTCCAAGAGCCCCACAATCGCTTTTTGTTCTTCTAAGCAGCAAATAGCAACCTTAGCTGTGCTCAGCATCTCCTGATTAACAGTATTCTGACCTGCACTTGAAACCTTATTTAGTTCAACATATCGCCTGACACCATGTGTGTTAAAGAAATGTTGCACATAGCTAGGCGAGACAATGTTGTTAAATAATTTGAAACGAATAAAGTGATCGCAATAAGCAATTTCCATATCTTCATTTATTGAAACAATTCTTCCCACTAAATCTGCGCTTCCGTTCACGCGAATGCAAATTAGGTCATTTTTTAGCAACCTGTAATTATTGATCTCATTATCAGTGAGCAATATTTTCCGTAGGTTACTAAGCGATATTTTTTGCTCAGTAATATCTGCCAATCGCAGGACAACAAATTCCGTACCTGTTTCACTATTTCTTTTAGAGCCTCTTGCAAAACTCCCCGTGCAGTGAAGTCAACGTGAAGCATTGACGCTACGCAGGTCATTTTTTCGTTGTTTTCATCGGCTCGCTTTGTTT
>JABEVF010000147.1 GCA_013043965.1 Gallionella sp. | reverse complement strand
GGACAAGCCCCCCAGCGTCTCCGCCCGCCCGCCCATTTTTACGCCCAGCCGGGCGATCTCGACCAGACCGCGTGTGATCAAGGCGGCACGGGCGTTATAGCCCAGGCCCATGCCGTCGCAGATACCCGCCGCGATGGCCAGCACATTTTTGACCGCGCCACCCACGCCCACACCGACCACGTCCGTGCTGGCATACACACGCAAACAGGCGTGGTGCAAGGCCTGCGCCGTGGCGCGGGCGAACGCCTCGTCCTCGGAGGCGAGAGTCAATGCGGTCGGCAATCCGCGCGCCACTTCTTGCGCGAAGCTGGGGCCGGACAGCACCCCGCGCGAAAACGCTGCAGGCAGCACATCCGCCGCCACCTGATGCGGCAACATCCCGGTTCCCGCTTCGAAGCCCTTGCATAACCAGACCACCGCGAACGGTTGCGGGCCGGATGCGAGCAACATCAGGGTCTCGCGCAACGCGGCGACGGGCACGGCCAGGATCAGCAGCTCCGCACCAACCAGCGCGGCGGGAAGATCGCAGCTGAGCTGCAAATCATCAGGCAGTAGGATATCGGGGAGATAGAGGCGGTTGACACGCTTCTTTTGCATCACGCCGACCTGGTCGGCGTTGCGCCCCCATAGCGTGACGCGATGCTGCGCCGACAAATTGATGGCAAGAGCCGTTCCCCAGGCACCCGCGCCGATTACGGTGATGTTCACGTGGCAATTTTCACGTTAGTCGCCCCACACGTCGCTGTGCTTGACGTAGCCCAGTTCGCCGTCCTGATGGCGAACTTTCAACCAGCCCGTGCCGGTCGCCTCGATCAATTCCAGGGCCACATGCTGGCGCACTCGCAGGATGGCGGGCGAGGAAGCGTCCGGGTCTTTGCGCACCTCCACGACCGGTAGCACCGCATACACGTAGCGCTTGAAAGACAGCGCGGATTTTTCGACCCAATACAACGCGCCCGTGCGATCTCTCACCTTCACCCAGGAATCCAGGCTCACCACGGTTTCAAACGGCATGTAGCGATTCACCACGAACAGTTTTTTCGCGTGCAACGATGGCGCGTCATACAAGATCGCGTGATTGGCGGAGACCGACATGTATTCCACAGCCTGAGCCGCGCCTCCCGCCAAGCAGCAAGCGGCGATAGCGGTCAGCAGCAGGTGCAGGCGGGATGACATCAGTGGGTGGTTGCCGAGGTGACTTGCTCCAGTTGCTGCCGTTGCTGCTGGTATAGCACTTCGAAATTGACCGGGTTAAGCATGACCGGGGCAAAACCGCCGCGCACCGAAACATCCGAGACCACTTCGCGCAAGTACGGGAACAGAATATTCGGGCACATCACCGCCAGTATCGGCTCCAGCTCCTCGTTGGGCACATTGCGCACCTGAAAGATGCCCGCCTGCTTGGCTTCGATCAAAAACATCACCTTGTCGGCCAGCCTGGCCGTCACGGTCGTAGTCACGGCAACTTCATACACACCCGCCTCGATAGCGGTCGCCTGGCTGTGCAACTGCACGTCGATCTGCGGGCTTTCGCGCTCCAGAAAGATTTGCGGCGCATGGGGCACTTCCAGCGAAATGTCTTTCACATAGATCTTGTCCATGCTGAAAATGGGCTGGGGGTTGACGGCATCGTTCATGTTGCTCTCCTATTTGGCCAGCAGGGGATCCAGCTTGCCGGCGTGATCCAGCGCGGCCAGATCGTCGTACCCGCCGACATACTGATCGTTGATATAAATTTGCGGCACGGTGCGTCGCCCGGTTCTTTCCATCATCGCCACGCGCAATTCGGGCTGCAGATCGACGCGTATCTTCTCGATCTCGGTCACGCCCTTGCGGTGCAGCAACTGCTCGGCGCGGATGCAGTAGGGGCAGACCGCCGTGCTGTACATCAAGACTTTTGCCATGGCTATTTTTCCAGAGGCAGGTTATTGCGCTGCCAGGCCAGCACGCCGCCCGCCAGGTTGTATGCCTGCGCATACCCGTGTTTGGCGAGTATCGCGCAGGCCGTGCCGGAACGGCTACCGCTGCGGCACACCACCACCATGGGCCGGTCGCGGTATTTTTCCAGTTCGTCCAGCCGGGCTTTAAGCGTGCCCAGCGGGATCAGTGTCGAGTTCAGCACGTGCCCGCCGTTGTATTCACTGACTTCGCGCACATCCAGCACGAAGGCATTCTTGTGGTTGATGAGTTGCAAAGCCTCCGTCGGCTTCACTTCTTTGACACCGCGAAAGCGATTGCCGAAGATCGACCATAGCAGCATCAGCCCGCTGAAGAAGGCGATGGAGATCGGAAAGATGTTACTTGTTACGAACTGCACGGGCATGCTCCTGTTCTTTTTGGGTGGCGAATTCTAGCAGAGCGGAAAAATGTGCGGGATCTTTCTCGACCAGGGCCAACAACAAGCGATGCGCATTGCCATTGTTCGGGTAAGACCATATCGCCTGTTCGAACAATTTCTTGGCCGCCTCGAGCTGTCCGTCTTGCGCCAATAAAAAGGCTTGCTGGTATACCACCTCCGGCGTGGGGATAAAGTGCATCACGCCATCGTTAAAGGCGATCTTCTCTTTGCTGTGCTGGGGGCCGAGTTCGATGAACCGGCTGCTATAAAGGTTCACGTAGGGCACCAGCAACAAACTCCCGCGCAGCCCCTCCAAGCCGTCGATGGTACGCTGCGCGGCAACCGCTGTATTGCCCGATACCGGCTGTATCGCCAAGGTCGATTTTAATTCGCGATAGCCTATTTGCACTTGCAGCATCGTTACCAGGCCCAGCAACAAAATCAGCAGCAGCGACAGCCGTCCGACTCTGCGCATTTCCAAGCGGTAATGTGTCTCATCCAGCATGCCCAGCAAAAAGGCGAAGATGGCGATGAAGTAGGCGTACCACAACGGATATTCCAACAGGCTGTGGGTGAACAACACTCCCACGGCGGTATATCCCCACCAATACGCCGCGCTGATGCCGGCATCGGCGCGGCCGTTCTCCGCCAGGCCGGTTTGGCGGGAAGCCGCGCCCCTCAGTCGCAACCCGTACAGCCATGCCCCGGCGGTCGCAAAGAATGCGAACAACCCGGCCAGCCCCGTCTCGGCGGCCAGTTGAAAAATCACATCGTGGGCATTGTTGTACAAGCCCGCGATATTGTTTGGCCGCAACTCGGGCAACAGCTCGAAGTGATGCCAGGCAAACTGGCCGAAGCCCACGCCCACCCAGGGGGATTGCATGAATATCAGGGCCGCCTCGTGCCACAGATACAAACGGATACTGCCATTGGTATCGCTATTCGCGAATCGGCGCAAAGTGTCGGTATCACCATTCGATCCGGCCAGGAAAGGCAGCTGTACGGCCAGATGCATCAACACGAAGCCCAGTATCAGCGCCAACGAATACCCCAACAAAGGCCGTAACGCGCGCTCCCTGCGCCAGGCCCATAGCGACAGGCCCGCCATCACCAGCATATACAGCCACGAGCTGCGCGAACCGCTGAGGGTCAGCGCGAATAGCAGGGGCATAGCCAGCAGCGCCACGTAGCCGACTTTCAGTTTTTGTTGTTGGTACAGCAGCCCCAACGAGACCAGACCCAGCGCGATGTAATTGGCGTAATGGTTCGGCTGTGCGAGATTCCCGTACAAACTGGGAGATATTTTGCGCACAATCACTTCATTCAGCCAGGTGTGCCAGCCAAAGTGTTGCAGCACGCCTATCAGGGCGCTCAACTCGGCGCCTACCAGCAGAAAAATCGCCAGGACGCAGGCCAGCTTCTCGATACCCAAACTGCGACGCAACCAGGAACCCAGCAACATCAGCAAGAGCGCGAACAACAGATACAGGATGTATAACAAGCCCTGTTCGAAATAAGCGATCTTGCCCAGCGCGAGCTGCGCGAACACGATGCCTATCAACGCGACCGGCAGCAGCGCGATACGCGGGACTTGCGGCTGCCGCCAATACTCCCCCGCGAGCATCGCCGTCATCGCGAACAGGCCGAGCACCGCCGACCACGATTCCTGATCGAAGGTGGTCAGCGGATATTCGTGACGGTAATGCAGAAAAGGCAAAACCCACATCAGCCCGACCAGGGCCAGACTGATGTGGGTTATGCGGATAGCGTGCAGCGGATTGCTTAGCAAGACCCGCCTTTAACGCCGAATTTTGCCAGGATGTTATTGAGCGGACAGAAAGTGGTGAAACCGCTTTGGAACAGGTTCAGCCCGACGAAGGCGGTGAACCATAGCCAGTTGGTGCTTAGAAAGACCGGGCTGCCCGGTGCGCCCAGCGCCAGAGACAACATCACAAAGCTGCCTGCGACGATACGGATAATGCGTTCTGCGTTCATGTTAATGCTCCTTAAAGTTGATAGTCGGATATTTTACTGGATTTTTTTGTATAACGTCGCGTAATACAGCACCGGGATCACCACCAGCGTCAGCACGGTGGATACCAGGATGCCGAATATCAGCGACAAGGCCAAGCCGTTGAATATCGGGTCATCCAGGATGAACAACGCGCCCAGCATCGCCGCCAGGCCGGTGAGCACGATAGGTTTGGCGCGCGCGCTCGCGGCGGCGATCACGGCATGCTGCAAGTCCACGCCGTCGCGGATCTGCAGGTTGATGAAGTCCACCAGCAGGATCGAGTTGCGCACGATGATGCCCGCCAGCGCGATCATGCCTATCATCGATGTCGCGGTGAATTGGCTGCCTGCCAGCGCGTGACCGGGCATCACGCCGACGAGGGTCAGCGGGATCGGCGCCATGATGATCAGCGGCACGAGATAGGACTTGAACTGCGCGACCACCAGCAGGTAAATCAGGATCAGGCCCACGCCGTAAGCGATGCCCATGTCGCGGAAAGTCTCGAATGTCACTTGCCATTCCCCATCCCACTTCAGCGCGTAACCGGCGTAAGGGTCGCTGGGCTGGTTAAAATAATAGCTCTCCAGCTTCCCGCCCTGCTCCAGCGCCGTGCCGCTCAATTTGCTGTTGATGCCGAACATGCCGTATAGCGGGCTGTCGAGCTTGCCCGCCATATCCCCGACCACATACACCACGGGCAACAGGTCCTTGTGATAGATCGGATAATCGCGTTCCATTTTCACCGTCTGCACGACTTCCGATAGCGGCACCAGCACCCCGTCGCGCGCGCGCACTTCGAGCTTCAAGAGCTCGTCGATGTTGCTGCGGCGTTCGGCGGGCAAACCGATGTGCAGCGGCGGCGCGTATTTGGCATGGTCATCATGCAGCGACGTGACATCCTGCCCGCCCAACGCCACGCTGATGATATCGACGACATCGCGCGGCGACACGCCCAACAGGGCGGCCTTGTTTTGCAGCACATGCAGCATCAGCTTGGGCGCGGTTTCCGTGACGCTGTCGTCTATACCGACGATGTCTCGCGTCTTGGCGAATTGCTCGCGCACCTGAACCGCAACCTTGCGCGAACCCTCGTAATCCGGCCCGTATATCTCCGCGACGATCGGCGACATCACCGGCGGACCGGGCGGCACTTCGACGATTTTGACCTTGGCTCCCCAAACCCGCGCGATCTTTTGTATCGGCTCCAATACGGCGGCGGCGATCTCGTGGCTGCTGCGGCTGCGATGGTGTATGTCGCGCAGGTTCACTTGCAGATCGCCCTGTTCTGGCGAGCTGCGCAAATAGTATTGGCGCACCAGGCCGTTGAAGTTGATCGGGGATGCCGTGCCCGCGTATGCCTCGTAATCCGTGACTTCCGGCACGGTCGCCAGATAAGCCCCGATGTCGTGCAACACCGCACCGGTTTGCTCCAACGCCGTGCCGGTGGGCATGTCCACGATCACCTGGAACTCGGATTTGTTATCAAAAGGCAGCATTTTCAAAATGACCAGTTTCACCACGCCCAGCGATACCGCCAGCAGCAAACCCGCCAAAATTGCCAGCCACAATTTGCGCCGCGCCGGCTTTCCATATTCGCCATTCAAGAACGGGGTCAAACGCGCGCGGAAGAACCGGCTCACCACCGTGTCGCGTTCATCGCGTATCTCTTCGTGATGCGCGCCGGCGAACTTCAACACCAGCCAGGGCGTGATGACGAAAGCCACCGCCAGCGAGATCAGCATGCCCATGCTGGCATTGATCGGGATCGGGCTCATGTACGGGCCCATCAGCCCGCTCACGAACGCCATGGGCAACAGCGCCGCGATCACCGTGAAGGTCGCCAGTATGGTGGGGCTGCCGACTTCATCGACGGCTTCGGGAATGATCTCCGACAAGGACTGGTGCGCGGCCAGCGCGCGGCGGCGGTGGATGTTCTCCACCACCACGATCGCATCGTCGACCAGAATACCGATGGAAAAAATCAGCGCGAACAGCGACACGCGGTTCAGCGTGAAGCCCCACGCCCAGGAGGCGAACAAGGTTGCGGACAATGTCAGCATCACCGCGATACCCACCACCAGCGCTTCGCGCCGCCCCATGGTCAACCACACCAGCAGCACCACCGCTCCTGTCGCGAAGAACAGCTTCTTGATCAGCTTCATCGCCTTGTCGTTGGCGGTCTCGCCATAGTTGCGCGTGGTCGTGACCCGCACATCTGAGGGGATCACGCTGCCCTTCAACTCGCTCACGCGCGACAACAGTTTGTCGGCGACATCGACCGCGTTCGCCCCCGGCTTCTTGCTGATCTCCACCGTCACCGCCGTGAACTCGCCCCTGGCCTTGATGCCCTTGTCGGCGGCGGCGGGGCCCGCCCCCATCCACACATAGCTGGCCGGTTGATCCGCACCGTCCCTCACATCGGCGATGTCGCGCAGGAACACCGGCTTGGCATTGAACACACCCACCACCAATTGCTTGACATCGTCCGCGTTGCTCAGGAAGCCGCCGGTCTGTACCAGCACCTCGCGATTGTTCTGTGTCAGCACGCCGGCACTCTGCGAGACATTGGCGGATTGCAGCGTGCCGCGTACGTCCTGCAGGGTTAGCTGGAACGCATTCAGGCTTTCGGGGTTGAGCTGCACTCTGACCATGCGTTGCGTGGCGCCCACGGTGGTGACTTCGCGCGTACCGGGTACGCGCTTGAGCTCGCTCTCGATGGCATGCGCCACCTGCGTCAATTCGACACTCCCGCCCGCGGTCTGGTCGCGCCACAAGGTCAGGGCGAGCACCGGCACGTCGTCTATGCCTTTGGCTTTGATGATGGGTTGCATGACCCCCAGCGTGGGCGGCAACCAATCGGCATGAGAGTTCACCACGTCATACAGCTTGACCAGCGATGCGACATGCTCCTGTCCCACCTTGAACTGCACGGTGATCACCGCCATCCCCGGCTGGGACAGCGAATACACATGGTCCACACCGGTGATCTGCGACAACACCTGCTCGGCGGGGGTCGCGACGGTTTGTGCCACATCCTTGGCCGACGCGCCGGGATAGGCGATCATCACGTTCGCCATCGTGACATTGATCTGCGGCTCTTCCTCGCGGGGCGTGACCAACACCGCGAACACGCCCAGCAACACCGCGACCAGTGCCAGTAACGGCGTCATCGACGAATGCAAAAAATGTTTGGCGATACGCCCCGAGATACCCATAGTTTTTCCTAACCCGCTTGAACCAAATGATAGAGGACCGGGAGACTGCCGTCTTGCCCAGCCCTCTTTTGCACAACGCCGTTCGCTATTTCAATTTGGTGATACCCATCGCATTCATCACCAGCTTTTCATACAGGGGATCGGAAGTGCCGCGTTTCACTTTGCGGATGAAGTATTTTTCAAACGCGATCTTCGCCACATGCACCCATCGGCCCGACGACACCCGATTGACGTTGCGCGGAGGGATCTGGGGAAGCGCCACAAAGGCCATACCGGTATCGCCAAAATCGGCCAGACACACGGCATTCCAAGTCGCCTTGCTAGAGGGCTGCTTGCCCGATAATTCCGCATGGATGTTTTGCACGGTCGCCGTCACCATCGACTCGATCATGTAGCCGGTCTTGGGTGTTCCGATCGGGACAGGCGTTTTCTCGACTGGCGGGATCGCGATGCACACGCCGATCGCGTAGATGTTCTTGTATGTGGGGTTGCGCTGGTGCTCGTCCACCAGAATGAATCCGCGCGCCTGGGTCAGGCCTTCGATGCCAAACACCGCGTCCACCCCCTTAAAGGCGGGCAACATCATGCTGTAGGCAAAGGGCAGCTCGTGCTGCAGTTTCTCCTTGCCCAGGTCATCGAATTCCGTGACGAACATCTTGCCGGCTTCGATTTTGCTCACTTTCGCGTTGCATATCCATTTGATGTGCTTGTCGCGCATCGCCGATTCCAGCAGGCCTTTGGAGTCGCCCACCCCGCCCAGTCCGAGATGCCCGATATAAGGTTCCGAGGTGACGAAAGTCATCGGGACCCGGTCGCGGATCTTGCGGCGACGCAGATCGGTCTCCACCGTAAAGGCGTACTCATAAGCCGGGCCGAAGCAGGATGCGCCCTGTACCGCACCGATCACGACGGGGCCGGGATTGCGGGTGAAATCTTCCCATTCATCGTGCGATTTCATCGCGTGATCCACATGACAGATCGAGTGCGTGTATCCGCCATGCGGGCCCAACCCCTCGACTTCATCGAAGGCCAGCTTGGGGCCGGTGGCGATCACCAGGAAATCGTAACCAACCATAGTCCCGTCTTCCAGCTCGACGCGGCTACTTTCGGGATGGACGCGCTTCACGCCAGTGGAGATGAAGTTGATGCCTTTGCGCTCCAGGTACGGGCGTATGCCGAACTCGATGTCTTCGCGGTCGCGCCATTTCACGCCCACCCAGGGGTTGGAAGGCACGAAGTGGAAGTTCTCGCTGTTCGAGATCACGGTGACCGTGTCCGCCTCGCGCACCTTTTCCCGCATTTCATATGCCATCGGCATACCGCCTATGCCCGCGCCCATAATGATGATGTGTGCCATGGTCCGTTCTCCTTAATGTTGATTTAGCCGACTATCCAACCCCTCTTTATTTCCCGACCATGCCCGCCCTGACTGGGTCCAGAGCCACTTTTTCGCCGGGATTCAAACCTGCCAGCACTTCCACGCCGCCATCGGTACTGGCTTCACCCAGTCGCACCTGACGCAAACTTACCCCTCCTTTTTCATCCACCACATACACCGCCACCAGTTCGCTGCGGTGCAGCACCGCACTCGCGGGCAACATCAGCCTCTTCACTTTCCCCACCACGAAATAGGCGCGCACAAACATGCCGGGGTAGATGCCCGGCTCGTTCGCGGGCAAGACCACACGCACCTCCGTGCCGTGCGTGCGCGCATCCGCCAGCGGTTGCACAATAACCGATGCCGCTTTGATGTAGCGGTTCAGGGTAGGGACTTCCACCGTCACTTCGGGATGCTTGCCGATCGCAGCCAGCTTGTATTGCGGGACATTGACCAGGACACGCATCTCGGACGGATCGAATCCCGTCATCAGCGGCTTGCCCGGCATCACCATCTCCCCCACCTCGACGTGGCGCGCGGCGACCACCCCGCCATACGGCGCCGTCACCGCCGTGTATGCATGCGCCAAGCCGGCCTGGCTCGCGCCCGCGTTACTCGCGGCGGCCTGCCCGACCGCGACTTGATAGTCGGCTTGCGCTTTGTCCAGCGCGGCCTGGCTGATGAATTTCTGCGCGTACATCTGCTTGGCGCGCTCGTAGGTGGACTGGGCGTTTCGCAGGTTCGCCTGCGCCTGCGCGAGTTGCGCCTGGCTGCCCGCCAGAGCTTGCGCGGCCTCGCGCTCATCGATGCGCAAGATCAACTGGCCCGGCTTGACGCTATCGCCCACGTCGAACAATATTTCCTTGACGCGCCCGGAGATTTGCGCGGACACCGTGGACTGCCGGCTAGCCTGAACCAGCCCCTCCGCGCTATACGTCTGCGCGACCTCGCGAAATTCAACGGGCGCGACCGCCAGCTGTTCCGCCGCCTGCGCGGTCATCGCGCCGCCCAACAACACAGAGACCACCCATACGATTTTCATTCGACACACCCCAAAATCATTCATGCACAATGTATAAGCATATACTAATATTTAAGCCAGACAAACAACTTTAATCAGTTGCTGCAAAAAACCTCGCGCATCAAACCCACCAGTTTCAGGGTGCGCGGGTCGTTTATACGGTAGTACACAAAATTGGCTTCTTTGCGTGTCGCCAGCACACCCTCGTCGCGCAGGATCGCCAGGTGCTGGGAAATATTACTTTGCGACGTGCCCACTTGCTCGACGATGTCCTGCACGCTCACCTCCTGATCGCCCAGCAGGCATAATATCTTCAGCCGCAGAGGATGCGCCATGGATTTAATGGCTTGCGCCGCCTGCTGTATATCTTGTTCGCGATCGATGACCGGATATTTCATATAAACCTCTGTGCTTAATTATTTGCGACGAATTCAGCTAAAATGTCGCTCTCAAAATTATCGACTGCTTATATTCTACCCGATGAACATCACTCCTGTTTTATTGATCATTCTGGACGGCTTCGGTTATCGCGAAGATCCCGATTTCAACGCCATCGCCGCCGCGAACAAACCCAATTGGGATAATTTGTGGCGCGACTACCCCCACACCCTGCTCAACGCCTCGGAAAAGGCGGTGGGCTTGCCGGGCAAGCAAATGGGTAATTCCGAAGTCGGACATCTGAACATCGGCGCGGGCCGGGTGGTGTATCAGGACATCAGCCGCATCGATGTGGACATAGAAGAGGGCGGCTTCTTCGACAACACCGCGCTGCGCAATGCCATACAGGCCGCGCTCGCCAACCACAGCGCGCTGCATATCCTGGGGTTGCTCTCCGCGGGCGGGGTGCACAGCCACGAGCACCACATCCACGCGATGCTGGAAATGGCGGCGCGGGCGGGCCTGAAAAAAGTCTACCTGCATCCCTTCCTGGATGGTCGCGATACCCCGCCCAAGAGCGCGGCACCCTCGTTGCATGCCTTACAGGCACTCTGTGACAAACTGGGCACGGGTCAGATCGCTTCGATCACCGGCCGCTACTTCGCCATGGACAGGGACAACCGTTGGGAGCGGGTGCAGACCGCCTATGACGTTCTGACCCAGGGAGTGGGCGCTTTTACCGCCACGTCGGCACCCGACGCGCTGAAGCAGGCCTATGCGCGTGGTGAAAACGACGAGTTCGTCCAAGCCACCAGCATCATCCCGGCGGGCGGGCGGGCCATCCGCATGAACGATGGCGACGCGCTGGTGTTCATGAATTTCCGCGCCGACCGCGCCCGCGAAATCACCCGCGCCTTGAGCGATGAGCAGTTCGACGGCTTTGCCCGCAAGTATTTTCCCAAACTTGCCAACGTCACCACGCTGAGCAGCTATGGCGAAGACTTCCATCAGCCTTGCGCATACCGGTCGGACCCGATCCACAATACCCTGGGCGAATATCTGTCGAACCTGAATTTAAAACAACTGCGCATCGCGGAAACCGAAAAATACGCGCATGTGACCTATTTCATGAACGGCGGCAAGGAGCAACCTTACCCCGGCGAGGACCGCATTCTCGTACCTTCACCCAAGGTCGCGACTTACGATCTGCAACCGGAGATGAGCGCGTATGAAGTGACCGACAAACTCGAAGCCGCCATTCAGTCACGCCAATACCAGGCCATCATCTGCAACTATGCGAATGGCGACATGGTGGGCCACAGCGGCAACATGGCGGCAGCGACCACAGCCATCGAAACGCTGGACGTGTGCATAGGCCGGGTCGTCAAGGCCATGCAGGCGATAGGGGGCGAGGTCATCATCAGCGCCGATCACGGCAACGCCGAACAGATGATAGATCACAACACCCATCAGGCTCACACTGCCCACACGCTCAATCTCGTGCCCTTTGTTTACATCGGCCGCAAAGCCGAAGTCATGGATGGCGGCGCGTTGCGCGATCTCGCCCCCAGCCTGTTGTATATGATGGGTTTGCCCAAACCGGATGAAATGACTGGGCAGAGCCTGATCCGATTCCTGTGATTGTTTTTTTGCGTTGCGTTTTCCTGCTCGGCTGTGTGTTGGCCGCCAGTAGCGCACGCGCCGGGCAGCAGGAAGAACTGGAGAATCTGCGCTCGCGCATCGCGGCCGTGCAACGCGACATGGACAAGACCAGCGAGTCGAAAGCGGAAGCCGCCGACGCGCTGCGGGAATCCGAACGCGCCATCAGCGACAGCAACCGCAAGCTCGCGGCACTCGCTACCGAACAGCGCGCCGCCGATCTCAAACTCGGGGAGCTTCAGGCACAGCAGCAGCAACTCGCCGACACCATGTCCGGCCAACAGGTGTTGTTGGGGCGTTTGCTCTACCAGCAATATCTGGGCGGACAGCAGGAATACGCAAAGCTCTTGCTCGGCAACCAGGATCCCAATCAGGTCGCGCGCAATCTCCAGTATTACCGCTATATCGCGCGCAACCGGGTCGGCTGGCTGAACAACTTGCGCGCCAACTTGCACAAGGTCACCATCCTCAGCATGGCGACCCGCGAGCAGCGCGCGGCATTGGCGGCGGTACGGGAAGAACAAAAATCGCAGCAACAATCGTTGCAGCAGAAACAGCGCGAACGACAGCAGATGCTGGTCAGGATCTCGCAACAACTGCGCGGGCAGCGGCGCGAGATCCACCGTTTGCAGCGCGATGAAAACCGTCTCGCGCAGCTGTTCGAAAAGATCACCCGGGTGCTCGCACAACCCAAATCGAGATCGTTATTCCGCAACGACAAGCTGCCCGACAACCGCTTCGACGGAAAGCCTTTCGGACAGCTCAAAGGCAAGCTCGCCTTTCCGGTCAGAGGCGACATCACCAACCGCTTCGGCGCGTCACGCCCGGACAGCACGGTGCTATGGAAAGGCATCTTCGTCCGGGCGGCGAGCGGGCAGAATGTGAAAGCCATCGCCGCCGGAAGGGTGGTGTTTGCCGATTGGCTGCGCGGTTTTGGCAATCTGCTCATCGTCGACCACGGCAACGGATACATGAGCCTGTATGGCAACAATGAAACGCTGTACAAGCAAGTGGGGGATGAATTGCGCGGCGGCGACACCATCGCCACGGTGGGTAACAGCGGCGGCAATGAAGATTCCGGTTTATACTTCGAGCTGCGTTTGGCAAGTAAGCCGCTCGATCCGCTCAAGTGGCTGTCAACAAAATAATTATCGGAGCGAATATCACATGCGTCGTACAGAAAGAATAGGTTTGCTTGGTTTGGGTCTGTTTACAGGCGTGGCTCTGACCATACACTTCACCGCTTACGCTGAAAAAGACAGCGTCGCCACCCCGCTACCGGTCGAGGAACTGCGCGCGTTCTCGGAAGTGTTCGGGCGCATCAAAACCGACTATGTCGAGCCGGTATCCGACAAGACGCTGATTACCCAGGCGATCAACGGCATGGTCAGCGGTTTGGACCCGCACTCCGCCTATCTGGACGCGGATGCTTTCAAAGAGCTGCAATCGAGCACGCAGGGTGAATTCGGCGGCCTCGGAATAGAAGTCAGCATGGAAGACGGCTTGGTCAAAGTCATTTCGCCGATAGAGGACACGCCCGCATTTCAAGCGGGAGTAAAGAGCGGTGACCTGATCATCAAGCTGGACGACACGCTGGTGAAAGGCATCACCCTGAATGACGCGGTCAAACGCATGCGCGGCAAGCCGGGCAGCAAGATCACGCTCACCATCGTGCGTAAAAACGAACCCAAACCGCTGGTCATCGTCGTAACCCGCGCGGTCATCAAGGTACAAAGCGTCAAGGCCAAGTTGATCGAGCCCGGCTACGCCTTTGTGCGCATCACGCAATTCCAGGAACACACCGGCGAGAATCTTGCCGCCGACCTGAAGAGGCTGTTCAAAGAGAACAAGGGCGAGATGAAAGGCCTGGTGCTCGACTTGCGCAATGATCCGGGCGGCCTGCTGACCGGCGCGGTGGGCGTTTCAGCGGCATTCCTGGCGAAAGATGCACTGGTGGTCTATACCGACGGCCGCACGGCGGATGCCAAGATGCATCTCACCGCCAACCCCGAGAACTATCTGCGCAGCAGCAAGACCGACTACTTGAAAGACTTGCCCGAAGCTGTGAAGAGCGTGCCGATGGTGGTGCTGGTGAATGGCGGCTCGGCCTCGGCGTCGGAGATTGTCGCAGGTGCATTGCAAGACCACAAACGCGCGGTCATCATGGGCACACAATCTTTCGGCAAAGGCTCGGTGCAGACCATATTGCCGCTGGGCAACAACACCGCCGTCAAACTCACCACCGCACGATACTACACACCGGGCGGCCGCTCTATACAAGCCAAGGGCATAGCGCCCGACATCCTGGTGGAAGATCCGTCCACCACGGCCTTGGATAAAGCCTTCAGTTTGCACGAAGCCGATCTGGAAAAGCACCTGAGCAACGACACCCAGGCGGACGACAAACCGGACAGCAAAAAACCCGTACCGCCTAGCGATAGCAAAGGCGAGCCCGCCAAAGGCGCACCCGCAGAGTTCGGCTCGAAGAACGACTACCAGTTGAACCAGGCCGTGAATTTGCTCAAAGGCATGCAAATACTGTACGGTAAATAGCCGCCATAGCACCGCGAGGAAACCATGATCAATCCCTCTGATCTGCACAAGCAACGCGAGCTCGTCTTTGCCGGCGAGCCGCCCGACCAAGTTGCGCGGGCTTATGTGCTGCTGGAGGGATTGGCCGACTGCAAGGTACAGCACAGCGACAAGGCCAATACCCTGCTGGTCAGCTACAGTCTGGAGCATTACACGCTGGAAGGGTTGGAACGCGCCCTGTCCGAGCAGGGCTTCGTGCTCGACAACAGCATGCTGCATCGCATCACGCGCCAGATAATCTACTACTGCGAAGACACCGAGCTGCACAACATGGAGGTTCCCGACCACCCCACCAAAAACCGCGAAAAGGAAATCTTCATACAGGCTTACGATCATCATCTGCATGGCGACCACGACGAGACGACCCCGCCGGAGCTGCGCCGCTACAAATAATTTCTCCGCATGAAATGAACGATCAACAACTGTTGCGTTACAGCCGCCATATCTTGCTCGACGAGATCGGCATCGAAGGCCAGCAGCGTTTATCAGCCGCTAAAGCGTTGATTGTCGGCCTCGGCGGCCTCGGTTCACCCGTCGCGCTATATCTGGCCGCCAGCGGCGTGGGGCAACTCACCTTATGCGACCATGACAGCGTAGATCTCAGCAATCTACAGCGGCAGATCGCGCACCACACCTCCAGTATCGGACAGGCAAAAGTCGCTTCGGCGGCCGCCACGTTGCGCGCCATCAATCCCGAGGTCAACTGCGTCACCCTTGCGCTGCGCGCAGATGCAGCACGGCTGCATGGGCTGATAAACGATGCCGATGTGGTGCTGGATTGCTCGGATAATTTTGCCACCCGCTACGCCATCAACCGCATCTGCTATTCACTAAAGAAACCGCTGGTATCCGGCGCGGCCATCCAGTTTTCCGGACAGGCATCGGTATTCGATTTTCGCCGCCTGAACACACCCTGCTACAACTGCCTGTATCCCGAAGAAACTGAAGCGCAGGAATTGCGCTGCGCCACGACGGGCGTGTTCGCGCCTCTGGTGGGTATCATAGGTACGATACAGTCGGCGGAAGCCCTCAAGTTGTTGCTTGGCATAGACGGCGGCCTGTCCGCGCGTCTGCTCATTCTGGACGCGCTGAACATGCACATCCGGCAAATCGCGCTCAAACAGGATCCGCACTGCCCGGTCTGCCGTAACGGAATATCCGGCCCGCTATTACCGGTGGGCCCAGCCGTGTGACGTGGATAAAAATTGTTTCGCGGTTTTGACCGTATCATGTGCTTCGGAGTTAAGATGCGTCACCGAACCAGTGTCCGCAACCAGGAGCCATCACAATGACCGAGAACGAATCACCGGCCAACACCGGCAGGCGCAATTTTCTGATTAAGGCGACCACAGCAGTCGGCGGGGTCGGCGTAGCGGCGGCCTGCGTACCGTTTGTCGCCAGCATGAACCCCAGCTCCGATGTGCTGGCAAAGGCCGTGACCGAGGTCGATCTGTCCGGCATCACGCCGGGCGGGGTACGCACCGTTGCCTGGCAGGGCAAACCGGTCTTCATCGTGCACCGCACGCCGGAGGAAATCCAGGCCTCGACCGCGACCAACGGGGTCATCGATCCCGAACCGGACAGCCAGCGCGTGCAGAAACCCGAATGGCTGGTCGTAGTGGGGGTATGCACACACATGGGGTGCGTGCCGAACAAAGAAGGACCGGGCTGGACATGCCACTGTCACGGCAGCCAATATGACGATAGCGGTCGCGTCACGCGCGGCCCCGCACCGAAAAATCTTGAGGTTCCACCGTATCATTTCGTGGCGGACAACAAGATCATTATCGGCAAGGCCTAGGAGACAATCATGCCCGGACGCATCATCAAATGGATAGACCAGCGTTTCCCTCTCACCAGCTTCGTCAAACATGAACTGACGGATTACCCGACTCCGCGCAATCTCAGTTACTGGTGGAACTTCGGCTTTTTGGCGGGCGTCGTGCTGATGCTGCAAGTCGTCACCGGCATCTTCCTCGCGATGCATTACAGGGCCGACATATCGCTCTCTTTCGACTCCATCCAGCACATCATGCGCGAAGTGAATTACGGCTGGCTGCTGCGTTACATGCATGCGACCGGGGCATCGGCATTCTTTTTCGTCATTTTCGTGCATATGGCGCGCACCCTGTATTACGGCTCCTACCGCGCGCCGCGTGAGCTGCTGTGGTGGACGGGTCAGGGGCTGCTGCTGTTGCTGATGGCGACCGCCTTCATGGGCTATCTGCTGCCCTGGGGACAGATGTCCTACTGGGGCGCGACGGTCATCACCAACCTGTTCCAGGCCACGCCGTTTTTTGGCGATCAGATCGTCATATGGTTGCGCGGTGATTACACCGTGGGCGATGCCACGCTGACGCGCTTCTTCGCGCTGCATTACCTGTTCCCGTTCATCATCATCGGTGCGGTGGTGATCCATCTGGTCGCGCTGCACACGGTAAAAAGCAGCAATCCCAGCGGCATCGACCTGGCCGCCAAAGACAACATCCCGTTCCACCCCTATTTCACCATCAAGGACCTGTACGGCTTGGGGTGGTTTTTGATCGTGTACAGCGTGTTCGTGTTCTTCCTGCCAGACAGCCTGATCGAACCCGCCAACAACATCCCGGCCAACCCGATGCAGACGCCCAACCACATCGTCCCGGAATGGTACTTCCTGCCGTTCTACGCGATCCTGCGCTCCGTGCCCAACCTGGTCGGCGGCGTGGTGGCAATGGGTTTATCCGTGATGATGTTCGCCTTCATGCCTTTTCTGGATCGCTCGCGCATCCCCGGCGGCGCGCATTACCGTCCGATCTTCAAGATACAGTTTTACCTCTTCCTGCTGGATATGCTGGTGCTGGGTTATGTCGGTTACACCCCCCCGACCAACCAGACTCTGCTGATCGGCCAGATCGCAACACTGTGCTACTTCGGCTCGTTCTTGCTCATCCCCTTCATCTCCAGGATCGAGGAACGCTGGCTGGTACGGCGCGGATTGCCTCCCGCCGTGATAGCCCTGATGGAGAGCGAGGCACTCACCATCGAACAGCGCAGACTCAAGCACCGCCGCCGTGGAGAGCAAGCATGAACGCGCTCGTGAAGGTACTGGTGCTGTGCTGCTTCAGCATAGGCGCATGGGCGAACGAAGTGCCGCTGGAGAAGGTCAATGTGGCGACCGATGCGGTTACCATCTCACGCGGCGCGGAAGACTTGATGAACGACTGTCACAGTTGCCACACCCTCAAATACATCAGGTATCGCGACTTGGTCGCATTCGGCATCGACAAGCAGAAAGTCGACGCGTGGCGCGGCGATCAAGCTATGGATTCACCGTTGCTCGGACAATTTTCGGATGCCGATGCCATGCAGTCCTTCGGCATCGTCCCGCCCGACCTGAGCCTGATGGTCAAAGCGCGCGACGGCGGATCGAGCTATGTGTATTCGTATCTGTTGGCTTACCATAACTCGCCGGATGGCGTGTTGGAGAATCCGGTCTACCCCGCGACCAAGATGCCCGATGCGCTGGGAATAGCCAGCGCGACGGATGCGGCGCAGCGCACCGAAATCCAGGGCCGGGCACGCGACATCGTGTCTTTCCTGACGTGGGCCGCCGACCCGCACGATGCGGAACGCAAACGGCTAGGCTACTATGTGCTCGGCTACCTGATCGTGCTGACCACCTTGCTCTATTTCGTCAAGAACCAGATCTGGGGCAGACTGAAATAGGTTTTTCATGGGTCGCAACATGAAGAGCGGTATCTTGTAGTGCGTCACGCCTCCCGCCAGAGCGCCCAAGAAGAGGGTGCCGGCATGCGGGATCAGCGCCCTAGACAAGGATATATAACTCAGGCCAACGACAGCCCGTTGGCTAGACATTGGGAACGGTCAGTCTTTCGGACCCACACACCCGAATCAGATTCCGCCCGGCCTCTTTGGCCTGATACATCGCCGCATCAGCCCACTTGAGCACATCATCCGGATCGAGTTGGTGATTGTTGAAAACCGCCACCCCGATACTTGAGGTGCAATGATGCACGATGACCGTGTCTCCGCTCCCCTCGTGCTTGATCGTGAACTGATAGGGCTCAGCCAGGCTGAGGCGGATCTTCTCCGCGATCATGCCGGCTTGCCGGATCGATGTAACCTTGTCGGTATCAAGGTCGCCGAGCACCACAACAAACTCGTCGCCGCCAAAGCGGGCAACGGTGTCGGTGTCGCGCAAACAGCCGCTGATGCGTCGTGCCGCTGCGACCAAGAGCACATCCCCTGCCGCATGCCCATGCGCATCATTGAGCGGCTTGAAATTATCCAGATCAATGAATATCAGCGCAGCATAACGGCAGGCGCGCTTTCTTGAGGCAAGTATTTGTCCGAGCCTATCATTCAACAGGCGGCGATTGGCCAGATTCGTCAGCGTATCGTAGAGGGCAAGTTTGTTAATCTCCAGCAGCGCAAGGCTTAACCGTTCTTTCTCCTTATGCAAGGCCCGCTCGGCCTCATCCCGTGCCTGACCATCCTCCGCAGCGATGCGCATCTGGATCACATGCAGCATCACATAGGCGACCAGCTTGCCAGCGTGCGCCATCATGGCAAATTTTTCATGCGGCGACGTGGAATACAACATGCACACATCGGACAGGAACAGCAGCACGCCCATCAATGCCATGCCTTCAAATATCCGGTGCGCGTGACGCTGTCGCCAATAGGCAGGGATAATGCCCGCCCATAGCAGCAACAGCGGCAACTGAGTCGGGCGTTGGATCCCCAGCACCCCGGTATCCACATACCTTGGAAGCCTGAACGACAATACAAGCAAGACCAGCATCAGCAACGCGACCCCCATCGCGAACAGGCTAGGAAAGAGCGTAGCGTTGCGCCCCTCCAGCCAATATATCCAGACCATGGCAAGCGGCAGCAGATACGTGGAAGAAGGCCAGGTGGCAGGGCGTAACACGCCCGCATAGTTCTCGATCCAGACAAACCAACCGCTCCATTCGATGCCGATCAGGGCGTGCAGCAGCTCGGTTCCAGCCGAGAAACCGAAGCCGATCACCAGGTAGCTGCGCAAGTTCGGCTGCATGGTGTGCCGTTCGCCCAACAGGAACACCGCAAGCAACAGCGACAGAATCGCGTTACCGGTATCCAGACCAAGATGCAGATCCTTGAATTTCTCTTCGCCTGTTCCCCACAAGCTGAAGACGATCAAGGCATACAGTGCCAGAGACCACAAAAAAATATTGAGGTACTTGGGTAGCGGGAGAAGGATTTTCAGCATGGGTTCAATTGGTAAACGGTGTCGGATTTGCTGGCCAAATTATCGTGACAGACCCCCTCGGGCTGCGTCCTGAATTTATAACTGCAGTCTATTCGGCTGCGGCTTCGTCCGTTGTTCCACCCAAGCTGAGTGAACCCCGGCTATGGGCGCGGGCGGAATGCATCTGTAGCGAGGAAGTCCTGCATTAAAAACTCTTCAAGCGCAGCGTTATCTTCGATTCGAGCCGACAAAACAACGCTGCGCCCCAGGCGCTCCGACTCCCAGTTAAAGTCACCCTTGTATTCGCGCCGAATGATTTCAATCATTTTCTTGATGATTGCGAGATCGATGTTGCCATCGGGACCGGCCTCTACATCGATGATCTCTAGCCTAGCGTTGCTGTAGTTGTTTTTCCAACCCTTAAAACTGAATTGCGCCGTTCTCAAGGTCTTGCGCCTGATTTCAAAAATACCGTTAGTGCCCTGTTGCTGCAAATTGTTTTGGATGTTTGCATCCCTTAGTTCATCCGCTGATGGCCCTCCCGTATTTGCCTTCGGTGCCGCGTCTTCTCTTGCAAGGCTATCCTCCACACCTTGTGATCCCTGCCTGTGAGCCTTGATATAGGACATCAAGTCTGCCGGGGCATCGTTCTTGGGGATGGCAGGAGCTTTAAGAACGGGCTTGGGTATTGCAATGGGAGAATGTTTTTCCACCGCGATTATTCGCTGGGTTGGTAACTTTGGCTGTGGTTTGAGGTCTGGATTTTGCGGCTTGATTGCCTCCTGTAACGCGACCGACAGCACCTTCTTCGCAGGCAACCCGGCAAGGTGGACATTCAGGGTCGTGGGGGGCGAATAAGCCGAGCTAGCCCCTACCAGTTTCTTGTGTGCAAAAACAAACAGTACAATGCCATGTACCGCCAATGACATAAGAACGGCAATGAACGTGTTACGCCTGATCCTTATTTCAAGATAGCGATCCTTTGCCCACTCATCCCAAAATACTATCCGCGAACCTGAGAGTATTTTCAGGATCAACCGCAATTTCCCTGTCCACTCACTGTTGAATTGCATGATCGATTATTGTACCAATGGGACTAAACAAAAATAAAAAACAGGATGTTATGCCGGCACCCATAGAGCGTCGCTTATCCGGCGCGATGCTTGAGGCTGTCGCCAAGTGCTAGGATCGATAACGCAATCGCCGCCTTGCTGCTGGCGTGCGGTCACATAGCTCTGCTGCTCTATGGTGATATCTTCGGGTTCGAGGACGAGCCAGAATCTGACTTGTGCGCACGGGGTCGGTGCCGCAAGCAGCGGCCCCAATGCCGCACTACAGGATCACCCGAGACTCTCCTAGCCGCTATTTCCGCGCCGGCAGGAATGGCGGTTAGGGGCGGTTCTTAACCCGCCAGCTTCTGCTTCAGCACCTCGTTCAACTGCACCGGGTTGGCTTTTCCCTGGCTCGCTTTCATCGCCGCGCCGACAAAGAAGCCGAACAGCTTGTCTTTGCCGCCGCGATATTCCGCGACCTTGTCGGCGTTCGCCGCCATCACCTCGGCGACGATTTTCTCTATCGCGCCGCCGTCGGAGACTTGCTTCAAGCCCTTGGCTTCAATAATGGCGTCGGCCGTGCCACCCTCGCTCCACAAGGCGCGGAACACCTCTTTCGCGCCAGAATTGGAGATCGTGCCATCTGCGATGCGCGCCAACATGCCGCCGAATTGAGTTGCACTGATCGGACACTTCGCGATGTCCAAGCCATCGCGATTCAGTTGCGCACTGACTTCGCCTATCAGCCAGTTGGCGCAGAGTTTGGCATGCGCCGCCCCCACCATAGACACACTCGCATCAAAGAACTCCGCCATCTCCCGCGATGCGGTCAGGCTGGCGGCATCATACGCGGACAGGCCGTACTCGCTGGTATAGCGGCCACTCTTGGCCTGCGGCAACTCCGGCAGCGTGGCGCGCACGGCCTCTATCATCGCGGGGGTGATGTCCAGCGGCAACAGATCGGGATCTGGGAAATAACGGTAGTCGTGCGCGTCTTCTTTGCTGCGCATGGAACGCGTCTCGCCTGTATCGGGGTTGAATAAAATCGTCGCTTGCTGAACTTTTCCGCCGTTTTCCAAGGTGTCGATCTGCCACTGAACTTCGTAATCGATAGCCTGCTGCATGAACTTGAACGAGTTCAGGTTCTTGATCTCGCGGCGTGTGCCGAGCGGCTCACCGGGTTTGCGCACCGACACGTTCACGTCGCAGCGGAACGAGCCTTCCTGCATATTGCCGTCGCAGATGCCTATCCAGCGCACCATGCTGTGCAAGGCTTTGGCATAAGCCACCGCTTCTGCGGCGGAACTCATGTCCGGCTCGGAGACAATCTCCAGCAGGGGCGTACCAGCGCGATTCAAATCAATCCCGGTCAGGCCTTGCGACGCACCGTGTACCGATTTTCCCGCATCTTCTTCCAAGTGCGCGCGCGTGATACGCACCACTTTTTCGTAGGGTTTGGCGTTTCCTGATAATGGCTCGACCTGTATGGTCAGCGCGCCTGCTCCTACCACCGGCAGATCCATCTGGCTGATCTGGTAGCCCTTGGGCAGATCGGGATAAAAATAATTCTTGCGCGCGAACACCGAACGCGGCGCGATGTACGCACCGACGGCGAGACCGAACTTGATAGCGCGCTCCACCGCACCCTTGTTCAACACCGGCAGCACGCCCGGCAGCGCGATGCTTACCGCGTCGGCTTGGGTGTTGGGTTCAGAGCCGAACGCGGTCGACGCGCCGGAGAATATCTTGGTATTGGTGGAGAGCTGGGTGTGCACTTCCAGCCCGATGACGATTTCCCATTCCATAGTGTTTCCTTACAAACCTTGAGGTGCGCGGCTGTGCCAGTCCGTCGCCAATTGGTATTGATGCGCGACGCCCAGCATCTGCGCCTCCTTGAAATAATCGCCGATGATCTGCAGCCCGACCGGCAGCCCGTTCGCGCCCGTGCCGCAGGGGATGGACATACCGGGCAGGCCGGCCAGATTGACCGCGATGGTGTAGATGTCAGACAGATACATCTGCACCGGATCGTCGCCCTTCTCGCCCAGATTGAAGGCCGTGGACGGACTGGTCGGCCCCATGATCACATCGCATTGTTTGAATGCCTCGACAAAATCTTGCGCGATCAGGCGGCGGATTTTTTGCGCCTGCAGATAGTACGCGTCGTAATAGCCGTGGGACAAAACATAGGTGCCTATCATGATGCGGCGTTTCACTTCCTCGCCGAAACCCTGTGCGCGAGTCTTCTCGTACATGTCGGTGAGGTCGGTGTAATCCGGCGCGCGATAACCGTAACGCACACCGTCGAAACGCGACAGATTGCTCGACGCTTCGGCGGGTGCGAGCACATAGTAAACAGGCACGGCCAGTTTGGCATTCGGCAGGCTGATGTCGACCACGGTTGCGCCTAATTTTTGATATTCGGCGACTGCGGCTTGCACACAAGCCGCCACGTCTTGCGACAGACCTTCCGCGAAGAATTCTTTGGGCAGGCCGATGCGCAGCCCTTTCAACGGCCTATGCAAGTCACGCGCGTAATCTTCCTTGTCGCGCTGCAAGCTGGTGGAGTCGCGCGCGTCGTGGCCGGTCATCACGTTCAGCATCAGCGCGCAATCTTGCGCGCTGCGCGCCATCGGTCCGGCCTGATCCAGGCTCGAGGCGAAGGCGATCATGCCGTAGCGCGACACCGTGCCGTAAGTCGGCTTGATGCCGGTGATGCCGCACAAAGCAGCGGGCTGGCGTATCGAACCGCCGGTATCCGTGCCAGTCGCGGCGGCACACAGCCGCGCCGCGACCGCTGATGCCGCACCACCCGAACTCCCGCCCGGCACGGCTTTGATGTCCCACGGATTCCTGACCGGGCCGAAATACGAAGTCTCGTTGGAGGAACCCATGGCGAATTCGTCCATATTGGTCTTGCCCAGATTCACCGCGCCTGCCCCGTTAAAGAGGGAGATGACATGCGCGTCGTAAGGCGAGATGAAATTATCCAGCATTTTGGAGCCGCACGTGGTGCGCCAGCCTTGCGCGCAGAAAATGTCTTTTTGCGCGATGGGGATGCCGGTGAGAGGATCGGCGGCTCCCACCGCAAGACGCACATCGGCGGCTTGCGCCTGAGCCAGGCTCTTGGCCGCATCCACGGTCACATACGCATTCAGCACCGGGTTGTGCGTGGAGATACGGTCCAGATAAAGCTGGGTCAGTTCGACGCTGGAGATTTTTCTGGCGCGCAAGGCGAGGCCTTGCTGTTGTAGACTTAAATTAAGCATGATGGGTTATTCGATGACCTGTTATTCGATGACTTGCGGAACGAGATACAGCCCGCCTTCGACTTGCGGGGCGATAGCTTGGAAAGCCTCGCGCTGATTTGCTTCCGTGACCACATCCTCGCGCAACTGCTGCGACAGTTCCTGGGCGTGTGACATGGGTGCGATACCACGGGTATCCACCGCCTGCATTTCGGCGATAAGCTCGAAGATGCCGGATAATTGCGCGCGCGCCGCTTCGATTTCCGCTTGGTTCATCGCCAAACGCGCCAAACGGGCGATTTTCTGTACATCCTGGGTCGTGAGAGACATAGCAAAAACTTTATTGTAATAAGGCCAATAGGTTATCATATTAGGGTTTATCGGCACACTTCTTTGACTACGGGACACATCATGTTTGGATTTTTGAACGGCTATTTTTCTAATGACCTGGCGATCGACCTTGGCACGGCAAACACTTTAATTTGGCTGCGCGGTCAGGGCATCGTGCTGAATGAGCCGTCGGTCGTAGCGATACGCCAGGAAGGTGGCCCGAACGGCAAAAAAGTCATCCAGCAAGTCGGCCTGGGTGCCAAGCAGATGCTGGGGCGGACGCCCGGCAACATCACTGCGATACGCCCGATGAAAGACGGGGTGATCGCCGATTTCACCGTCACCGAACAGATGCTCAAGCAGTTCATCCGCAAAGTCTACAAAGCGGGCATATTCAGCCCCAGCCCGCGCATCGTGATCTGCGTGCCCTGTGGCTCCACCCAGGTGGAACGCCGCGCGATACGCGAGTCCGCGATCAACGCCGGCGCGCGGCGCGTGGAGCTGATCGAGGAACCGATGGCGGCTGCGATAGGCGCCGGTCTGCCAGTTGAAGAAGCGACCGGATCAATGGTCGTGGACATCGGCGGCGGCACCACCGAAGTCGGCGTGATTTCGCTGGGCGGCGCGGTGTACTCCGGCTCGGTGCGCGTCGGCGGCGACAAGTTCGACGAGGCCATCATCAATTACATCCGCCGTAACTACGGCATGTTGATCGGCGAAACCACCGCCGAAGACATCAAGAAAACCATAGGCTCGGCTTTCCCCGGCTCAGAAGTCCGCGAGATGGAAGTCACCGGCCGCAATCTGGCGGAAGGCGTGCCGCGCAGCTTCACCATCTCCAGCAACGAGATCCTGGAAGCGCTGACCGAGCCGTTGAACAGCATTGTCAGCGCGGTCAAGATCGCGCTGGAACAAACGCCTCCCGAGCTGGGTTCGGATATCGCCAAAAAAGGCATGGTGCTGACCGGCGGCGGGGCGCTGTTGCGAGATATGGATCGTATGCTGATGGAAGAGACCGGTTTGCCCGTGTTGATCGCGGACGACCCGCTCACCTGCGTGGTGCGCGGGTCGGGCCGCGCGTTGGACAGCCTGGACAAATCAACGAATATCTTTACGACCGAGTGATGCAGCTTGGGAAGTGGCAGGTGGCGAGTGGGGAAGGCATCGCCAGTCCACTAACCACTTCCGACTCCCCATTTACCCATTCCCAGCGATGCTAGACAACACCCACTCCTTCCGCTTCTTCAATCGCGGCCCCAGCCCGATGGCACGACTGGTGTTCTTCGCAATGCTGTCGCTGCTGCTGATGTTCATCGATACCCGCTATCGCTATCTGGAATCCACTCGTAGCACGCTGTCGGTGATGGTCGCACCGATCCAGGCACTGGCGACTTTGCCGGGACGACTCTGGAATCAGGTTGGCGGTTATTTTTCCGCGCAAAGCGACTTGAACAATCAGAGCCAGTCGCTACGCCAGCAACATCTCGGCGACGCAGCGCAGCTGGCGCAACTGCAAGCACTGCAAGCGGAAAATCAGCAGCTGCGCAAACTCGCCGAACTGTCCGCACGCGCGACTTACTCCACCCAGTTTGCCGAGGTGATCTACATCGAGCGCGATCTGTTCAAGCGCAAGATCATCGTCAACAAAGGCGCGGATGCGAATCTGCAAGCCGGGCAAGTGGTGATGGATGATGCGGGCATCGTCGGACAAATCACCCGCGTGTATCCCTGGCTTTCCGAAGTCACGCTAATCACGGAAAAGGATCACGTCGTACCCGTGCAAGTGTTGCGCAACGGCCTGCGCACCATCATCTTCGGCGCGGGCGACACCAGCCACTTGACGTTGCGCTATATGCCCATCAGCGCCGACATCATCGAAGGGGATGTGCTGGTCACGTCGGGCATAGACGGCATCTATCCTGCCGGCATCCCGGTCGCCAAAGTGACCCGGGTCGAGCGCGACGCGGCGTACCCGTTCGCGCGCGTCACCTGCCTGCCGATAGGCGGCGTGGATAAACACAGCCACCTGCTGATCCTTTCCAGCTTGCCCAAATTGCCGGAACCGCCCGTGGCGGGAAGCGCCACCGAAGAAGGCAAGAACCCCAAAGTAAGGCGGAAAAAATAATGGCCTTGCTCGACCAGCCCAAGACCGAGATCCAGCGTCCGGTCAGCAACCTGTTCATCGTGACCAGCATCGTGGCCGCGCTGTTGCTGAACGGCCTGCCCTGGCAGGGCTACGCCCTGATGCTGCGCCCCGATTTCGTCGCCATGATGCTGCTGTACTGGTGCATGCACAAACCGATGCGTATCGGCATCGGCCTGGCGTGGGTGGTGGGTATCTTCGCTGACGTGGCGGATGCCAGCCTGTTCGGCCAGCACGCGCTCACCTACACCCTGCTGGCGTTTGGCGGTGTGGTGTTGCACCGTCGCTTGCAGATGTTCGATCTGCGCCAGCAGACCACCCAGGTGCTGGGACTGTTCGCGCTCACCTATACCGTTTACGCGCTGGTGCATTGGCTGGTCGACGGCGATGTCGTTTGGGGATATTTTCTGGGCTGTATCACCTCCACCTTGCTGTGGGTTCCGCTCAGTCTCGTGTTGCAGAGGCTGCGCCAGATTCGAGTGGGCCGCGATCACCGATGAAGCGGCATGTCGAACTCAAAAACCATCTCCGGGAAATCTTCCACTTCCGTCTGCGTCTAGCGGTCAGCATCGGCTTCACGCTGGTGCTGCTGGCGATTTTATTGTTGCGTTTTGTGTACCTGCAAGGGATACGGCACAACTATTACCAGACACTGGCCGAGAACAATCGCATCTCCATCGTGCCCATCGTGCCGAATCGCGGGCTGATACTGGATCGCAACGGCATCGAAATGGCGCACAACTATTCCGGCTACACGCTGGAAATCACACCGGGCAAAGTCGGCGACATCGAGGCGACCATAGACGAGCTGGCGACGCTGGTGACCATCACCCCCAAAGACAGGAAGCGATTCAAAAAACTGCTGGCTGAAAGCCACGATCTCGAATCGGTGATGATACGCAATCGCCTCAGCGACGAGGAGGTGGCGCGTTTCGCCGCCCAGCAATATCGTTTCCCCGGGGTCGAGATCAAAGCCCGTTTGTTGCGCGATTATCCCTATGCCGACAAGGCTTCCCATCTGATAGGCTACATCGGGCGCATCAACGAGACCGATGTCGACCAGCTCGAGGAAAACGATCTGGCTGCGAACTATCGCGGCTCCGATTACATCGGCAAAACCGGGCTGGAACAAAGCTACGAAAGCGAGTTGCACGGCACCACCGGCATCGAGCAAGTGGAAGTGGATTCGGCCGGTCGCGCGGTGCGCCTGCTGTCGCGCACCCCGCCCGTTTCGGGCAACACGCTGGTGCTGAGCATAGACGCGAAACTGCAGGAGATCGCCGAGCAGGCGTTCGGCAATTACCGCGGCGCGCTGGTCGCCATCGACCCCGGCAACGGTGAGGTGCTGGCCTTTGTCAGCAAACCCGGCTACGACCCCAGCCTGTTCATCGACGGCATCGATCCGCAAAGCTGGGACGAGCTGAACAACTCCCCCGACCACCCGCTCAACAATCGCGCGCTGCGCGGCCAGTATCCTTCCGGCTCCACCATCAAACCCTTCATGGCCCTGGCCGGATTGAACTACAACATCCGCTCGCCCGACCGTGCCATCAGCGACCCGGGTTATTACACTTTGCCGGGCAGCAGCCACCAGTACCGCGACTGGAAAAAGGGCGGGCATGGCATGGTGGACATGTTCAAATCCATCGTGGTGTCGTGCGACACCTATTACTACGGTTTGGCCACCGAGCTGGGCATAGACAACATCTATAATTTCCTGTCGCGCTTCGGCTTCGGCAAAAAGACCGGCATTGACCTGGAAGGCGAGACTTCCGGTTTGCTTCCTTCTCAGGAATGGAAGATGCGCCGCTACGGGCAGAAGTGGTATGCGGGCGATACCGTGTCGGTCGGCATCGGCCAGGGTTACAGCCTGGTCACCCCGATGCAACTGGCTTATGCCACCGCCACGTTGGCCAACAACGGCGTGGGTTTCAGACCGCACCTAGTGAAAGAGATACGCAGCTCGCGCGCCCAGGAGAATCGTGCGGTCACCGTGCCCGCAGAAGCCGATCTGCAGTTGAACGCCGAACATCTGGACCTGGTGAAACGCGCCATGGTGGCGGCGACCCAACCGGGCGGCACGGCGGTGGCGGCATCCCTGGGCGCGTCCTATCACATCGCGGGTAAGACCGGCACCGCGCAAGTGGTGGGTATGAAGCAGGGCGAGAAATACGATGCCAGCAAGATGGATGAGCGCCACCGCGATCATGCCTGGTTCATCGCCTTCGCCCCGGCCGAACAACCCAGGATCGCTCTTGTGGTATTGGTGGAAAACGGCGGTCACGGCGGCGGCACGGCCGCACCCATCGCGCGCAAGGTGATGGATTATTATCTGCTCGGCAAGATACCCACGCCCTTGCCCGACATAGCGGAAAGCGAGGACACTTCCCATGACTAAGCGGCAACTCTGGCTGCGTTTCATCGCCCACCTCGACCCCATGCTGCTGCTCGGCATAGCCCTGCTGATGCTGACCAGCCTGATGATACTGTTCAGCGCCAGCGATGGTAGCTGGCTGCGCGTCGCGGCGCAGGGCGGCAACATTCTGGTGGCCCTGGTGATCATGTGGATCGTCGCCAATCTGCCCCTGCACTATCTGATGCGTACCGCGTTGCCGATCTACATACTGGGCATGCTGTTGCTCATCTGCGTGGCCCTGTTCGGCGATATCAGTCACGGCGCGCGGCGCTGGTTGAACATCGGCGTCGCGACCATACAGCCCTCAGAACTGATGAAGATCGGCGTACCGCTGATGATGGCCTGGTATTTCGAGAAGCACGAAGCCACCCTCACCTGGAAAAATTATTTGGTCGCGGCAGGTTTGCTGCTGATTCCGGTCGGATTGATCGCGCGCCAGCCGGACCTGGGCACGGCCCTGCTCATATCCGCGAGCGGCTTCTATGTGCTGTTCCTGGCGGGATTGAGCTGGCGTATCATCGGCGGGATGGTGGTGGCGGGATTGGCCAGCGCGCCGGTGCTGTGGACCATGCTGCACGATTATCAGAAACATCGCATCGAGATGCTGTTCGATCCCTCGCAAGACGCGTTGGGCAAAGGCTATCACATCATCCAGGGCATGATCGCGGTGGGCTCGGGCGGCTTGCTCGGCAAGGGTTATATGGCCGGCACCCAGACGCATCTGGACTTCTTGCCCGAGCGCACCACCGATTTTATTTTCGCGGTCTACTCCGAAGAATTCGGGCTGCTGGGTAATTTCATCTTGCTGTGCATGTACGTCTTCGTCATTGCGCGCGGCTTCATGATTACCGGCAGCGCGTCGACTTATTTCACGCGCCTGATGGCGGGCAGCATCACCCTCACCTTCGCCACCTACGCCTTCGTCAACATGGGCATGGTGAGCGGTATCCTGCCGGTGGTGGGCGTGCCGCTGCCGCTGATCAGCTACGGCGGCACTTCGATGCTCACCCTGCTGCTCGGCTTCGGCATGCTGATGAGCATCGAAACGCACCAAAAACTCAACAAATCCTAAGGAGCACACATGCAAGCAAAAATTGTCTTGATGACCGCCGCAGCATTGATACTCGTCGCGTGTGGCAGCACACCGCAGCGCAGCGCACCCGCAGCGGCTTCCGGCGGCTATCTGGCGGGCGACGGCCCCGACGCTAATGTGCCTGCCAACATCGATGCCACGCCCGATGCCGTGCCGCGCGCCGAGCCGCTGCACCGCTACGCCAACCGTCCCTACAAAGCCCTGGGCAAGGAATACACCCCGCTGACGACAGTCGGCACTTACAAAGAACGCGGCATCGCATCGTGGTATGGCAGGAAGTTCAACGGTCAGCGCACTTCCATCGGCGAGACTTACGACATGTACGCGATGAGCGCGGCACATCCCACGCTGCCCATCCCCAGCTATGCGCGCGTCACCAATTTGAGCAACCACAAATCCGTCATCGTGCGCATCAATGACCGTGGCCCGTTCATGCACGATCGCATCATCGACCTGTCTTACGCCGCCGCGCACAAACTCGGCATCATCGCCAACGGTAGCGCCGAAGTCGAAGTGGAAAGCCTCGCGCCGGATGCCGTCATCAGCCCGGTCGCGCCGATCGAGCCGGTGCAGAGCACGCCATTAGAAGCCCCGGTGACGAGCGCACCGGCTGCCGCAGCAACCGTTGCGGCAACCGTACCGCCCGCCTCTCCCCCGCTGACAGCGGCGACTCCGGCAACACCCGCTACCGAAGTTCACAACAACGTGTATCTGCAACTCGGCGCATTCAAAACCCAGACCAGCGCGCAGCAATTCATGGCCAAGATGCAGGCCAAACTGGGCAACATCCCGCAAAAACTGGCGGTCCATCACCAGGACGGTTTGATGCGTGTTCGGCTCGGGCCTTATGCCAATGCCAACGAAGCGCGCGATGCCGCAGATAAGCTTCATGCGAAGCTGGGCGTGAAAGCATTCGTGAGTTTGAAGTAATCTGGTGTGTCGGGGGTAGCCCGGTGGCAGGTTACTTGTCGTATTACAGCAACTTCGCCGGGGGCAGCCCGGTAGCTAAATACTTTTTTTGCGTCGCCAAAAGTAAAGTATTCAAAGAAAAGCCGACCGCCACACCGCCAGTGTTCCCTGCGTTGCTCGTCTATTCAGGCGGCTGCGCAACTCGCACTGTGTCTCAAACATAACCAGCGACTTGGCTGGTGTCGTTTACCAGCTTAGTCGAATGGCTATGCAGAGCACCTCGCCGAAATCCCCTGACCAGCCTCCGCTACTCGGTGCCAGATGAGGGGAAAAACAAATCTAAAGCGGAAAATCATTTAGTCGTAGGGTGGACAAAATTTGCCCACCAATCATTATATTGCCGGGTAGGCACACCGTGCCCACCACAAGGCTACGAGTGTAGATGTGATTTCGACTTCGTAGCTAACGCCGATTGATAGCTATCAACAAACATCGCGATGTCTATTTCCAAGATATTTGCTAGCTCAATAAACTCCGAAAAATCTAATCGCCTTTCCCCTCGCTCATATTTTGAAATGAAGCTCTGGGGCTTGTTCAGTTTTTCCGCTATTTGAATTTGCGTTAATCCAGATTCCTTCCGTGCTGCAATAAGCAGTGATCGAAAAATGTTGTACTGGTGACTATGTAACGAGCTGGGCATGTGCCCAGAGTAATAACCTGTTGCAGGATATCCCAAAACAGGTTATTCTAGACTGGCCATTGACGCTGAAAGATGGTGAATGTGTATCCCTAACCGATATGTACATAACAATTGCAATCGTTAGCACTGTTGTCCACATTTGACACCAAGTAGCGGAGGCTAGTCAGGGGAATTCGGCCACAAACTGAGTTGCAGCATATATTTTCTCCACTAGCAGAATGTGGCTTTAACTGATAGATTGTTGCGCCGTGTATCTGTAACTCCCTGTGTTATTTGAATGGGATATGTGGATTCAAATAATGAGTGTGAAAAGGAAATGAAAATGGTATTTCAACGTGTACTTTCCGCAGTAGCGGGGTTTGCTTTACTGATTAGTCTTGATGGCTGCACGACAACAGGCTATCACCACGCGAAAGACCCGAACTTAGTTCAAAAGTGGAATGTTACTATCACCGAAGTCTCATCGCAGAATATATACAATACGTTGGGGGCATCCTTGGTAGGGCCATTAGCAAGTGTTGAGGCGGTTGGCCTTAGAGTTTCTTTTATCACAGAAAAAGGCGGAAAAGCTGAAATTGTTCAACCAGCCGACAATGGTTTTCTCCATCTATCACAAGAGCCTCTTGCAAAACTCCCCGTGCAGTGAAGTCAACGTGAAGCATTGACGCTACGCAGGTCATTTTTTCGTTGTTTTCATCGGCTCGCTTTGTTTC
>JABEVF010000146.1 GCA_013043965.1 Gallionella sp. | reverse complement strand
TGCCCCAATAAAAATGGGCCAGCTCATATCTGAACTGGCCCATTGACTTTGTTTGGTAGGCACGAGCAGACTCGAACTGCTGACCCCTTGGATGTCGACCAAGTGCTCTAACCAACTGAGCTACGCGCCTAAAAGGACGCGCATTGTATCCGAACTTTGGCGCACATTAAACTAAAAATTACAGATTCCCTCTGCTCGCTTAATAGCCGCTGGAAGCGAGATTATCGAAGCGCGTGTACTCGCCACGGAACGCCAGCGCCACCGTGCCTATCGGGCCGTTACGTTGTTTGCCTATGATGATCTCCGCTTTGCCTTTGTCGGCCGAATCCGAGTTATAAACCTCGTCGCGGTAAATAAATAAAATCAGGTCGGCATCCTGCTCGATCGCGCCCGACTCGCGCAAATCTGACATGATAGGACGCTTGTTCGGGCGTTGTTCCAAACTGCGATTGAGCTGCGACAAGGCGATCACCGGCACTTGCAACTCCTTGGCCAGCGATTTCAAGGAACGCGAGATCTCGGAGATCTCGGTGGCGCGATTCTCGCTGGCCTTACCCGCGTTGGAACTCATCAATTGAATGTAGTCGAGGACGATCAGACTCAAGCCACCATAGGTGCGATGCAATCGGCGCGCTCGGGCTCTGACCTCCAGCGCCGACAGCGCGGCACTCTCGTCGATGTGTATCGGCGCGTCGTTGAGTTTGCCCAAAGCGTGCGTCAAGCGTCCCCAATCATCGTCCTGCAAACGGCCCGTGCGCAGATCATGCTGATTGAGCTTACCCACCGAACCCAACATACGCATGGCGAGTTGTGAGCCGCCCATTTCCATACTGAAGATCGCCACCGGCTTGCTGCCGCTTTGCAGCGCGACGTTTTCGGCGATGTTGATGGAGAACGCGGTCTTACCCATACTCGGACGGCCCGCCACGATGACCAGATCGCCAGCCTGCAAGCCAGAAGTCATCTTATCCAGATCGGTAAAACCGGTCGCCGTGCCGGTCACATCGCTGGTGTTATCCCGCGCATACAGGGTCTCGATGCGCTCGACCACTTGCGTGAGCAGCGGCGGCATCGCCATAAAACCCTGCTTGCCCCTGGAGCCCGCCTCGGCGATCTCGAACACCTTGCTTTCCGCCTCATCCAGCAATTGCGCGGCATCGCGTCCGGTCGGGTTGTAGGCACTGCTGGTGATATCGGTGCCCACCTCGACCAGCTGGCGCATGATGGAACGCTCGCGCACGATTTCGCCATAACGCCGCACGTTGGCCGCCGACGGTACGTTGTGCGCGAGACTGCCCAAGTAAGGCAGGCCGCCCACCTTGTCCAACTCACCCGCATTCTCCAGCGCTTCCGCCACGGTGATGACGTCAACCGGCTTCGCCATCTCGCTCAGGCGCACGATCTGGCGAAAGATCAGCCTATGTTCCTGACGATAAAAATCAGCGTCGGAAACCAAGTCGATGATCTTGTCCAGCGCGCTGGCTTCCAGCAGCAGCCCGCCCAGCACAGACTGTTCCGCTTCGACAGAGTGGGGGGGCATCTTGATCTGTTCGATTTGCGCGTCTGAATTGGAAAAAGTCTGCATAGGATTTGTCGATTCGTAACTTTTGTGCGGGTGGTATTTTACCTTGTTCGGGTCACTCGCTTGAGTGAATAATTAAAGCCCGTGTAGGAGCTCGATTTATCGAGCGATTGCACTCAAAAAATCGCTCGATAAATCGAGCTCCTACAATTTCCAAAATACTTCTGTAAAAGCAAAAAGGACTCTTGCGAGTCCTTTTCATTGCTGCACCAACCACATTCAAGACACGAGCGTCCCGTGTGTGTTTAGTGTTCGCCGACGATAGCCACTGTGATTTCCACAGCCACATCGGTGTGCAACGCGATGCTGACCTGATAATCACCTACTTGTTTCAGGTGACCGGCAGGCATGCGCACTTGCGATTTCTCAACCGTGTAGCCTTGTGCTGCCAACGCTGCTGCGATGTCGGCGTTGGTCACCGAACCGAACAGCTTGCCATCCACACCGGATTTTTGCGCGATCTTCACCACCACCCCGGCGATTTTCTCGCCGCGTGCTTGCGCATCCGCCAACTTGGCCAGGTCCGCCTTCAACAACTCGGCGCGGCGAACTTCGAACTCAGCCATGCTGGAAGCCGTTGCGCGTTTAGCCTTGCCTTGCGGGATCAGGAAATTACGCGCGTAACCGTTTTTAACTTTAACCACATCACCAAATTGGCCCAGGTTAATGACTTTTTCCATCAGAATAATTTGCATGTCTGGACTCCTAGTGTAAGTCGGTGTATGGCAGCAAAGCCAAGAAACGCGCGCGTTTCACGGCAGTGCTCAATTGACGCTGATAGCGTGTCTTGGTACCGGTGATACGCGCCGGGATCAGCTTGCCGTTCTCAGAAATGAATTCCTTGAGGATGTTCACGTCTTTGTAATCCACTTCGGCAATTTTATCGACCGTAAAGCGGCAGAACTTGCGACGCTTGAACAGGTTGTTGCGACCTGGGCGTTTCTTGTCATCTTTCTTTTTGTCTGGACGAGCCATGATATTTCCTTATTCCAAAATTATGTCGTTGATGTGCACGATCAATTGTCTGCTGCGGATACTTTGCTGTGCCAAAAAGCCGCGTATCTTCACCTGCTGTCCTATCGCAAACTGGGTGACCTTATCGGCCACCTCGGCAAACGCCAGTGCCTGAACCTCACACTGCACCTGCCGTTCGACATTTGCCTCGGACTGCTGCGAGCGGTGACTCAAGGTCAGCGCCACTCGGGCGACCCCTGCCGGGGTGTAACGCATGCTTTCTAGCGCGAGTATCTCACCGCTAATGACAAGCTGATTGCGCGCCAATGATTCAAGCAGCTACTTCAGCGGCCACCGGTGCGGCACTGTCGGACAACACTGAACGGGATTTTTCTTCCTTCATCATTGCCGACGCCTCGATAACAGCAGCCTTGGTCTTAACGGTCAGATGACGCAACACCGCATCATTGAAACGGAACGCGTGCTCCAGCTCATCCAATGTTTCCTGGTTGCACTCGATGTTCATCAACACATAGTGAGCCTTGTGGATCTTTTGGATAGGGTAAGCCAATTGACGGCGGCCCCAATCTTCCAGACGGTGAATTTGGCCTTCTTTCGAAGTAACCAATGTGCGATAACGCTCGATCATTGCGGGCACTTGCTCGCTTTGATCGGGATGCACGATAAACACGATTTCGTAATGTCGCATTACATCTCCTTGTGGTTATAAAGCCCCCCGCTTGCGGTGCGGTGGAGCAAGGTTGCAAGCCGACTATCGGCTCACAGGGGCGCGGATTATACCGGAAGATGCAGATGCGTCAAGGCGGAATCCACCCACGAATCACTCCCTGACCCTGAACCACGCGGCATACAGCGCGGGCAGGAACAGGCAGGTCAGCAAGGTGGCCACCACCAATCCGCCCATGATGGTCACGGCCATCGGC
>JABEVF010000145.1 GCA_013043965.1 Gallionella sp. | reverse complement strand
TCCGCTGGTGTTGATGGAGCCACAGCGGCAGGCGTGGATTTCACCCATCTGCTGTCCCAACTTGCGCTGTTGCCGGCAACCGTTGCGACAGGTGGTGCGACAGCGGGCTACACCGTCGATAAGATGGCGGTGCTGCTCGACAAGATTGGTACGACTGCGAGCGCAGACGTCGCGGGAGTAGCAGGAAATGTAGCTAAAACACTCGATTTAGCTAATGTGCAGGGAGAAACATCGCTTGTGACGCAACCTGCACTAGCGCAACGTGATGTCCTCAACAACGCCGGTTTTCCCGCATACCTCGACCACGTCACCTTGGCGGATCTGATTCTCGACCAGCATGAAAAATCCGTTGAAATAGTCCTTGATCAGATTTTGGGCTCCAAACCCGACAGCGACACCCACCACCCCGGCTGCACCTAAAAACGGAGCAATGGAAACCCCGATCACGCTTAGAGCCAGCATTCCCGCCACCAGCGAGATCGCCGCGGTGGAAGTATAACGAAACACGCGCGCCAGTGTTTCGACCCGACGCCCTTCTTCCGCAGAGCTGATGCGGGTGTGCATATAATTCCTGAACACGCGGACCAAGCTGCGGCTCAATCCAATGAGCACCCATGCCAGGATCAACAGGATAAAGACGTGCATCAGTTCTTTTGAGACATGTAGATATTCGGCGAATGATGGACTGCCCATGAGCTGATTTCCGGTTTTTGAGGTGTGATGAGTTAATTGAGTTTGCATTGTTTGTGAGGCTCCGAGTCGGGCAGTCGGATCCGCTTCAGCCATGCTTAGGCGGGTGCGTCGATTTACGAACGAAGTTCCTTGCCATCGCGTGGAATAGCGGCGTAGGGCAGATCAGTCTCGCACAGAGTTGGGCGATGAATGCGGCGGCCATCAGCGGCAAGACCATCCCGTTGTTGTCTGTCATTTCCATGACGATCACGAAAGCAGTAATGGGTGCCTGGGTAACACCGGCGAAGTAAGCGACCATGCCGAGAATGATGGCTGCGCCTGCCGGTGCAGAGGTAAGAAAGTGTGCGATGCTGGCGCCCAATCCCGCTCCGGCAGAGAGCGTGGGCGCCATGATGCCGCCGGGCATTCCGCTGATGTAGGAAACGGCGGTGGCTGTCATCTTCAGCAGGCCGTAACTTTCCGGCAATGTCGCATTGCCATTGAGCAGCGATTTTGCTTCGCTGTAACCGCTGCCGTAAGTGGTGTTTTCCGAAGCCAGCCCAAGCAGTGCCAGTACCAATCCGCATGCGGCTGCGAAGACTATCGGTTTGGTGCGCATCCATGTGCCCACGCGCCCGGATATACCGGCATTGACTGCAATCAGTGCACGGCTGAATGCCCCGCCGAGCAGCCCGCCCAGAATGCCGCAGATGATGACCACGCCCCATTCGCTGCCGAATGCGAGCGATTCGTGTGTATGTCCAAAATATGAATAATTGCCGATCAGTGCGAGCGATGTGATACCGGCGATGATGACCGTCATGAGTATCGTCGAACTGTTATGTGCTTCAAAAGAGCGGCTCATTTCTTCGATGGCGAACACAATTCCGGCCAGTGGTGTGTTGAATGCGGCCGCGACGCCGGCCGCGCCACCGGCGAGGATCAGTCCTTTTTCCATATCGTGTTGTGGAAAGCGCGCAAATCCCCCCAGCCGGTGCATGATGGATGCGCCAATCTGTACGGTGGGGCCTTCGCGTCCCACCGATGCCCCGACGAAAAAACCCATGATAGTGAGCACGATCTTGCCGATGGCCACGCGCGGAGAAAGTACCTGTTCGCGCACTTGTATGCTTTCTTTTGGATCGAGCGATGCGATGGTTTCTGGGATGCCGCTGCCTTGCGATCCCGGAAAAAATCGCCGGCTGGCATAAACGATCAACGCGAGTCCGACAGGTGTAAGCAGCAGGGGGAGATAGGGTGAAATGCTAAGCACCCTGTGGAACATGCCGTTCGCCCACTCGCAGGCAAGCGCAAACAGAATCGCAACCAGCCCCACGCAAACCGCTCCGCTCCAGAATACCAGTTGGCGTTTCCAGTCAGTATTCAACCGGCACTCACAATTTTTTTGTCATGCATGTGGAGTATCAGTTCCTGCCTGATCTCGTGCAGCCATGCCTTGACTATCGCTTCGTTTTTGCTACCTGTGCGCATCAGGATACGCTGTCCGATGGAACGCTCTTCCAGGTCGGGGTCGGCATACTGGTAATACACCTTGGGTTGAACCAGTCTGACCGGCTCCTTGATGTTCGGCGCAGCCAACAAATTGTCGAGTACCACGATCAGCCGGTCGTTGAAATATTTTTTCGGGTAACCCAGTTTTTCGTAGGCTTGCTGGAACAGCGGGTAGAGTTGGACATATAACTCGACCAGTTTTTTGGGGTCGGTGGCTGTGGCGATCTTCACGTAGGGCGCGTAGCGCGCTGTGTTCTTCGGGCTGATAGTCAGGTCATCCGCCGCGCCTGCAGTGATAAACGTGCCAGACACCGGCTCGACCGGCATCACGCTCTCCGGTGCCTGCCTGCCGGGCAGGTTGTCGACGGTCGCAACGATGTTGTGGATTATCCGATCGGTATAGAAGAGGCTCACCAACGATTGATTGTTGATTAACCCGGTCAGGGCATCGAGCATGAACTTGTCGCTATCGGCCAGTGTCGGCAATGACGGGGATGCCTTAGGCTCCTCTAGTACTTGATGAACCTCGGGATTCGGTGGCGCGGGAGGTGGCGGAGCTTGCACGAGCGCTGGTTCGGGCTGCGGCTGGGCATGCTGCCAGTAGAAGTAACCGCCGATACCGCCAGCCAGGACGAGAGAAATAACGACGATCACGATGATGTTTTTCATATGCGAACCTCCTCAATAGGTTAAGAACGTTACTGCCTGACTAACGACATAAATCAACAATGGTTCCCACTGATCCGTCGCATAGGATACCGGGCAAAACGATGCTTCACCAGAACAGGAACGCAAATAGTTTTTCCATGGATCAAAATATCCCCGTAGCTTGCCGAATACCCCGCCCTTTTCCCCTGAATCAACCGGCCTGCCCAAGCCTACGAATTAGGGTCTGAGCGATTTCAGCGCGCCGATAAAAAAGGCTGGGTCTGCACCCAACCTTCGGGGGGGCGAATGCCTGGTTTTAGTTCACTTGATGGTCAAAATCAACCCTGCGGTTTTCCTGCCAGCATTTTTCTTCATGACACGTCAGGCGTGGCTTCTCCGCGCCATAACTGACGGTCCTGATTTGCGATGCCCCGACACCTAGTATCTCCAGGTCTTTTTTTACAGCCTGCGCCCGTTTACCGCCTAGTGAGAGGTTGTATTCGTTGCTGCCGCGCTCATCCGTATTGCCTTTCAGCGTGACGACATCGTTCTGATGCGCTTTGATGAAATTAGCCTGCTTCTGTATCACGTCTCGGTATTCGGGTTTGACAGATGACTGATCGAAATCAAAGTAGACACTCTGCTTCTGAAGTTGCTGTAATTCGGCCGCCAGCTTGCCAGATTCTGTCTCCGCAGGAGCAACCGGGGCCGTGGTGGTAATTGCGGGGACGACCGGCTTGGGTGTCTCCTTTGCCGCCGGTGGTGTATCAATCTTGGGTGTGGAAGAGCATGCGACGATCAGGAGTGAAGACAAAATAATTGCGATTTTTTTCATGAGCGATCTCCTCGTTGTAAGTTGATAATGTTGCGTGGAAGTAACCGGTTGTTATGATTTCTTGTAATTGTTGCAATTAAATTGCTTATCAATCTAATTGGTTGCAATATGTATTGCAGGGGATTATTTGGCAACGAATATAATGTAACAAGATATTCGGCTGATTCTCCAGCCGAGAACCCAACCCACATAAGGGGAAGTCAATTGAGCAGACGCGGCAAAGGCCAGCTTTCAATCCAAGTGCTCAAAAAGTTCCGCATCATATTTGGTTCTGTGCGCCAACATTTTCGCGAAGTGGAGCAAACCTGCGGTGTCACGGGCTCGCAGTTATGGATATTGCAAGAAGTGGCTAAAATCCCCGACACGGGGGTCTCTGAGTTGGCCGAACGCTTATCTGTCCACCAATCCACATGCAGTCAACTTGTCGAGAAGCTTGCTGCGAGAGGTCTGATAAAAAAGGAGAGAAACAAACAGGACCAGCGGCGCGTTGGATTGTCGTTGACCGCAGCGGCCCAAAGAATCCTGGGGAGTGCACCCGGACCGGCTGAGGGGATATTGCCGGAGGCTTTGCCGGAGTCGGCACTGCTTGCATTGGATCAAGCCTTGATCGATGTTATCGGTCAATTGCGCCTACGGGACGACAAGCTCGCCGATAAACCGTTGGCGGATTTGTGAGTGAGTAACCTCGTGTCGTGCCGATTGCCTTGATGACGCTGCCATGAATACCCAGCCAGGGAATCACTGACGACTGTTTGGTCAGGTGCTGCACCCGGTGCGTTTTAACGCTTTGGTGTCTTGGCTCGGACATCACGCGCTTGCGCGCATGAGTGGCTACGACATAGCCTAAAGGTTAGTCTTCACCGCAACAAGCCTTGGGCTTGTTGTCTCACCGCTACATCACAGGCAGGTTAACCGAACCTGCCTGTGATGTAGCGGCTACAGCCGCCGCATAGCGGCTTAACATTCGCAGGGCTTAGGTTAGCTTACGCCGTTACATTACGGATCGCTTAACCGAAGCGGCCCGTAATGTAATCTTCAGTTTCTTTGCGTTTCGGGTTGGTGAAGACGGTGCTGGTCTCGCCGAATTCGATCAGGTCACCCAAGTACATATAGGCGGTGTAATCGGATACGCGAGCGGCTTGCTGCATGTTGTGCGTGACGATGACGATGGTGAAATCCTCTTTCAATTCGTCGATAAGTTTCTCGATATGCGCCGTGGAGATCGGGTCGAGTGCGGAGGTGGGTTCATCAAGCAGCAGGACTTGCGGCTTGACCGCGATGGCGCGGGCGATGCACAGGCGCTGTTGCTGGCCGCCGGATAGCCCGGTGCCGCTTTGCTTGAGTTTGTCTTTGACTTCCGTCCACAGCGCGGCTTTTTTCAGCGCCCATTCCACGCGCGCTTCCATGTCGTGTTTGCTGAGGCTCTCGTAGAGCTTCACGCCGAACGCGATGTTGTCGTAGATCGACATCGGGAAAGGCGTGGGCTTCTGGAACACCATGCCGATCTTGGCGCGCAGCATGTTCAGGTCTTGCTTCGCATCCAGCACGTTCGCGCCGTCCAGCAAGATCTCGCCCGTGGCTCTTTGCTTGGGATAGAGCTGGTACATGCGGTTGAAAGTGCGCAGCAGCGTGGATTTCCCGCAGCCGGACGGGCCGATGAAGGCGGTCACCATCTTTTCCGCGATATTCAGATTGATATCTTTGAGCGCGCGGTAATTGCCGTAAAAGAAGTTCAGGTCTTTGACGAAGACTTTGGGATTGGCGATAGTTTCAGTGGACATGTTCAAGCCTTGTTAGTGGGTAGTGACACTTTGCCGGAACAGCACGCGCGCCACAATGTTCAGCGTTAATACACTCAGGGTGATCAGCAACGCACCGGCCCAGGCGAGGCGTTGCCAGTCTTCATACGGGCTCATGGCGAACTGGAAGATCACCACCGGCAGGTTCGCCATGGGCTGATCCATATTGCTGCTCCAGAACTGGTTGTTCAGCGAGGTAAACAACAGGGGGGCGGTCTCCCCGCTGATGCGGGCGATAGCCAGCATCACCCCCGTGATGATGCCCGCGCGCGCCGCGCGCAAGGTGACGAAGTTGATGATTTTCCATTGCGGCGCACCGAGTGCGGCAGCGGCCTCACGCAGGGTGCTGGGGACGAGACGCAGCATGTTCTCGGTGGTGCGGATCACGATCGGTATCACCAGTATCGCTAATGCCAGCGCGCCCGCCCAACCGGAAAAATGCTTGACGTGCACCACGTAAATTTCATACACGAACAGCCCGATCACGATGGATGGCGCGGACAACAGGATGTCGTTGATGAAGCGGGTGATGGGGGCCATCCAGCCGCGCTGGCCGAATTCAGCCAGATAGGTCCCGGCCAGAATGCCGATAGGCGTGCCGATGATGGTGCCGAGCACGGTCATCATCAAGCTGCCGCTGATGGCATTGAGCAGACCGCCATTGCTGCCCGGCGGCGGGGTCATCTGGGTGAACACGGTACTGGTGAGCGCGGGCAAGCCGTGTTCCAGCAGCGTCCATAAAATCCAGCATAGCCAGAACAATCCAAACGCCATGGCGAGCACCGAGACTGCCAGGCCGGCGGCATTGACGATGCGGCGGCGGGTGTAGAGGTCGAATTTATTCATAATGGTTTAGGTGTACGAGCCCTCGCGTTGTCCCAGCTTGTAGAGCATGTAACGCGCGATGGATAACACCACGAAGGTGATGAAAAACAGGATCAATCCCAGCTCGATGAGCGATGAGGTATAGAGCTCGCCGACGGCTTCGGTGAATTCGTTGGCAAGCGCCGAAGAAATGCTGTTGCCGGGCATCAGTAGCGACTTGCTGATGTCATGCGCATTGCCGATCACAAAAGTGACCGCCATGGTCTCGCCCAGCGCGCGCCCCAGCCCCAGCATGATGCCGCCCACCACGCCGACTTTGGTGTAAGGCAGCACCACTTGCCACATCACTTCCCAAGTGGTCGCGCCCAGACCGTAGGCCGACTCTTTGAGCAAAGTGGGCACCACGTCAAACACGTCGCGCATCACCGAAGTGATGAACGGGATGACCATGATGGATAGGATGATGCTGGCAGTGAGCAGGCCTATGCCCATCGGCGGGCCGGAAAAGAACGGGCCGATGTAGGGCAGCGTACCGATATGGTTATTCAGCCAAGGCTCGACATGTTCGGCGAACAGCGGGGCGAACACGAACAATCCCCACATGCCGTAGATGATGCTGGGGATGCCGGCCAGCAATTCGATCGCGATACCCAGCGGGCGGCGCAAAACACGCGGCGACAGTTCGGTCAGGAAAATGGCGATACCGAAACTCACCGGAATCGCGATGAGCAGGGCGATGCCCGAAGTAATGAGTGTGCCGATGATGGGGATGAGCGCGCCAAACTTATCGTTGACCGGGTCCCACTCAGAGCTACCCAGAAAGCCGAAACCGAAAGCATGGATGGCAGGCATGCTGCCCACCACCAAAGAAAAAATAATTGCCGCCAGCAAGGCCAGAACACCAAACGCCGAGAGCCGCGTCAGCGTGCGGAACAACAGGTCAAACATCGCCTGGCGCTTAAGGCGGGCTTCGAGTGAGAACATCGGCATAATGAATCTGTCTCTGAATTAAATAATCTTGGGAAAAACGACGGGGGCACTAAGCCCCCGCGATTATAACCGAGCGATGTATCCTCTACATCATCTCTTGCTTACTTCCAGAGCGCGTTACCCGAGGCATCCTTGATTTGTGCTTTCCATGCGGCACGAATCAGCTTGACCACGCTGTCCGGCATGGGCACATAGTCCAGCTCGGCAGCGAGCTTGTCGCCGTTAGCATAAGACCAGTCGAAGAATTTTAGAACCGCGGTCGCGGATTCTGGCTTGTCTTGCGCTTTGTGCATCAGGATGAAGGTCGCGCCGCTGATGGGCCATGCTTCTTTGCCCGACTCGTCAGTCAGGATTTCGTAGAAGCCGGGAGCCTTGTCCCAATGTGCGCCGGCGGCTGCGGCCTTGAAGGAATCGGCATTGGCAGTTACGAATTGGCCGTCGCGGTTCTTCATTTGTACGGTGCTCATTTTATTTTGCAGAGCGTAAGCGTACTCGACGTAGCCGATAGCGCCTTTGATGCGTTGCACGTAAGAAGCCACGCCTTCGTTGCCTTTGCCGCCGGTGCCGGCCTTCCAGGAAACCGCGGTGCCTTCACCCACATTGGCTTTCCAGTCCGCGCTGACTTTGGACAAATAGTTGGTGAAAATGAAAGTCGTGCCCGAACCGTCGGAACGATGCACCACGGTGATGTTGTCATCGGGCAGGCTCATGCCTTTGTTCAATGCAGCGATAGCCGGGTCGTTCCACTTGGTGATCTTGCCCAAATAGATGTCTGCCAGGGTCGTGCCGTCCAGTTTCAGCTTGCCTGGCTCGATGCCGTTAACATTGATGACGGGCACGTCACCACCGATCACGGTCGGGAATTGCATCAAGCCTTCTTTTTCCAGCGCCTCGGGTTTCAACGGCATGTCGGACGCGCCGAAATCCACGGTCTTGGCCGTGATTTGTTTGATGCCGCCACCTGAGCCGATGGACTGGTAATTCATGTTCACGCCGCCTTGTGCTTTATAGGCTTCGGCCCATTTCGCATAGATGGGGTAGGGGAAAGTCGCGCCCGCGCCGGTGATGTCGGTGGCGGAACTGGCGCTGGCAAATGCCAGGGTGGAAACGGCGGCGAGGCTGATGACCAATTGCTTTATTTTGTTTTTCATAGTGTCTCCAATGGAATGCTGTTTATTGCTTGTGGGGAATGCCATACAACCAATGACGATTTACAACGGGATGCATAATATTAATAGTTTATGACAGGATTATTACAATAAAAGAGATAGGCAGGCAAAAAGAATCGTGCTGAATCGCGCCCGGTGGGCTTGCGTATATCCATGCAGTCGGCATAAAATCCTCCCTATCATTTTAATGATTGTTTGATAGTGGAAATATAGAATGATGAAATCTGATCAGGTGGTGAATGCTTTGTCGGCTTTGGCGCAGTCCACGCGGCTGGCGATTTATCGGTTGCTGGTGGCGACCGGGCCGGGGGGGGT
>JABEVF010000144.1 GCA_013043965.1 Gallionella sp. | reverse complement strand
GCATCTCGCCGCGTAGTGGTCCACCGTCAAGCTTGGCCTGCCGCCGCATGATGGATTCGTCGAATTGCGACCCATTCCGCTCCCATTTCAAGAATCCGTTCACTAACTTCGCGGAGCGCTCAAACCAAACTCGGATTTCATAGGGGTCGCCGAAAGGCGTCAGGAATACAGCGTCATTTCGCCCGTTTGGCACGAAGCGATGAAAAAGTGGGCCCACGACTTCAGGGGGGGTGGCGGATATGCTGGTCTTTAACAGCGGGCAAAAAGACATTTTTACAATCGTCATGCTAATCTCCAACCTATCTCGATGCCATTGCAAGGCTGCGGCAGCATACTACATGTGGCCATCGAATGGCCATTGGGCTCGTTTGCGCGCATTGTGTGTTTTTGTGCGCCGTACTGGGCATGCCCCCCTCATATCTCGCACATCTTGACGGAGCCGCGAGTGTCATAGCCCTTGTCGGGGCCGACCGATGCTCCTAGGGACCGCTGACCGACTCATTTCTTTACGGCGCTCCTTGGGGGAGATGTTCAACTCTCGATAGAACAGGCTGATGAAATCGAGCGGGCCAATGTCACTTGGCACTTTGTACTGGAGCTTATCTGCGAGAACTCTTGCCGCGCCACCCGTGGCCGCGACTGGCACGCATTTGGCGTTGGGGTGCAGCCTCGAGAAAAGGGCTTGCTCATCAAAGATTCCCTCCATTCCACCAATAAACACAGCTGTTTCGAATGGTTGGGACACAAGCATCTGCTGGCGCATTTTCAGCAGACTCCTTTCCCGGTCTTTGTCGACAGCGTCGACATAAGTCATGTTGCCAAAGTGACGATTTTCCTCTGGAAACTCATCTTGGAACAACGTCGATTGGAACAGGCGGACAGCACCGGCGTATTGAACGCCCAGATCTAGCGCCGACGCCCACATCATGGGTGTAATCGCCGGGTGCCCTCCCCAGACGATCAAACGGCGTCCAAGCGCGACAGTGGCCAGCGCACTTACTGCAGCTTGAATCATCTGAGGTTCGGCGTCCTTATCAAATGGAGCCCGGCCTGGCAATGGAACGCTGGCGGACAAGAATATGGGTCCCATCACAAGCCCTCGAGCTCGGCGAGTTCCCAACCGGCCTGACGGCTCTTGATCCATTTGACAGCCGTGAAGTTAGCGCCCAACCAGTCAAGATGCGTCATCCACTCATCACTTAGCCCCACGTGGTCGTAAACCAGTATGGCTGCACGATTATTGGCATCGCGAACAGCCTCGTGCAGCGTAACCGCTGTAGGCACGCCGACGCTTGGGTAGGCCACAAGCTCAGAGCCAGATGGCAGCTTCATTATCAATGAGCGCCGAACGCCCATGCCCGCCACCGAACCGCCTATGCATTCGAGCGCGCTGCGAAGGTGACCGGCGATGTTGGCATGCCGCAGTGCTGTGCTCTTGCTGCGCAGCGCTTCGACTTTCAGCGCTAGTTGGTCGACGATACGATCAGTCAGCCGACCGCTGACCAAGTCGGTGTTATCCAGTAGCATCGGCGTAGCGAGTTGGCTCGAACGCGAGGCCGCACGCCCGGGCCACAGAACCTGAAGGATCGAGATGTGCTTATCAGTGGCGCGTCCCCATTCTGCCCGCGTCCAGCGGCTTTCGAAAAAGCCGGGCGTATCTAGCATTACCACCACGTCCGAGTCGCAGAGTCGGTGCCATAGCATGGTCTGGAAGTCCACTGCTGCGGCCACGGAGTGCGTGTCCAGAAATACATCGAACTGCCTAGCTGACAGAGCCTCGAAGAGCTGCGTGGCGATATCCCTGGACTCGTTTCGGCGATAACTGATAAACACTCGACGTTGCGAAGGCAGCAGGCCAAGGCATTGCAGTGTGGCGCCGACCGGCTTCACTAACTCGCGGTCTTGAGCATCTAACACTAGCGCGTTGATCGCTCGAAGGCATTCGGGAAGTTCTACGCTTACGGTGCTTACGGAACTCACCAACGGCACCACTGGAATACTAAGGCGCATGAGCTGAGCATGTTCGGGTAGCGTCGTACCGGCTCCTCCGAAGAACACAGCCACGGTCGGTACTGTGGCCTCGAAATCAGCCTTGATGCCTTGCGCGATTGAGAAATGAAGGTCGCGCTGCAAACAAAATTCGTTCAGCGATGCCGTCAGCCTCGACTCAAACGTCGCGATCTGTTCTGGACTGGGCGCGCCAAAGATCAGGCACTGGTACAGCGGTGTTGACATGATTAGCGCTCTTAAAATTTAAGAATGTAGGAGCAGACTAAAAGTTGTCTCGAATCTTCACCGCTTCTTCAATCCATGCAGACAGGTTGGTGGAGATGTGGTCATACACGTCCTTGCTATCGGAGTAGGGTGGGTCATAGGTTTTTACTATTGAGGAAAGCCTCTTCTTATCAGCGCCCACCGTGAACCCAGAAAACGGGTTATCACCCTTGGTCGTCTTCCGACCTGTTACGTCCTTAAGATTGTGGATATGAACACCAAGGACTCCCTTTATGGCGTTCCACGACTTCTCAATCTCATAGTCAATCCATTTTCGGTTTGCGGTCTCTTTTCCGATCAACACAACGGTGCAGGACCGACCACTTAACTGGTCGTCAATCCACTTCTGAATGGCGCTGTCACCACCTTTCTTTACTGTCTCCCAATCATTGTCGCTTGCAGGTTTATTACCCTCGACTGCGCCGATATTCCTAACTTGCGAGGCCCGCCAATTGTCTGGAACGTAGTGAAAGCTATAGAACACCCTTCTGGCCATTCGGCGCCCCCTTTGTCAGAAGAAAAATCATAAACTCGGCACAGTAAAGTACATCTTGACAGCATACACCTGTAACCGCAAGTTTCAGGGTTGGCCAACCCTGTTTTGATTTGTTTCATGTTTTCCTCCATGTAACTCATCGGCTACTCTCTGCAAAGCCTTCTGCCAGCGGCGCCAGGCGGTGGTTCTGCAACAACCGAAACGCCGTGCAATGTCCTGCCAGTCATATTGCGCGGCTCGCATCCAGAGCAGATGCCGTTGCTCCACTTCGAGCCACAGCATCCAGCGCATGGTTTCCAGCATTCGGTCGATGGCGGCAGGACTGGGTGGCAGACATCGGTATTCGGGTTCTTCCAGCGCAAGGGTTTCCCACTGATCGCGAGCAAAGGTGGGCCACACATTGAAATAGCCCTGCACACGCGCCGGTGGAAGT
>JABEVF010000143.1 GCA_013043965.1 Gallionella sp. | reverse complement strand
TACTGATGCCCTCTTGGGAGGGCACGCTCAGCGACGAAGAAATCAAGGATATGGTTCAGCACTTGCGCACACTGTGCAAGTGCAAATTCGGATCCTGATATGCAGCAGCAACAAAGGGAAGTAGTTCAGTAGTTAATTCAGAGAGGAGAAAGACGATGTATGCATTTAAAAAGGTAACCATAGCAGTAATGACCGTCGCTGCGCTAATCTCTACACAGCAGGTCTTTGCCAAAACCGTTCATGTCACAATGACCGCGCAAGAAGTTGATGTGCAGACCAATGGCAAGCTGGTCGGCGGCGCGGACACCATGGCAGCGTGGACGTTCGACGGCAGCATACCGGGCAAACCGGTGCGTGTGGATGAAGGCGACACCGTGGATTTCACGCTAGTCAATCCCGCGACGAACAAGAACTCGCACGCGATGGATTTTCATGCGGCACAGGTCAGCGTGCTGGATGAGTTCGCGCCGGTCAAGCCGGGCGAGAGCAAGCATTTCACGTTTGAAGCCAAGGTTCCCGGCGTGTTCATGTACCACTGCGGTGCAAGCCCTATGGTGCAGCACATTGCACGCGGCATGTACGGGGTTATCATCGTTGCACCCAAAGACGGCTACAGCAAGGCTTACCCAAAACCTGACCGCGAGTATGTGCTGATCCAGTCACAATACTTTCCGGATGTAGAGAACGTCGGCGCGATGTTGGGTGATGCGAATGCGTGGAAAGGCTCACTGATCAACGGCAAGGTGCTGCATTACGATCCTGTGCATGACCCCAAGGGTGACCATGACGTGCTGGAAGCCAAGCCGGGCGAGCGCGTGCGTATTTATTTCGTGAATGCCAACATCAACCTGCCCGTCGCGTTGCATCCTATCGCTAGCATCTGGGATCGTGTGTATATCAACGGCAATCCTAAAAATACCCTGTACGGGGTGCAAACGTATAACGTAGCTGTGGCTGAAGCTGTGACCGTTGATCTGGTGACGCCGGTAAACGATAAGGCTGCAACCGGCATTGCGATTGTGGATCATTCCATGAACGCTGCGCTGCGCGGTGCCATCTCGGTACTGGTTAGCAAGAAAGATGCGGATCCAGCCAAGGGGCATGGCGAGCTGATCATCCTCAAGTAATCCTGAGGTGTTGTATAGTGGGGAGGCCTTGCCTCCCCACTCTTTTTTTTATCACAGGAACAAACCCAATATGACGAGGAAAAAGATCGCGGTAGGCATCGTTGTGATGGCCGTTATTCTCCTTGCGTATGTTTTCGCCGCTCGTCCAGCACTTCTGCCTGGGCACGATGAAACCCGTATGGCATTATCATCTTCAACCAAGAATTCAGAACCGAACAAACACTGGGTATGCCCCATGCACCCGGAGGTTTCTCAAGATCATCCAGGCACTTGCCCGATTTGCGGCATGAAGCTGGTGGAGTCCGGCGCACACGAAGGCCATGAGCATGGCGTCCATGTGGACAACGCCACCGTGCAGCGTTTGGGCGTGCGCCTCGCGCGCGTCAAGCAAGCCGTCATCGGACAAGAGATACAAACCTATGGCAACGTCGATGTCGCCGAAAACAAGACGTACGCAGTACACCCAAAATATGAGGGCTGGATCAAAAAACTGTATGTCCATGCAATAGGTGAAAGCGTCAAGGCGGGCCAGGTTCTGTATGAGATTTATTCGCCCGAGCTGATCACGCGGCAGCGTACCTACCTGAGCTCCATCGAACGCAGAAAACAGCTCTTGCAGACGCTGCAGACCTCTCCCGATACCGAAAATGACTATGTGATGGAACTGACCATGGATGCGGCCAGGGACAGGGCCAGGCTGCATCAGGAGGAGGGTGTCAGCGTCGAGAACATCAAGCGCATAGAAGAGAGCAAGCAGGCCGGTGATGTCGTGCAGATCGTGGCGGATCGCTCCGGCGTGGTCAGCCAGATCAATGCCAGGGAGGGCGCTTTTGTCGCACAGGTAAATCCTATACTCGTGTTGTCCGATATTTCCAGCGTATGGGTCAATGTGGTGCTCTATCCCGATCAGGTCGATCAGGTTAAGAACGGCGACACTATCATCATCCGAGATGCGGCGGGACACGAGATACGCTCACGCTTGAGCCTGATCAATCCGATAGCGAGCAACAACAAAGTCACGGCCCGCGCTGAGGTAGACAATAGCCGACACGATCTTCGTCCGGGTACGTTCGTCGATGTGATCGTACAAGTTCAACCGCACACGGCTCTGGTGTTGCCGCGCACGGCGGTGATGTACACCGGACAGGGGAATGTCGTGATGCTGTCGCGCGGCGATGGGCATTTCATGCCGGTCAGTGTCGAGACCGGAGTGGAAAGCGGTGACGAGATCGAGGTGCTGGATGGTTTGCAGGAAGGCGCGGAAGTCGCCGTCAATGGACAGTTTTTGCTGGACTCAGCCGCCGCCATGAGCGCGGCGGCAGAACGCATGCATACGAACTGACCATGATACGGCGCGTCATCGATTGGTCGTTCAACAACCGACTGCTGGTCGTCATACTGGCATTGTTAATCGCGGTCGCGGGCATACGTGCGACGCAAGAGATAACACTCGATGCGATTCCAGACCTGTCCGACACGCAAGTCATCATCAAGACATCTTACCCGGGACAATCACCGGAAATTGTTGAGGACCAGATCACTTACCCGCTCACCTCCGCGCTGCTCTCCGTGCCCGGCTCGACGGCGGTGCGCGGCTTCTCGATGTTCGGCGAATCCTATCTCTACGTGCTGTTCAAAGACGGTACTGACCCGTATTGGGCGCGTTCCCGTGTATTGGAATATCTGAGTCAGGCCACACACTTGCCCAAGGGGGTCGTGCCTACGCTGGGGCCGGACGCTTCCGGTGTGGGTTGGATATTCGAGTACGCGTTGGTCGATCGTCAGCATCGTTACGATACCGATCAGCTGCGCGCGATACAGGATTTCTTTCTGAAGTATGAGCTGCAAAGTTTGCCGGGCGTATCCGAAGTTGCCAGCGTAGGTGGCATGGTCAAACAGTTCCAGATCGAAGCCGATCCCAACCGATTGGCGAGATACAAGCTCACGCTTGAGCAAGTGTCCGCTGCCGTGCGGGCGAACAATTCCGCGAGCGGCGGCTCGGTGCTGGAATTGGGACGCGCAGAATTCATGGTGCGCGCCAAAAACTATCTGAAGAATCTAAACGATATTCGGAACATTTCTATTGCCGTTGACGCGCAGGGTGTGCCGGTGCGTTTGCAGGATGTGGCGCATATTGCTACCGGCCCTGAGCCGCGCCGGGGCGTGACCGATCTGGACGGGATGGGCGAGGCTGTTGGCGGGATCGTGGTGATGCGCCACAACCAGAACGCGCTGGAGACCGTGAATGCGATCAAGCAACGCCTGCAGGAAATTCGTGCTGGTTTGCCAGAAGGCGTAGAGCTCGTGGTGACATACGACCGCTCCGGCCTGATCCTCGGTATCGTGCACACATTGGAGGGCAAGTTGCTGGAGGAGTCACTCGCCGTCGCGTTGGTGTGTCTGTTGTTTCTCGCTCACCTGCGTTCCTCTCTGGTTGCCGTGGTGACTTTGCCGCTGGGGATATTGATCGCTTTCATCATCATGCAGGCGCAAGGGGTGACGGCCAATGTCATGTCGCTGGGCGGCATCGCCATCGCCATCGGCGCGATGGTGGATGCCGCCATCGTGATGATAGAGAACATGCACAAACATCTTGAGCGCCAAGGTGCGGGCGGCGACCGTTGGCAAGCCGCGCGGCAAAGCGCGCTGGAAGTGGGGCCGGCCTTGTTCTTTTCCTTGCTGATTATCACGGTTTCATTCCTGCCAGTGTTCACACTGAGCGGACAGGAAGGAAAATTGTTTGCGCCGTTGGCCTATACCAAAACTTATGCCATGGCGGCATCCGCCCTGCTGGCGATCACCCTGTTACCCGTGCTGATGGGATATTTCATCAGAGGGAAGATCTCCGGCGAACAGAGCAATCCATTGAATCGGATGCTGCAAAGAGGTTACCGCCCGGTGCTGGATTTCGCGCTCAAGAAACGCGCTCTTACACTTTCCATAGCCGGAGTTCTATTGGTATCGACGCTTTACCCCTGGTCTCGGATCGGCAGCGAATTCATGCCGGCATTATATGAAGGTGACCTGCTCTACATGCCGACCACTTTGCCCGGTATATCGCTGGACGAGGCTGCCAATCTGCTCCAGATCACAGACCGTATCATCAAGGCCATGCCGGAAGTCGAACGCGTGTACGGCAAAGCGGGACGGGCGGAGACTGCGACCGATCCGGCACCGTTGTCCATGTTCGAGACCACCATACTGCTCAAGCCGAAAAACCAGTGGTCGGCGGGTGAACAGATCGATGACTTGATCGCCAAGCTGGATAGGGAGGTCCATCTGCCCGGCCTGACAAACTCCTGGGGTTATCCGATCCGTACCCGTATCGACATGCTTGCGACCGGCATACGCACGCCGCTAGGCATCAAGATCACCGGCCCCGATCTGGGCGGAATCGCGAGGTTGGCTGGCGAGCTCGAAGCGGTGTTGAAGAAGGTGCCTGGCACGCAAAGCGTTTTTGCCGAACGTGTAGTGGGCGGCCATTACCTGGACATCGAAGTGAACCGCCATAACGCCGCGCGCTATGGCGTGACAGTCGCCGACATCGAGAACTTCGTGCAGAGTGCCATCGGTGGCGAAAACATCGGCACGATAGTGGCTGGGCGCGAACGTTTTTCCATCAACGTGCGCTATCCGCGCGCACTCAGGAACTCGCCGGAAAAACTGGCGATGAGTCGCGTGACACTGCCGAATGGCGATCAAGTGCCGTTGCAAGAACTGGCCGTGCTGAATATCCATGATGGCCCGGCTGAAATCAAAAGCGAGAATGCCAGGTTAGTGGGTTACATCTACCTCAATATCGCAGGCCGAGATATGGGTGGTTATGTGCGGGAAGCCAAAGATGCCATAGCAAAATCGGTGCAGACCCAACCCGGTTATGCGATCAAATGGTCGGGCCAATACGCTAATCTGGAACATGCCAAGCAACGTCTGTATTGGTTGACACCCATCACGTTAATTCTGGTGGTGGCTTTGCTGTTTCTGCATTCCAGGCAATGGAACAAGGTGCTGCTGGTGCTGCTGTGTCTGCCGTTTTCATTGGTAGGCGGAATCTGGCTGGTCTATTTGTTGGGCTATCAATTTTCTGTTGCTGTCGCCGTGGGGTTCATCGCTTTGGCCGGAGTCGCGGCAGAGTTTGGCATCGTAATGCTGCTGTATCTGGATAGAGCCGTCGAGTCGTTACAGGAATCTGGCAAAGAGATCGAACGAAACGCATTATTGGGGGCGGTCATGCAGGGTGCGGCCTCGCGTTTGCGGCCCAAGATGATGACAGTGTCGGTGATCGTGGCCGGGCTGTTACCCGTCATGTTCAGCGATGCGGTCGGCACAGACGTGATGAAACGCATCGCCGCACCTTTGATCGGCGGCATGGTGACTGCGCCGCTGTTATCGCTGCTCGTGATTCCGCTGATCTATTTGTGGTGGCAAGAGAAACTCTTGGTTAGCGTGCATGCAACGAACTGATTTTTAAATAAGTCCTAAGGAGGCTAAACATGAAGCGTACAGTGATTCTAATGGCAGTGTTGGTGATGTTCCCGGTGGGTAAAGTGCTCGCACATGACGGCATGGACATGGGCGCAATGAACGCCAAAGCGGCAAGCAGCGAAGGGGTGGGGGTGGTCGATAGTGCCGATCAGCGCAAAGGGATGGTGACGCTTAGCCATGAGCCGATTGCCAGTCTGGGTTGGCCTGCCATGACTATGGACTTCTCCGTCGAAGACAAGGCGCTGTTCAGCAAACTGGTTAAGGGCAGAAAAGTCCATTTCCGGTTTTCCAAACATCATCAGCAGTATGTGATAACGGAAGTTCGATAAATTCCGGCTGTAGCGGAATGCACGTTTTCCTGAAGCGTTCACGGCACGCTGATTGGTCGCCGTTGCGACAATATGCCGCAGGGGGCGAACCCTCGCGGTCGTTACAATGCCCACCATCATTCAACCATAAGGAACGCCATGCCATGAACACCGTTCGCCACCTGCCAAGTTGTCGTCACACTTTACGTATCGCCATCGTCAGCGCACTCGCCTTCGCCCCGGTCTTAACCATCAATTCGGCAAGTGCTTGCGCGGCTTGCGGATGCACCTTGTCCACCGATTGGAACACGCTGGGAAATACCACCAAACCCGGCTTTACGGTCGATGTTTCTTCCACATTCATCAACCAGAACCAGCAACGCTACGGCACGGGAATCGCATCCCCCGCCTTGATCAACAGCCAGTTGGCTGCGGGTCAAGAAGTTGAGGCTTTTACCAAAACCGAAATAACGACGGCAGCGCTGATCTACAACGTTGACACCTGGGGAGTGAGTGCACAGATCCCTTATCTCAATCGCACCCACGGTACTTATGGCACGTCTTACCCCCTAGGCTCGAGTTACTCCAGTTCTGCCGACAGCGGTATCGGGGATATTAGAGTGGTGGGTCATTACACCGGTTTCTCCGAAACGCAAGCCTCGGGCATCATCGCCGGACTCAAGCTGCCTACCGGTAACACCGGCGCAAACTTCAACGCCGGAGCGGCGGCGGGCACCCCTCTCGATCCGACCCTGCAAATGGGCACCGGTTCGACCGATGTGATCTTGGGGGGCTATACCAGCGGTACTGTCGATAGCTATGGCTGGTTCACGCAAGGTACGGTACAGCACGCCGTTGCAACCCGACCTGCTCTGGGCAATATTTATTACCGTCCAGGCGATTCCTATTCCTGGAATAGCGGCATAGGGTACGCGGGGTATGGCGCAAAGATATCACCCCTGCTGCAACTGAATTTTATCAGCCGTCAGGTCGACACGTTAGCCGCTCCGACCAATCAGGTCACGGGTATTCTCGCCACCGGCGGCACGCTGGTCTACCTATCCCCCGGGGTTGCAGTGCGGTTGGGCGGCGGAGCTTCTTTGTACAGTTTTATCCAATTGCCCATTTACCAGAAGGTGAATGATTTACAGCTGGTTCCCCGTTACACCTTTGCCATGGGCGTGAGACAATCCTTTGATTGATTCCGCTGGAACGGCATGAAGCCTTGAAAGCTGTAGCCTCGATCCGCACCGGAACTCGCCTGTTGGCACGCCTGGTCTCCATAGGGTTGGTGCAATCGGTATGCGCCTACGACCGGCCCCTCAATTCGCTTGAGGCTCGTTACTGCAGCGGCTGGGCTAGCAATGAGAATTCGATCACCACTTCATCCTGCACGGCAAGAAACCCACCCAGTACGGAGTAGGGATGAACGCCAAACTCGGACTGACGCAATACCAGGGAACCCGTGACGAGAATGCGGTCTGGCAGGCCTTCCACGCTAAGCGGCACCCACATTTCCCGCTGCTGACCATGCAGTTCAACCTGTACCTCGGCGGCTAACTTTGGGGCTTCTCCGGCTATCCGGATTGCATGGATACGGACAAATGGAAACTGATCCGCTTGAAGGTTATCCTCGCCGAGCATATGGTCTCGTGTGCGTTTGATGGAGCCGGGTGTCGGGGTGGATGAGAAGGCGCTCCCCAGGTTAGCACGGTTCTCGGGATTGTCGATCTCCAGTTGGTCCAGGCGGAATTCCAGATCAAAATGTGCGCCAGATGCCCCATCGCGCGGCAGGTACACGAATCCTGAAAATTGCGGTGACGATAGAACGTGGTTATGCCCCAACTTGGCCGCAGTGCCAGCGCGGAAAGCGTAAATTTTGACAGTCGACAGCTTGGGGTTCAGCGTGAAGACCTTGCCACCTATTTTTCCCAGTTCAGAATAAATGGTCTGCAAACGGTCTTGATGACTCGTCTGTTCAACGGTTCTTGCGTCTAATCCGGATGTGCTGTGCGTATTCGTGCAGCTTAGCATCAGCAAGGTGGCCGCGATGCCGAGTAATGCCCGGATAGTTTGCCTTATAGTCACATATACTCCTCGGTCAGGGATGAATAGGGTCGCCCGGTTTCGTTCTCGCCACATTGCCGCATTCAAGAACGCGGCGACTCATGGAGTCGGAAGCAATCCGTCACGGAAACCGGCCGAGCCATTATATGGTCAGGTCAGGCGCTTGGTTGGACTATGAGGGCACGGCCATGCCTGCGACGCCTGCACCGGCTCCCGCCAAGTCAATAAGGCGTTTCAAGCAACGCGCTGACGGGATGTCTAACAACATAATATTCGGGGCGGCTGCGATTGATGGGGCGACACTAATCGGCTATAATGCGGGCCATTAACAGCGGGATGAACACACGGTTCGTCCCGCTTCTTTATGTCTATCTAGGGAGTATCCGGTGTCGCTAACTAACCCTGCCATTCTTGTGCTAGCCGATGGGACGGTGTTTCGCGGTATTGCTATTGGTGCTCCAGGCAGCAGCGTCGGTGAGGTGGTGTTCAACACCTCGATGACCGGCTATCAGGAAATCCTCACCGACCCGTCTTATTGCAAGCAGATCGTCACGCTGACCTATCCTCACATCGGCAATGTGGGTGTGAACCCCGAAGATGTGGAATCGCGCCAGGTGTTCGCCAGCGGATTGATCATTCGCGATCTTTCTATGACGGTGAGCAATTTCCGCAGCACGCAGTCTTTGCCCGATTACCTCAAAGCCAACAACGTGGTCGCCATCGCCGGGATCGACACGCGAAAACTGACGCGCATACTGCGTTCCAAGGGCGCACAGAACGGTTGTATCGCGACAGGTGATGATGCCGAGGCGGCGCTGGCTGCCGCACGCGGCTTCGCCGGGTTGGCGGGGATGGATCTGGCTCGGGTGGTGAGCTGCACGAAATCCTATACCTGGACGAAGCGCGAGTGGGAGCTGGGCATCGGCTATCCGGAAGCGGAGCATACGAAATTCCATGTGGTGGCTTACGACTTCGGCGTGAAGCGCAACCTTTTGCGCATGCTGGCCGAGCGCGGCTGCCGCATCACCGTGGTGCCCGCGCAGACCAGCGCGAAGGAGGTGCTGGCGATGGGGCCGGACGGGGTGTTCCTGTCCAACGGCCCCGGCGATCCGGAGCCGTGCGATTACGCGATCGATGCGACGAAGAAATTCATCGAGGCGGGCGTGCCGCTGTTCGGCATCTGTCTCGGCCACCAGATCCTGGGTCTGGCAGTGGGCGCGAAGACGGTAAAGATGAAGTTCGGCCATCGCGGCGCGAACCACCCGGTGCAGGACACGCAAACCAGGCGCGTGATGATCACCAGCCAGAACCACGGCTTTGCGGTGGATGCGGCGACGCTTCCCGCAAATGCGCGCGTGACCCACATCTCGCTGTTCGACGGTACGCTGCAAGGTTTCGAGCTGACCGGCAAACCCGCGTTCTGCTTTCAGGGGCATCCCGAAGCGAGCCCCGGGCCACATGATGTGGATGGCTTGTTTGATAAATTTGTAGCAATGATGAAAGGGACGCGTAGCGCGTAGCTTGTGGTCGGTAGCCAATATCGCGCCGTAGGCGCGCAAAACGCTACCCGCTACAAGCTCCGCGCTACCAGCACAAAATGGCAAAACGTACCGACCTAAAATCCATACTTATCATCGGTGCCGGCCCTATCGTCATCGGGCAGGCCTGCGAGTTTGACTATTCCGGTGCGCAGGCCTGCAAGGCGTTGCGCGAGGAAGGTTACCGTGTCGTTCTGGTGAACTCGAATCCGGCCACCATCATGACCGACCCGGACATGGCGGATGCGACTTACATCGAGCCTATCACCTGGCAGATGGTGGAGAAGATCATCGCCAAGGAGCGTCCCGATGCGATCCTGCCGACCATGGGTGGACAGACTGCGCTGAACTGTGCGCTGGATCTGGCCAAGCATGGCGTGCTGGAAAAATATAACGTAGAAATGATAGGCGCGTCGCGCGAGGCCATCGACATGGCCGAAGACCGCGAGAAATTCAAGCAGGCGATGACACGTATCGGGCTGGCTTCGGCGAGATCCATGATCGCGCACAGCATGGAAGAGGCGTTGCAGGTGCAGCAGGTGATGGGCTTCCCGACCATCATCCGCCCGTCTTTCACGATGGGCGGCAGCGGCGGCGGCATCGCCTACAACCGCGAAGAGTTCCTCGAAATCTGCGAGCGCGGCCTGGAAGCCTCGCCGACGCGCGAGTTGTTGATCGAAGAATCGCTGCTGGGCTGGAAAGAGTACGAGATGGAAGTGGTGCGCGACCGCAATGACAATTGCATCATCATCTGCTCGATAGAGAACCTCGACCCGATGGGTGTGCATACCGGCGACTCGATCACCGTCGCCCCGGCGCAGACACTGACGGACAAGGAATATCAGATCATGCGCGATGCCTCGCTGGCGGTGCTGCGCGAGATCGGTGTGGAGACTGGCGGCTCAAACGTGCAGTTCTCCATCAACCCGGAAGACGGGCGCATGGTGGTGATCGAGATGAATCCGCGCGTGTCGAGATCGAGCGCGCTGGCTTCCAAGGCCACCGGCTTCCCGATCGCGAAGATTGCGGCCAAGCTGGCGGTGGGCTATACGCTGGACGAATTGAAGAACGACATCACCGGCGGTGCAACGCCCGCCTCGTTCGAGCCCTCCATCGATTACGTGGTGACCAAGATTCCGCGCTTCGCGTTCGAAAAATTCCCGCAAGCCAATGACCGCCTGACCACGCAGATGAAATCGGTGGGCGAGGTGATGGCGATCGGCCGCACTTTCCAGGAATCGTTCCAGAAAGCCTTGCGCGGTCTGGAAGTAGGTGTAAACGGGTTGGACAGCAAGTACACGGATCGCGAAGCTATCTGTGCCGAGCTCGGCAACCCCGGGCCGGATCGCATCTGGGCGGTGAGCGATGCGTTCCGTTTCGGCATGAGCGTGAGCGAAGTATTCGCCGTCAGCAAGATCGACCCGTGGTTCCTGGTGCAGATCGAAGACCTGATCCGTCAGGAAAAATCATTGGCGGGACGCAACCTGGAGGTCCTCAGCGCGGATGAATTGCGCGTGTTGAAACGCAGCGGTTTTGCCGATGCGCGTATAGCGGCGTTACTGGATACCGATGATGCGGCGGTGCGCGCCTACCGTCACGCGCTGGGCGTGCGCCCGGTGTACAAACGGGTGGATACCTGCGCGGCCGAGTTCGCCACCAACACCGCCTATATGTATTCCACCTATGAGGAGGAATGCGAAGCGCAGCCGACCAACAGCAAAAAGATCATGGTGCTGGGCGGCGGGCCTAACCGCATCGGGCAGGGCATCGAATTCGACTATTGCTGCGTGCATGCCGCGCTGGCGATGCGCGAGGACGGCTACGAGACCATCATGGTCAACTGCAATCCGGAAACTGTGTCCACCGATTACGACACTTCGGATCGTTTGTATTTTGAGCCGCTCACTTTAGAAGATGTGCTGGAAGTGATCGCGGTAGAAAAACCTATCGGTGTCATCGTGCAATACGGCGGACAGACTCCGCTGAAGTTGGCGCATGGTTTGGCGAAGAACGGCGTGCCCATCATCGGTACGTCACCAGACATGATCGACTGCGCGGAAGACCGCGCGCGCTTCCAGCAGATGTTGCGCAAACTGGCATTGAAACAACCGCCAAACCGTATTGCCAGCAATGTGGCCGATGCGGTAGCGGGTGCAGTCGAAATTGGCTATCCGCTGGTGATGCGTCCCTCCAACGTGTTGGGCGGCCGCGCGATGGAGATCATCCACGCGCAAGCCGATCTGGAACGCTATATGCGCGATGCCGAGGAGATGTCCAAAACCTATCCCGAGCGCATGCCTATTTTGCTGGATCGCTTCCTGAATGATGCCATCGAGGTTGATGTGGATGCCGTGTCAGACGGCAAGCAGGTCATCATCGGCGGCATCATGGAGCACATCGAAGAAGCGGGCGTGCATTCCGGCGATTCGGCGTGTTCTCTGCCTCCCTATTCGCTATCGGCCAAGATGCAGGATGAATTGCGCCGCCAAACGGTGGCGATGGCGAGGGAACTCAACGTGGTCGGATTGATGAACGTGCAGTTTGCTATCCAGGGTGAAACGGTATATGTCCTGGAAGTGAATCCGCGCGCTTCGCGTACCGTGCCTTTCGTGTCGAAAGCGACCGGTGTGCCGCTGGCGAAGATCGCCGCGCGTTGCATGGCCGGGCAGTCTTTGGCGCAACAAGGCATCAGCAAAGAAGTGATCCCTCCTTATTACTCCGTGAAAGAAGCCGTGTTCCCTTTCATCAAATTCCCCGGTGTGGATGTCATTCTCGGCCCCGAGATGAAATCTACCGGCGAAGTGATGGGCGTGGGAGAGACATTTGCCGAAGCCTTCGTCAAATCGCAACTCGCCGCCAGTGTGAAAATACCGAAAAGCGGCAAGGTGTTCATCAGTGTGCGTGAGGAAGACAAGCACGGTGCGGCAGAAATCGCACGTACTTTGACGCAGCTGGGTTTTACCATATTGGCGACGCGCGGCACGGCCTCGGTCATTGCTGCGGCTGGTGTGGGCGTGAGCATGGTGAACAAGGTCGCCGAGGGTCGTCCGCACATCGTGGATATGATCAAGAATGGCGAAGTGAGTCTGATCGTCAACACGGTGGACAGCAAGCCGTCGGTGATGCGGGATTCATATTCGATACGCCACGCGGCGTTGCAGGGCCGTGTCACTTACTACACCACGCTGGCCGGTGCGCGCGCGGCTTGTGTGGGGATGCAGCATTTAACGGGTTTGCAAGTTTATGATTTACAGAGTCAGCACTTGCGATTGAAGTAATTTTTTATTGAGTGGCCTGAATATGAGCAAAGTTCCATTAACGACGATAGGCGCGGAAAAATTGCGTCAAGAACTGCATAACTTAAAAACGGTGCAGCGACCTTCCGTGATCGCTGCGATTTCTGAGGCGCGCGCGCAAGGTGATTTATCAGAAAATGCCGAATACGATGCGGCCAAGGAGCGGCAGGCGTTTGTCGAAGGTCGCATCCAGGAGCTGGAAAGTAAATTGGGTAGCGCGCAAATCATCGATCCCAGAACCATTAATGCGGACGGGCGCTGTGTGTTTGCTGCCACGGTGGTGCTCGAAGATGTCAACAACGGTGATGTGGTGACCTATCAGATCGTCGGGGAAGACGAGGCCAACATCAGGGAGCGTAAAGTGTCGATCAGCTCACCGATAGCACGGGCCTTGATCGGGAAATACAGGGGGGATATTGCCGAGGTGCAAGCGCCCGGTGGTGTGCGCGAATACGAAGTGGTTGAGGTTCAGTATATTTAGCTGGTAGCTGGTGGCCTGTAGTCTGTAGCTGGAGCGAAACGTCGGTTGGCTACCCGCAACGAGCTACCGGCTACAAACCCTATCGATTTCCCAGCTGTTTCTTGGTGAGCGGCTTCTTGCCTTTGTGGCGAGGCATTTTTTTGATCGCAATAAGATTAGCGTCTGGGTTAGGTTGGTATACCACCAGAATCTTCCCGATGTGTTGTATCGGTGCGGCATGCAGCTGAATGCAAATATCCGTCAACATCGCTTCACGCAGTGCCCGGTCATCACCCATCACCCGGATTTTAATCAGCTCATGGCGTTTTAAGTCTGCCGCAATTTCTTTTAACACGGACTCAGTCAGGCCCGCGTTCCCTATCATCACCGTTGGACTCAGGGAATGGGCGCGACTTTTTAAGGCGAGGCGTTCGGATACGGTGAGCGTGAGCATAATGACTTTCAAAAATTGAGGAACGGATTCTAAACGATGAAGCCTTCTAAAACCAGCAAACAATGGATGCGCGAGCATGTCAACGACCCATTCGTGCAATTGGCACAGAAGGATGGCTATCGTTCGCGCGCAGCGTACAAGCTGCTGGAAATCAACGATAAAGACCGTTTGTTAAAGCCCGGCATGGTCGTTGTGGACTTGGGCGCCACCCCGGGCGGTTGGTCGCAGATCGCGGCACGAGAGGTGGGGCGTGGAGGCAAGGTCATCGCTCTGGATTTGCTGCCATTAGACCCTTTGTCTGGGGTGGACTTTATTCAGGGGGATTTTCGCGAGGAGAGTGTGTTGAAGCAATTGCAAGACTTGTTGGCAGGCAGGCAGGTAGGTCTTGTAATTTCGGACATGGCTCCCAATATGAGCGGTGTGTTGAACGCCGATCTCGCCCGAGCTTTGTATTTGGCGGAACTGGCGATGGACTTCGCACTCGAACAACTCCAGCCGGGCGGGCAGTTTCTGGTGAAAGTCTTTCAGGGTGCGGGGTTTGAGGAGTATTTGAAGCTGATGCGCAGTCGCTTCGGTAAAGTTGTGACACGCAAACCCAAAGCCTCCAGGGACCGCAGTAGCGAATTGTATCTGCTGGCGAGCGGAAAAATTCAGCGGGTCGCTTGAGTAATCGGGCAAACCATAGTTTAATGCCAGTTCCCGGTGAAGAAGCCGGGGTTGATTAAGGAATAATTGTGAACAATTTTAAGAGTGTCGCTATCTGGTTGGTCGTCGCCTTGGTGCTGATGACCGTATTTAACCAATTCAATAACCACCAGCAGCAATCCGCGCAGGCGCAGCTTGATTATTCACAATTTCTGGATGAAGTGAAGCAGGGGCACATTACCAAGGTCACCATAGAAGGCCGTACCTTGAAAGCTACTACCAGCGAGGGTAAACGCATCACCAGCTACGCGCCCAGCGACTTGTGGATGGTTTCCGATCTGCTCAAAAACGGCGTGAAGATCGAAGCCAAACCGGAAGAAGAGCAGTCCTTCCTGATGAATATCTTTGTTTCATGGTTTCCTATGCTGCTGTTGATCGGGGTATGGGTGTTCTTCATGCGCCAAATGCAGGGCGGCGGCAAGGGCGGCGCGTTCTCATTCGGTAAGTCACGTGCGCGTATGCTGGATGAAAGCAAGGAACGTATCACGTTCGCCGATGTGGCGGGTTGTGATGAAGCCAAGGAAGAAGTTTCCGAATTGGTGGATTTTTTGAAGGATCCGACCAAGTTCCAGTCACTGGGTGGACGGATTCCGCGCGGTGTGCTGTTAGTCGGAAGCCCTGGCACAGGGAAAACATTGTTGGCCAGGGCGATCGCGGGCGAAGCCAAGGTGCCGTTCTTTTCTATCTCCGGTTCGGATTTCGTGGAGATGTTCGTGGGCGTGGGCGCGTCGCGCGTGCGTTCCATGTTTGAGGATGCCAAGAAACAAGCACCGTGTATCATTTTTATCGACGAAATAGATGCGGTGGGGCGCCATCGCGGTGCGGGTATGGGCGGTGGCAATGACGAACGCGAGCAGACGCTCAACCAATTGTTGGTGGAAATGGATGGCTTTGAAGGTGCGTCCGGTGTGATCGTGATCGCAGCGACCAACCGTCCCGATGTGTTGGATGCCGCGTTGTTGCGCCCCGGTCGTTTTGACCGCCAGGTGGTCGTGAGTTTGCCGGACATTCGCGGTCGCGAACAAATCTTGTTGGTGCATATGCGCAAGATACCGATGGGCAATGACGTCAAAGCGGAAATCTTGGCACGCGGTACGCCCGGTTTCTCCGGTGCGGACTTGGCCAACCTGGTGAACGAGGCGGCATTGTTCGCCGCGCGCAGCAACAAGCGTTTCGTCGAGATGGAGGACTTCGAGCGCGCCAAAGATAAGATCATGATGGGTACGGAACGGCGTTCCATGGTGATGCCGGAAGAAGAGCGTCGCAACACCGCGTATCACGAGTCGGGTCATGCCGTGGTCGCCAAACTGTTGCCGAAGACCGATCCAGTACATAAAGTCACCATCATCCCGCGTGGCCGCGCATTGGGTTTGACCATGCAATTGCCCTCAGAAGATCGCTACAGCATGGACAAGAATCGTATTTTGGACACACTGGCGGTTCTGTTTGGTGGTCGTATCGCCGAAGAGCTGTTTATGAATCAGATGACCACTGGCGCGTCCAACGATTTTGAGCGTGCCACCGCGATGGCACGCCGCATGGTCACGCAATGGGGGATGTCTGAATCATTGGGCACGATGGTCTACGGTGAGGAAGAAGGCCATGCGGATCGTCCCAACTTCACGCGCAGTATTTCCGAAGCGACGATGCAGAAAGTTGATACCGAGATTCGTCGCATCATCGACCAGCAATACAATCTGGCGAGGCATTTGATCGAAACCCACCGCGATAAGATTGAAGCCATGGCGGCAGCTTTGCTGGAGTGGGAGACCATCGATGCAGACCAGATAAACGATATCATGGCCGGTAATCCGCCGCGTCCCCCCAAGCCACCTAGCCAAATAGCGGCGACTCCCGTTCCTCCCAAAGACACACCGCCGACGGCAACGGCCACACATCAGCCCGCGCAAGGAACCTAACACAACTAGTGGCGGGTAGCAGGTAGCGGGTGGCAAATCCATGCAATTCGCTACCTGCTAGCGGCTACCAGCTAAAATCCATGTTCCTCTGCGGCCAATTCCAATTTGAACTGTCCCGTCCTTTGGTGATGGGCATCGTCAATGCCACCCCCGATTCTTTTTCGGATGGTGGCCTGCACCTGTCTCGTGATGCGGCGCTTGCCCATGCGCATCAACTCATCGCAGCAGGTGCGGGCATCATCGACATCGGCGGCGAATCCACCCGGCCAGGCGCGACTCCCGTGTCCGTGCAGCAAGAGTTGGATAGGGTCTTGCCGATCATCGAAGGTTTGCGCGGTATAGGCGTGCCGGTCTCGATAGACACGCTAAAGCCCGAGGTAATGCGCGCGGCGATCGTCGCAGGGGCGCAGATGGTCAATGATGTGAACGCGTTGCAAGACGAGGCGGCGATGCTCGCCGTCGCGCAGAGCGATGTCGCCGTGTGTCTGATGCACAAACAAGGCGACCCGAGATCCATGCAGGCGCAGCCTCGCTACCAAAATGTATTGGCGGAAGTCAGCGCGTTTTTGCGTGAACGTATCGCAGCGGCACAAGCAGCAGGGATAGATATCGATCGTATGGTGATCGATCCGGGTTTTGGCTTTGGTAAATCGGTGGCGCATAATTTTTCCTTGCTCGCAAACTTGTCGGAACTGGCCGAGCTGGGTGTTCCCGTTTTGGCAGGATTGTCACGCAAGTCCATGCTGGGTGCGGTGACCGGACAGGAAGTGGGGGAGCGAATGCCAGCCAGTGTCGCCGCCGCTTTGATCGCCGTGCAGCGTGGTGCGAGTATCGTGCGCGTGCACGATGTGCGGGCGACGGTGGACGCGCTGAAAATTTGGTATGCGGTGAATGGAGAAATGACTTGAACAGAAAATATTTCGGTACGGATGGCGTGCGCGGGCGCGTGGGCGAGCATCCCATCACACCGCAGTTCGTGATGCATCTGGGTTATGCGGCGGGCAAGGTGCTGGCAAATTCCGCACATGCTGCCGGTGAGCGTCCGGCGGTTTTGATCGGCAAGGACACGCGCATCTCGGGCTATATGCTGGAATCCGCGCTGGAAGCGGGCCTGATTGCCGCCGGCATCGATGTGTATTTGGCCGGGCCTGTCCCTACCCCGGCGGTAGCTTATCTGACTCGCGCATTGCGTTTGCAGGCGGGCGTGGTGATATCCGCCTCGCACAACCCTTTCGAGGACAACGGAATCAAGTTCTTTTCCGCAACAGGCATGAAGTTGCCCGATGCGACTGAGATCGCGATCGAAGCCGTGTTGGATCAACCGCTGATCACCAACGCCTCCGACGGTTTGGGGAAAGCAAAGCGCCTCGATGACGCGGTGGGACGTTATATCGAATTTTGCAAGAGCACTTTCCCGTCCGACCTGGATCTGCGTGGCATGAAGATCGTGGTGGACAGCGCGCACGGCGCGACGTATCACATCGCGCGTCATGTGTTCCATGAATTGGGCGCGGATGTCATCGCAATCGGCGCGGAACCCAACGGCAAGAATATCAACGACGGCTACGGCGCGACCGCGCCCGAAAATTTGCGCAAGGCGGTGGTGGCGCATCACGCGGATATCGGCATCGCGCTGGACGGCGACGGCGACCGCCTCATCATGGCCGATGCGGCAGGCAAGCTGTATGACGGCGACCAACTGTTGTACGTGATCGCCAAGCATCGTCAAGCTAACGGCAAGATGCAGGGTGGCGTGGTGGGTACGTTGATGACCAACTTGGCCTTTGAATATGCCATGCGGAAGCTGGGCATCCCTTTCAAGCGCGCCAAAGTGGGCGACCGCTATGTGATGGAAGTGTTGCAACAAGAAGGCTGGCAACTTGGCGGCGAGAACTCCGGCCATATTTTGTGCCTCGATAAACATAGCGCCGGCGATGGCATCGTGTCCGCGTTGCAAGTGCTGCACGCGTTGCGCACCGGCAAACAAACGCTGGCGCAGGCCGCGCAGGATCTGGTGATGTACCCGCAAGTGCTGATCAATATTCGCGTGGAAAAGGCGGCAACACTGCTGGAAAACGCTCAGATCAAAACGACGGTGGCAGATGCGGAGCGCGCGTTGAATGGCAAAGGCCGCGTGCTGTTGCGTCCCTCCGGCACCGAGCCGTTGTTGCGCGTGATGGTGGAGGGCGAGGACCAGTCTTTGGTCGAACAATCCGCGCAGCGCATCGCGGATGTGGTGCGCAAAGTCTCCTTGTCAAATTGAATTTACGTCGTGTGCATCGCGCACGACATGATCTCCCAATATCAAATCCGGTCGCCAATGCGTGATCGCCCAGACCAGAATTTCTTGAGTTTTGCCGGACTTTAATTCAGCGGGCGGTTGCTGATGCAAAAACATCAGCGCGTCGTATAAGGTTTCCGCCACCTTGTTTTTATCTAGGGGTATCGCCAGCGTTTGTTTGCTGAGTTTCTCGCCTCGCGCATTTACCGCAACAGGCAGGTGCAGATACTTATAGACCCGGCACGAATTATCCGTGAACTTTATGGTGATTGATGCGTCTCACGGCGCATGGAAAAAGAAGACGCAAGAAAGCAAACAAGGGAGGT
>JABEVF010000142.1 GCA_013043965.1 Gallionella sp. | reverse complement strand
TCTAGAATGAGCGGATTTTTATGGGGGCGCCCGCTAAGGCGCAACGCGGATTGGGGAAGTCGCTGCCTGGAATGCCAGCATCCGTTCGTCTGTCGGGCGGTGCAGCCGATGGTGGCGTGAAGAATAAAGATATAGAGCGGCGATGGGGAACTAATTTGCGCGACACCAGTCACTGGCTGAGAAATTTTGCTTGATGGGTTGAGCCCGGCAGTTATACTTACGCCGATGTGCGAGATCGTCAGGCACACAATAATAAATATTATAATTTGGAAATATCAGGGATGGCAGACCGGGAAGTCGATCAGCAGTTGGTGGAGCGCGTCCAGCGCGGGGATAAGCACGCCTTTGATTTGCTGGTATCCAAGTATCAGCGCAGATTGGGAAGGTTGATTTCCCGTTTTGTGCGGGATCCCGGCGATGCGGAAGATGTGACTCAGGATGCTTTTATCAAGGCCTACCGTGCTTTGCCGGGGTTTCGCGGGGAAAGTGCCTTTTACACTTGGTTGTATCGTATTGGAATCAATACGGCAAAGAATCATTTGTTGGCAAATAAGCGCCGCCCGCCTACCAGCACCCCCTTTGATGCCGAAGAATCGGAGTCATTCGAGGACGCGGGCCTGTTGCAGGAAGTCAGTACACCGGAAAATGAACTCATGAGCAAACAGGTTGTCGATGTGGTGCAGTCGTCGTTGCAGCAGTTGCCCGAAGATTTGCGCAGCGCCCTGACATTGCGGGAAATAGAAGGGCTGAGTTATGAAGAAATTGCCAGTGTGATGAATTGTCCGGTCGGGACGGTTCGTTCCAGGATTTTTAGAGCGCGTGAAGCCATTGCGGAAAATTTGCGCCCCTTGTTGGAAACCAGTAAAGGTAATCGGTGGTAATCATGAAAAATAATATTTCAGCGTTGATGGATGGCGAGTTGTTTGAAGACGAAGCGGAGGTCTTGTTTGGCGGGTTGAAACGGGATTCCGATGCGCATCGTGACTGGGCCACTTACCATCTGATCGGGGATGTGCTGCGCCAGCCAGAATATATCCATCGCGATCTGAGCGGGCGCGTGCGTGAGCTCATGGAGCATGAGCCAACCGTGCTAACACCCCGTACTCGCGGCTTGAGCCAGAAAGTTCGCAATATCGCCCTTTCAGCTGCCGCATCGCTGATGGCTTTGGGTGTGGTGGTGTGGATGTCTGAACAGATCACCCCGGAAACGAACCCCCAGCTTGCAATGCAGCAAACCGATTTGCGTCCGGCCAGTTTGCAGACACAATCAAAATCGAACGACTACCTGATGGCCCACCAGGAGTTTTCCCCCAGTAACGATATGAATGGCGGTGCATCGTATATACGGACAGTGACATACAGCCCGGAGGAAAAAGCGCAATGAAATGGTGGGTTGGGTGTTGCGGTTTGTTGCTATTGCTGGGCAAGAGTTATGCGGCTGTAGGGCAGCCTAATCTTGACTGGCTGAAAACGCTTGCATTTGCGGGTCATCAAACCGAATACAGCGGTACTTTCATCTATCAATACGGCAATCGTGTCGAGACATCGCGCATCACTCATCTTGTTGAAGCAGACAGCGAGTACGAAAGGCTGGAGAGTCTTGAGGGACCCCGGCGCGAGATCGTCCGCCATCACGGCCAGGTGTGGTGTTACCTCAACCATAAAATGGTGCAGATCGACAGTCAGCAAGGACGTGCCGGCTTTCCTTCCTTGCTGTCCGATGAGCTGTCGGCATTGAATGGAAATTATGAGATGAAGGACCTGGGTATGGGTAGTGTGGCCGGATATAACGCCCAAGTGCTTTTGTTTCAACCGAAAGATAATTTGCGCTACGCGCATAAATTATGGATACATACCGACACAGGTTTGCTGTTAAAAGCCACCGTATTGGGCGACAAAAATCAGGTGGTCGAGCAATACGCCTTTACGCAGCTCAAGATCGGTGGCGATCTGGACCGCTCTTCGATCATGTCGGTTGGGAAAGAGGGACTGTCTCAAATCAACATCGGTGCAAGCAGTGCCGTAGCGTTTAACAGTGGTTGGGTGGCCGATGCGATTCCGGTAGGGTTTAAAAAAGTGACCGAGGTGCAGCGTCCAATGCGCGGTAAACACGCGCCCGTGACACAGTTGGTATTTTCAGATGGCTTGAGTGCGATTTCGATTTTTATCGAACCGGCCGACTTGGATGGGGATGATCTTGAAGGGATGTCCAGTCGCGGCGCGGTGAATCTTTACCACAAAGTCGTCGATAAACATATGTATACCGTGGTGGGCGAAGTCCCACCCCGCACCGTGATGCAGGTACTCGATTCAATTCGTTATAACGGTAAATAACCATGCTCGAGACCCGCGCAACAGTAGTGCAAATTTATTCTCAGTCGGCACTCGTGCAAGCCAATCAAGTCAGCGGCTGCGAGCAGTGCAATGGGCAAGGATGCGGGTCCAGCAAAGTTGCCCAGTTGTTCTGCAGCAAGCCCCGGCAGTTCGAAGTGGGGAATCCGATCGGCGCGGCGGTAGGAGACGAAGTGGTCGTTTCGGTCGCTGACGGGGCGGTGTTGCGCGGCATAGGACTGGTTTATTTATTGCCGCTGGTTTTACTGGTGTTGGGCGGGGGGCTTTCCAGCGTGATCGGTGCTCAATCCGGACAAAATGACGCATTTGTCGCGCTGGGCAGTGTCGCCGGATTGTTGTTGGGGTTTGTCGCCGCAAAATGGATTGCCGCAAGGTTGAGCCAGCACCAGAATCAGCCCTATATCACGCGGCAATGGGCAGAAAAATTGCAATAATATTTTTAACTGAACGGAGATTAAAGTCATGTCAAGTAGAGTGAGTTTATTGTTGTTTGGATTG
>JABEVF010000141.1 GCA_013043965.1 Gallionella sp. | reverse complement strand
TAGTGCACCGCGCGTTTCACCGGAAAGACGATGGAGAAGGTGCTGCCTTGGTTCTCCACGCTGAGTATCTCCAGTTTGGCCTGATGGCGCAGCGCGATGTGTTTGACGATAGCCAATCCCAATCCCGTTCCTCCGGTCTCGCGCGAGCGGCTGCGATCCACCCGATAAAAGCGTTCCGTCAATCGCGGGATGTGATGTTGCGCGATGCCGATGCCGCTGTCCTGCACTGAAAATACCGGCTGCTCGCCGCGTTCCCCCCAGCGCACCAATATCTCTCCGCCAGTCGGGGTGTAGCGGATCGCGTTGCTGAGCAGGTTGCTGAACGCGCTGCGCAAATCATCGTAATTCCCGGACAGGTTTTTGTCGCTGGCGATCTCCAGATGGATGGTGTGTTTTTCCGCGCTGAGCGATAGGCCATCCTGGTAGACTGCACGCAGGATCGCGGGTATGTCCACCGTCTCCTCGCGCACCGGAGTGTGGTCATTTTCCAGGCGCGACAACGTCAGAAGATCCGCCACCAGGTTGTCCATGCGCCGGGTTTGTTCGGCCATCAGGAACAGTGCGCGGCTGATCTGCGTGTGGCTCAGGTCGTCCATGTCCTGCAGATTCTCGACAAAGCCGTTGACGACGGTGAGCGGGGTGCGCAGCTCGTGGGATACATTGGCGACAAAGTCGCGGCGCATGGTCTCGATGCGTTCCAGCTGGGTGATGTCGCGGCTGATCAGCAGCCGTTTGTTGTCGCCGTAATTGATGAGCTTGATCGACAAGCGCAAGTCATCGTGGCGAGCCGGAGTCATGACCAGCGGCTCGCTGAAATTGGCCTCGTGCAAGTATTCGATGAACTCCGGCTGGCGCACCAGATAGGTGATGTCTTGCATGATGTCGCGTTGCGCGTTCAGGCCAAAGTGATGTTCCGCGAGGGGGTTGCACCATTCGATGCGGTTGACCGCGTTGAGGATCGCCACGCCATCGGGCATCGCCGAAGTCGCCAGCTCGATGTGTTGCAGCTCGGCGGCCAGATCGAGCCGGGTCTGCTGATGATGTTTGACCATTTTGTACAAGCGCGAAAAGGCCTCGTCCCAGATACCGCTGGCTTCGGGTATGGTCTGCAGATCGGGTTTGGCCAGCCAGCGGCCCAATTTGAACAGCTGCCATGCATGGCGCGCCATTTGGAACAACAATACCGCGAGCATGAACAGCAGGGCGGGAACCATCGAGAAAATAGCCCAGATGAATAATGCGACCAGGGTGCTGAAAATCACCGGCAAACTGGCTCTGAACCAATAATCGAACACTAGTATCCCTTGCTAATTGGCTGAAAAACGGTAACCGCTGCCGCGCACGGTTTGTATCAGGTTGTCCATGCCGGCCGGTTCCAATGCGGCACGCAAGCGGCGGATGTGCACATCGACGGTGCGCTCCTCGACGAACACTTGCGTGCCCCATACCTGATCCAATAATTGGGCGCGACTATACACCCGCTCGGTGTGAGTCATGAAGAATTGCAGCAGGCGGAACTCGGTCGGGCCCAGGTCTATGCTGTGGTCTTTGGCGGTGACCCGATGCGTGGTGGGCGACAATTCCAGGCCGCCCGCGCTGACGTTCTCATCCGGCATGATGGGGATGTGGCGGCGCAGCACGGCGCGTATGCGTGCCATCAGTTCGCGGGGCGAGAACGGTTTGGTGATGTAATCATCCGCGCCCGATTCCAATCCCAGGATCTTGTCGCGCTCGTCGCCGCGCGCGGTGAGCATGATGATCGGAATGTCGCAGGTACGGGCATCGGCGCGCAATTGTTTGGCGATGACTACGCCGCTGGTCTCCGGCAGCATCCAGTCCAGCAGGATCAGATCCGGCGCGTGATCGCGTATCTGTTGCCATGCGGTAGGCGCGTCTTCGGCGCGCAAGGCTATAAATCCGGCTTGCATGACGTTAAACGACAGCAGCTCGGCGATGGCCGGTTCATCTTCTACGATCAAAATTTTTGCTTGCACGATCATTCCCTCGGTGCGACTCGAAGTTGCCAGCATATTAAGAAATTATGACAGGAGTGTGACACAGATTAACTCTGTGGGGAGTGCGCGGGGCGGCCGCGCAGGTAGTTGGGCAGCAACGAACCGATCAACATGCCCGCGATACTGAGCAACAACCCGACCAATTGGGGTGGCCAGTAGGTATCGGGTTTGATGATCTCCATCAACAGCCAGCTGCCCAGGCCCAGCACGATGGATACCAGCGCGCCCTGGTTGTTGGCGCGCCGCCAATACAAGCCGAAAGCCAGCGGCACGAAGGCGCCGACCAGCGTGATCTTGTAGGCGTTTTCGACCATTTTCATGATGCTGGCTTCGGCATGCAGAGCCGACCACAACACCATGCCACCGAAGGTCAGCACGATGATGCGCATGGTGCGCAACATCTGGCGGTCACTCATTTGTTTCATCGCGAAATGTTTGAGGATGTTCTCGGTGAACATCACCGAAGGTGCCAACAATGTCGCCGATGCGGTACTCATGATCGCGGACAGTAGCGCGCCGAAAAAGAACACTTGGGCGATGGCCGGGGTGTGTTGCAAAATCAGCGTGGGCAAGACCAGTTGCGAATTGGTCTGAATCAAGTCGCCGAATTCTTTCGGGGCAATGAGCGTCGCGGAAAACGCGAGGAACATCGGCACGAACGCGAAGAAAAAATACAACACACCGCCCAACACCGAACCGCGCACCGCCGTCTTTTCATCCTTGGCTGAAGTCATGCGCTGGAAAACGTCCTGTTGCGGGATAGAGCCCAGCATCATGGTCAGCCACGCGCCGATGAACGGCACCCACACTTCCCATCCGCCTTGCGGAAAGAATTTCAGTTTGCCGGTGTCGGCCGCCGCCCGCACCACATGCGCGACTCCGCCCACCTGGCCGCTGACCAGATACGCGATCAGCAACATGCCGGACATGATGACGGTCATTTGCACGAAGTCGAGCAGGGCCACCGACCACATGCCGCCGAACATGGTGTAGGCCAGCACGATGGCCGTGCCCAACACCATGCCGGTCGGCTCGGACACCGCACCGCCGCTGACCAGGTTGAACACCAGCCCCAGTGCCACCACTTGCGCGGACACCCAGCCCAGATACGAGACCATGATGCAAATCGTCATGATCAATTCCACCGGACGGCTGTAACGCTGTCGGTAGTAATCGCCGATGGTGAGCAGATTCATGCGGTACAACAGCGGCGCGAAAAATAATCCCGCGATGATCAGACACAAGCTCGCGCCGAACGGATCGGCCACCACGCCGCCCAAGCCCTCTTTGACGAAAGTCGCGGAAATCCCCAGCACCGTCTCCGCGCCGAACCAGGTCGCGAACACCGTCGCCGTGACGACAGGCAAAGGCAGATTGCGCCCCGCCACCACAAAGTCCCGCGAGTTATGCACGCGCGTCGAGGCATACACCCCGATGCCCACCGACAGCAATAAATACAAGCCTACGAACCAGATCAACATGATGAGTGCGGGCAGAAAACGACGGCGCGAATTTTAGCAGGGGTGTGGGGTAAGGGGAAACGGAGAAGAAGGAACTGCCAGGTGGGAGGCACAGACATCCCTGGTCTCAGAGTTCGGCCATATTTACCTTTGCCGAATTATTCCTAACGGAGGAATGTCCGTGTTCCGAGTCGCGATGCTTGCAGCAACTACCTCACATTGCAGCGTCGTAGTAGTTGTGCATTGAATCCGGGTCGTATGCCTGGTGCATTGAAAACTCTTCGGCATATGCATCATTGGCGATCTCTGCGCTGCTTCGTTTATCGGTAGACCAAAAAAACAGTAAAGTGCCTACGATTACGTAAGTGATATATCTGACTGATGGCATGTTTCTCATGATTCCCCCTAATTAAAATTAAGATGGAGCAAGCATGGATAAACGCAGCAAATGTTATGCCACATGTTATTCGGTTAGTCCGCCGGCCGTGTATCGAATGGTGCCTGGTCGGCAGAGCCGCCTATTTTGCAGGGTTTGCGGGCATCTATGAGTCCGGGGGCGCTAACTGCCGAGCCCCCGTGGTCATATGGATGCTTCAAGGCTGCATCGCACCCGTTTAGTGAAAGTCAATAATAAATGCACCAAAAGGCAACGACAAGCGTCGCTGAATTACCCATGCACGCGCCGAGCTGTTGGTAAAAATCGCCTCTTGCTGCGCACCACGCTATCATGCGCGGATGATCACGTCGTTGCGTCACAGAGGGTTGCGAAAGCATTCTGTGACGGGCGGCGGGCATCCAGCACGCTCGCGCGAGCCGTTGCAGAGTGCAGCTTGCGATACCAAACGATAGGCGATATGGCCCCTGTGCCTCGGCTGCGGACGTTGCTACCCCAACCTAACCCTGATGAAACAAGTCGCTGGTTATTCCCCTGAATAAGGGAGAAAAGATCGAGAATACATGGACACACTCGCACAACTCCGCACCGGCAAATTGGATGGCGTCAAACGCCTCGATCTGTCGTGCGGCTTGACGGCTTTTCCGCCGGAAATTTATCGGCTCGCGGACACGCTGGAGATACTCAATCTTTCCGGTAACGCCCTCTCAACCTTGCCGGACGACCTGCCGCGCCTGCATAAACTGCGTGTGATCTTTTGCTCGGACAATCGGTTCACCGAAGTGCCGGAGGTGTTGGGTCGCTGCCCGCATCTGACTATGATGGGATTCAAGGCGAATCGCATAAATCATTTTTCTGCTGCCGCGATTCCACCGCGCTTGCGTTGGTTGATACTTACCGACAACCAGCTTGAGGAGTTGCCGGGCGAGTTGGGGAAGTGCGCGAATTTGCAGAAGCTGATGCTGGCCGGCAACCGCTTGCAGCGTCTCCCGGAGACGTTGGTGGCATGTCAGCGCCTGGAGTTGTTGCGCATCGCCGCGAACCGTTTCGAGGCATTACCCGGCTGGCTGCTCACCTTGCCGCGCCTGGCTTGGCTGGCGTATTCGGGCAATCCGTTCAGCGATGCGCACGAGGTCGCTGCGGTGTCAGGGCAGGATATCCCGTGCATCAACTGGCACGAGCTGGCGTTGCAGCAGCAATTGGGCGAGGGCGCGTCGGGCGTGATCCATCAGGCCGAGTGGCGGCGGGATGACGACAGCGTGTCGGCGGTGGCGGTGAAATTGTTCAAGGGCGCGCTCACGAGCGATGGACGGCCAGCGAGCGAGAAGGCCGCCTGTCTCGCCGCCGGTACGCATCCCGGACTGGTGGGTGCGGAAGGCAAAATCAGCCAGCATCCGGCAGGCACGGCAGGACTGGTGATGCCACTGATCGATGCGGGTTTCAAGAATCTGGCCGGTCCGCCCAGCCTGGAATCATGTACCCGCGACATCTATCCGCTTGAGCAAAGATTCTCTCTGGCGGTGGTGTTGCGCATCGCGCACGGCATCGCCTCGGCGGTCGCGCGTCTGCACGCGCGCGGCATCCTGCATGGCGATCTGTACGCGCACAACATCTTGTGGAATGAACAGGGCGACGCGCTGTTGGGCGACTTCGGCGCGGCTTCTTTTATGCCGCAGGATGCCGCGAGTGCAAGCGCGTTGCAGCGCATCGAGGTGAGAGCGTTCGCCAGCTTGTTGGAAGAATTGCTCGAACGTTGCGACGCGCCTGAAGAACAGCTGAGCGCCTTGTGGTCGTTGCAACACCGCTGTGGGAACACGCGGGTCACCGGGCGGCCTTTGTTCGCCGAGATCGAAAGCATCCTGGCGCGGATGCGCTGATGCGGAAACGAAAAAGGCTCCCGCAGGAGCCTTGCTTGATGCGCGGAACGGCTTACAGTTCTTTGGCGTGCGCGGCCAAATATTTCGCCACGCCTTCGGTCGATGCACCCATACCGGCCTTGCCTTTGCTCCAGCCGGCCGGACAGACTTCGCCATGCTCTTCGTGGAATTGCAACGCGTCGACCATGCGCAGCATTTCGTCGATGTTGCGGCCCAGCGGCAGATCATTCACCACTTGATGGCGCACCACACCGGCTGCGTCGATCAGGAACGAGCCACGGAACGCGACACCGCCTTCGGCTTCCACATCGTAAGCTTTGCAGATCTCGTGCTTGATGTCGGCCACCAGCGGGTAGCGCACCTGGCCGATACCACCGTTGTTCACGGGTGTGTTCTTCCATGCCAGGTGGGTGAAGTGCGAGTCGATGGACACGCCGATGACTTCTACGTTGCGCTTCTTGAATTCATCCAGGCGGTGATCGAAGGCGATGATTTCGGAAGGGCACACGAAAGTGAAATCCAGCGGGTAGAAAAACACCACGGCAGCTTTGGCTTTGATGTGTTTTTTCAGGTTGAAATTCTCGTTGATCTCGTTGTTGCCCATCACGGCAACAGCGGTGAAATCGGGGGCGGCTTTGCCGACTAGAACTGCCATGTTTATCTCCTAAGGG
>JABEVF010000016.1 GCA_013043965.1 Gallionella sp. | reverse complement strand
GGGGTTACTCCGGTATAAGTATTTCTGTGGAACATCAACTTGCCGCGACCTATCGATTTCGTCCGGCCACTGCTCCCGGCGATCCCGATTGTATAAGGGAATGCTGGAGCACAGTCAAGATGAAAAAAATTTAACAATGAGCGTTTTTGCGAGAATACGCACAACGCCCTAATATGAAAATGGCTATAGATTCGACTGTCGGCAATATACCGTCGCACGCGTACCCGGGTTGGCATTGCCCAACTCAAACCTGAAGTCGTGCAATCTGATGATCGCCATGACGATGCTCAGACCCAAGCCGTAACCGGGCGTCTGCACATCGTTCCCGCCACGGTAAAAACGGTTGAGCACCGCCGCCCGCTCGCTTTCCCTGATTCCGGTACCGCTGTCGACAATGTCGATTGTCGCCCCCGCCGCGCCGCGCGTAAGGCGCACCTCTACCCGCCCGCCGACGGGAGTAAATTTGATCGCGTTGTCCAGCAGATTGACGATCGCCTCGAACAACAGCTCGCCGTCGCCATGAATGGGATCGACCGGTTCCGCGATCATGGACAGACGGATCGATTTGTCTTCTGCCAGCGGCTCGAAAAAACTGACCGCCTGCTCCAAAATCTCGCGCAACCCGACCAGCTTGAAACCGGCATGCCGCTGCTGGCTTTCGATCTCCGAGATGCGCAACAGCGCACGGAAGCGCAGCAACAGCGAATCCACCTCGGCTATCACCTGGTCCGCCATGGCCTGCTGGGCGGGCACATCACCCAGTTGCTGCTGCATCCGATACAGTACCGCGCGCAACCGGGTCAACGGGGTGCGCAGATCGTGCGCGATACTGTCGCCGACACTCTTGATTTCCGACATCAGCCGCTCGATTTCATCGAGCATCCTGTTTACGATGGTAGACAGCATGTCGAGCTCGTCACGATGCCTGCTGACCGGCAGCCGCTGCCGGATATTGCCATGCATGATGAGTTCGCAGACCTGCCTGATCTGCTCGACCCGGCGCAGCGGGCGAAAACTCAACGCCAGGCCAAACATCACACCGAACAGAATGGTCAGCGACCCGCCCCAGAAAAAGGCTTTTCTCATGATCTCGCCGAACTCGATGAGCTGCTGCACATCATGCCCGATCAACAGCACATCCCCGGAATCCAGACGGGTTGCGAGCACGCGGGCCGGCAACGGTTGAGGTTGCGCGTTGGTCTCAAGCAGGGTGATCTCGCGAATGTCGCCGTCCATCCGCACGCCCTGCGGCCGCCAGGCGACATTTCCGGCGAGCCGGTTCCCGTCACGCGCGAACAGTCCGTAAAAATAAATATGGCGCTGGTCGCGCTGTATGCTCTTGTCTATCTCATCGGGCAGGTACAGTCGGCTTACCCCGATCAGACGGCTATTTTCCAGCGTCAGGATTTGGTCCACCCGCCGGGTCATTTCCGTTGCCGTCTGCCTGTAGACCAAACCCAGCAGCACGATCACACACACCGTGAAGAACAGGCTGTAAAACAGCGTCAGCCGGAAGGCGACCGTGCGCGACAGTTCAGCAATACTCATTGAGCGTATACCCCGAACCGCGCACGGTATGGATCAGCGGCGACAATCCCGGTGCATCGACCTTGCGGCGCAGACGGCCGATATGCACATCGATGATGTTGGTGCCCGGATCGAAGTGATAACCCCACACCGACTCGAACAACATGGTACGGGTAATGATTTGCCCGGAATTGCGCATCATATATTCCAGCAAGCGGAACTCGGTCGGCAGCAAATCGAGCTCGAGATCGCCGCGATGCACCTGCCTCGCCACCAGATCGAGCTCGAGATCGGCAACCCGCAAATGGGTCTGGCGTCCGGGCCGGTTGCGCCGCCGCAGCAACACTTCCACCCGCGCGGCCATCTCCTCGGAGGCAAACGGTTTGACCAGATAGTCGTCGCCACCCGCACGCAGGCCGTCGATCCGCTCATCCACATCGCTCAACGCGCTGATCATCAGCACGGGGGTGTCGATGTGCTGCTCCCGCAAGGCGGTGACGATGGCCAATCCGTCCAGCGTGGGCAGCATGCGATCCAGCGTGATGAGGTCGTAATGTCCGCCCAGCGCCCGATCCAACCCGGCTTTTCCATCTTTTTCCCAGTCCACCTCAAAACCGTGCTGGCTGAGTTCGGCGACGATTTCCTGAGCCGTGGTCTCGTCGTCTTCGATAGTCAGAATTCTTGTCATCTGAAAAATCCTCCGCTTGGTGCACGCCAACCCGGCGCATCAGGCACCATGCCCAAGCTAATCGCTGCGGATAGGCGTAGCGGCAAGGGTATCATGCAGCGGGCTCCCGCCAAAATTAAAAAGCCCACTGTATTTCTACAGTGGGCTTTACTGACTACACGCTAATCTTTGACTGGCTAGGCCAGCAAGGATTTATCAGAACTGGACGCGCAGACCGGCACCATAAGTGTTGAAGGTGGCGATACTGCCAGGACCAGTAGCACTGACCAGCAGTCCGCCCGATTTCTTGTCCAGCATGAAGGCCGCATACAGATTGGTCTTCTTGCTCAGGTAGTACTCAACCATGGCCGAGTAGTACTTGTCGTCGCCCGTTGCACCGGCGGCAGGCTGGCCCGCTCCTCCAACACCCGATCCGACATAAGCTGGGGTCTGGGCATCATAGAAACCCACCGATGCCTTGACCGCAGAGGAGACTTGATAGTTCGCACCCAGCCAGAACACGTTGATGTTCTTCTGACCGGTAAATGCCGACATCGAGCCCACGTTATAGCCGTAAAGTTGACCGATACCCTGATCCGCACCGTAGTTGCTAGGTGCCGAGATCTGCATACGCTCATAACCCGCCTTCAGAGCCAACTGTTCCGTCGCCTGATAACGCAAAGCCGCCAGGTAGGAAGTCAGATTGACATACTGCGCGGTAACCGTATTGGGAAGTGCATTCGGTGACAGGTTCGTCGTGTCGTTGGCCTGTTGCATCGCCAGTTGTACGCCGAAAGCATCGCCTTCATAACCCACGTTAGCCTGCGCATTGCTGCGTGCCGATGGCGCACCCGCCATACCGCCCATGCCGTACATCGCATTCACGTTAAAATTGCCGATCTTTTTGGAGTACTTGATGGCATTGTCGACGCGCGAGTTATCCGTAGCGCCGCCGCCGCCATAAGAACCGGAGAAGTTGATAGGCGAGAACATCTGCGCGTTCACCGGATCATAGCCGTTGGTACTGGCGATGATGTCCAGTTGCAAGCTGTACTGGCGACCGAATGAGACTGCGCCCATATCGGTATTGGAAAGCCCGACCAAAGCCATGCGGTTGAACAACTGGCCGTTCAACGCCGTGTCGGCGATCATGGCTCTGTTATTAATGCCGCCAACAGCAGCATTGGCACCACCCGCCAGGCCGGAGGTTGACACGCTGCCGGTACCCAGGCTGAATGCCGATTCCAAACGGAAGAAAGCCTTGTTGCCACCGCCCAGGTCTTCGCTGCCCTTGATGCCCCAACGGGACTGCGATTCGCCGCCGTTCATCATGCCCCTGGACGTTCCTATTCTGGAATTGCTACCAGTTGGGTTGGCACCAGTCACGAACTGTGAGCCGAAGTTGCCGGCGTTGGTCATCTGGGCCACGCCCACGTCCAAGATGCCATACACATTCAGCTCGGATTGGGAAATGGGTGACAGGCTTACGACGTCAGGGCGAGCAGTGCCTGCATCTTCTGCTTGAGCAGCGCCTGCAAAGGCGCCCAAGATTGCAACCGCGATTAGCGACTTTTTCATCATTTTAGTTAACACTCCTAAAAATTTAACGGCCAAAAAACGACTTTGTAAAATCAGCCAGATAACCATCATCTGGCCAACCAAATGAAAATCCTCGGTTGAGTATTTCAGCGGCGGATTATCCCGATTGCAATAGCGCGCACAAGAAGAGTCGTGAAGTTTTAACAAAAAGTTCATAAAAGTGTTGTTTTTTTGCGACAGCGCGGAGTAAGCCTGCTGACAACTCAAGTTAAGCCTTAGGACATCGCAAGACCAGTCCTTACGATCACACCATTATCCGAGCAAGGTAGTCGGGCATTTACCAACGACTTGCCGCTTGATCGACTCGATAGATACCAGCATATTTTCAGAATGCGGGCGTAGCGAGACACGGCCGCACCAACCCACCGTACTGCTGCTGGAACTGCTAGGCAAACACCCTCGCCAACTCTTGCCCCGGATTATCCGCACGCATGAACGCCTCGCCGACCAGGAAGGTGTGCACCTGATGATCGCGCATCAGACGCACATCTTGTGCGGTAAATATGCCGCTCTCGGCGACCACGATGCGATCTTTCCTCTGCCCGGATGAAGAAACGCGGGGCAGCAGATCCAGGGTCGTCTGCAGGCTGACCTCGAAGGTGCGCAGGTTGCGGTTGTTGATGCCGATGAGCGGGGTGTCGAGTTGCAGCGCGGCTTCCAGCTCCGTTGCGTCATGCACTTCGACCAATACCGCCATGCCGAGCTGGTGCGCCAGAATTTCAAAGACCCGCATTTCCGCCACCGGCAAAGCCGAGGCGATCAGCAGCACGGCATCCGCGCCCATCGCCCGCGCCTGGTAGATCTGGTATTCGTCGACGATGAAATCTTTGCGCAGCACCGGCAAGTCGCAAGCCGCGCGCGCCTGTTGCAGATACGCGGCACTGCCTTGGAAAAACTGTTCGTCGGTCAACACCGACAGGCACGCCGCGCCGTGTTGCGCATAACCCGCCGCGATGTCGGCAGGCCGGAAATCCGCGCGGATGATGCCTTTGCTGGGGCTGGCCTTTTTTATTTCCGCGATCACGGCAGGCTGACCGGCGGCGATCCGGGCGCGTATCGCGCCCAAAAAATCGCGCGCGGGTGGAGCTTGCCCGGCTTCGAGACGCATCGCTGCCAGCGGTTTCATCGTCTTGGCGGCAGCGACTTCCCGAGCCTTAACCGCGAGTATTTTATTGAGTATGTCGGACATTGCTGCGCTTGCATTTATACAAAGGCGCGCATTTTAACGTAGGGGCGCGATTTATCGCGCCTCTTTTTGACACGACTTGAGGGCGCGATAAATCGCGCCCCTACAAATACGCATCGGGGTGATAAAATGCGCCCTTTGCAAAACACAGCGCACGACATGAGCAACATCAAAGCCTATATGCAGGAAATCGGCATCGCCGCACGCGCCGCATCGCGCCTGATGGCGCAGGCCGACACCGCCACCAAAAACCGCGCGCTGATCGCCATCGCGGATGCGATCCTGGACAACCGCGCATCTCTCCTCGCCGAGAACGCGAAAGATGTCGCGTCTGCAAAAGTACACGGTCTGGACGCGGCATCGATCGACAGGCTCACGCTCACCGAAAGAACGTTGCGCGAGATCGCCGAAGGCTTGCGGCAACTTGCCGCTCTGCCCGATCTGATAGGCGCGATCAGCGACTTGAGCTACCGCCCTTCCGGCATCCAGGTCGGCAAGATGCGCGTGCCGCTCGGCGTGATCGGCATCATCTATGAATCGCGCCCCGACGTGACGGCCGATGCGGCAGGACTGTGCTTGAAATCCGGCAACGCGGCGATCCTGCGCGGCGGGTCTGAGGCCATCCATTCCAATCAGGCCATCGCGGCCTGTGTGCATGCCGGCTTGCGCGCGGCGGGCTTGCCCGAGAGTGCCGTGCAAGTGGTGAACACCACCGACCGCGCCGCCGTGGGTGAACTCATCACGATGAAAGATTATGTCGATGTGATCGTGCCGCGCGGCGGCAAGGGTTTGATCGAGCGCATCACCAGCGAGGCGCGCATCCCCGTGATCAAACATCTGCATGGCGTATGCCATGTGTACATCGACGACGCGGCCGATCTGGATAAAGCGATACGCATCGCCGACAATGCCAAGACGCATCGTTACGGTGTGTGCAACGCGATGGAGACTTTGCTGGTGAACGCCAACATCGCGGCGAGAGTGTTGCCTCCCCTATGCCAGATATATTTGGACAAAGGCGTGGAATTGCGCGGCGATGAGGCGGCCCGTCAGCTGGTGGCAGGGATGAACACCGCCACCATCGATGACTGGCACACCGAATATCTCGCACCTATCCTGAGCGTGCGCGTGGTCGCCGATCTGGATGCGGCCATTGCGCACATCGCGACCTATGGCTCGCAGCATACCGACAGCATCGTCACGGAAAATTATTCCAGGGCGATGCGCTTCTTGCGCGAAGTGGATTCCAGCAGCGTGATGGTGAACGCCTCGACGCGCTTCGCCGACGGCTTCGAATACGGCCTGGGTGCCGAGATCGGCATCTCCACCGACAAGATCCACGCGCGCGGCCCGGTGGGGCTGGAAGGATTGACCTCGCAGAAATACATCGTGTTGGGTAACGGGCAAATACGCGTTTAGATAAATTTTTATTTTGTAGAACGTGAATTGGCGTAGGAGCCCGACTCATCGGGCGATTTGAGTTTAGCAATCGCGCAATTTGTGCGCTCCTACAGCGGCATATTTAGTTTTAATTATTCTGGAAGAATCGACATGAGCCAAACCATAGCAGTTAAAGTCCCCGCCATCGGCGATTTCAAAGACGTGGCGGTCATCGAGCTGCTCGTCCAGGTTGGCGACACCGTTGCAGCTGAACAATCGCTGCTGACCTTAGAGACAGACAAAGCGGCGATGGAAGTGCCCTCCCCCCAGGCCGGGTTGGTGAAAGAACTCAAGGTTAAAGTCGGAGACAAAGTATCGGAAGGCTCGGTGATCGTAATGCTGGAAATTCAGGATCAGGGAGCGCGGAGCGAGGAGCGGGTGAACCCCGTTGCCGCCCCATCCGCCCCCGCTGCACCTGCTGTTCCTCAATCCCCGATCCCCGATCCTCGATCCTCAGATATACATGCCGAGGTCGTCGTGCTCGGCGCGGGCCCCGGCGGCTACACCGCCGCGTTCCGCGCGGCCGACCTGGGCAAGCAAGTGGTGCTGATCGAAAAACACGCCAGCTTGGGCGGCGTATGCCTGAACGTCGGCTGCATCCCGTCCAAAGCTCTGCTGCACGTGGCAAAAGTCATCAGTGAAGCGGAGGATGTCTCGCATCACGGCGTGATTTTCGCCAAGCCCAAGATCGACATAGCCGCGATACGCACCTGGAAAGAGAGCGTCATCGGCAAACTCACCGGCGGCTTGGGCGCACTCGCCAAACAGCGCAAGGTGCAAGTGTTGCGCGGCACCGCAAAGTTCACTTCGGCCAACAGCTTCACGGTACAGACCGCCGACGGCGAGAAGGTCGTCACTTTCGACAGCTGCATCGTCGCGGCAGGCAGCAGCGTGGCGCGCATCCCCGGCTTTCCTTACGACGACCCGCGCATCATCGACTCCACCGGTGCGCTGGCGTTGCAGGACGTGCCCAAGCGCATGCTGGTCATCGGCGGCGGCATCATCGGTCTGGAGATGGCGACGGTATATGACGCGCTCGGCACCAAGATCTCTGTCGTCGAATTGATGGACCAGCTCATGCCCGGCGCGGACAAGGACTTGGTCAAGCCGCTGCACACCCGCATCGCCAAGCGTTACGAGTCCATCATGCTGAAGACCAAAGTCACCAGCATCGAAGCATTGAAGAACGGCTTGCGTGTGACCTTCGAGGGCGAACAGGCTCCCGCCGAACCGCAGCTCTACGACCGCGTGCTGATGGCCGTGGGTCGCCGTCCCAACGGTCGCGAGATCGGCGCGGAAGCGGCGGGGCTAGCGGTGAACGAGCGCGGCTTCATCCCGGTGGACAAACAGCAACGCACCAACGTGCCGCACATCTACGCCATCGGCGACATCGTCGGCGACCCGATGCTGGCGCACAAGGCCGTGCATGAAGGCAAGGTCGCGGCGGAGAACATCGCCGGACACAAGGCGTTCTTCGAACCGCTGACCATTCCTTCGGTTGCCTATACCGACCCCGAGATCGCCTGGATGGGGGTGACCGAAACGCAGGCCAAAGCGCAGGGCATCGAATATGAAAAAGGCGCGTTCCCCTGGGCGGCGTCTGGTCGCGCACTCTCGGTCGCGCGCGAAGAAGGTATGACCAAAGTGCTGCTCGACCCAAAGACGCGCCGCATCCTGGGTGCGGGCATCGTCGGTGTAAATGCCGGTGAACTGATCGCCGAAGCGGTGCTGGCGCTGGAGATGGGCGCAGACATGGAAGACCTTGGCCTGACCATCCATCCACACCCGACCCTGTCTGAAACGCTGTGCTTCGCGGCCGAGATGGCGGAAGGCACAATCACCGACCTGATGCCGCCCAAGAAGAAATAAATCATCCCCAGCCTGCAGGTGGCGCCACACACACGAAGACAAATCATGCTGAGAACATCTATCGTCCTGCTTGCCCTCGCCTGCGCGCAATCCGCTGGCGCGTTCAATCTGGACGACCTCAAGAGCGAGTTGAACCAGACCATCCCGCAACCCCCGCCAGCCGCGGCCCCACAGATGGCCGCGCGGCCACCTGGAGATCCGCTGGCAGGCATCAGCAACCAGGATCAGATCGGCAGCCTGAAGCAGGCGTTAGGCCAGGGCATAGAAACTGCGGTCGCCAGCTTGTCCAAAACTGATGGCTATCTGGGCAATCCAAAAGTGCGTATCCCCCTGCCGGAAAATCTGCAAAAGCTGGACAGCGGGATACGCAGATTTGGCATGGGAAAATATGCCGATGAGCTCATCACTGCGATGAACCGTGCCGCCGAAGCCGCCGTACCGGAAGCGAAAGCCTTGCTGGTGGCTGCTGTGAAAAACATGAGCGTGACCGATGCGAGAAATATTTTGCTGGGCAGCGACGATGCCGCCACGCAATACTTTCGCAAGCACACCGAAACAGCGCTGAGCGGCAAGTTCCAACCTGTCGTGGTGAACGCGATGCAGAAAGTACAGCTCGCGCAAAAGTACGACCAGTTCGCGGGCAAAGGCGTGCAGCTGGGGCTAGTCGATGCGAAGGATGCCAACCTGGAGAGCTATGTCACACAAAAAGCCTTGGACGGTTTGTTCGTGATAATGGCCGAACAAGAAAAGTCTCTGCGCGCCAATCCGCTGGAAGCCAGCGGCAACCTGGTGAAAAAGGTGTTCTCCGCGATCAAGTTCTGATCTTCAACGCCGTAGGGGCGTGATTTATCGCGCCCTAATTTATTCGTGTACCCAAACCCAAGAGCGCAATAAATTGCGCCTCTACGCATGGACGAAACTGCCAGCCTACTCTCACTCTTCTTCAGCAGCCTGCTCGGCGCGACCCTGTTGCCCGGCGGCTCGGAGGCCGTCCTGTTCGGCGTGCTCAAGGCCTACCCGGACACGTTGTGGCTGGCACTGCTGGTCGCCACGCTGGGTAACACCGTGGGCGGCATGATTACCTTCGGCATGGGCTGGTTGTTACCTCAGCCGATGGATGACGGCGAAGCTGCCGGGCACACACCGGCGTGCTCTTTGAGGGTGCGGGCACTGAAACTCAAACATGTGGGCCAGGTGCGGCATCTACGCGGCAGGGCGGAGCCCTCCGGTGCGGGAGTAGCCGCATCGCACCTTCCACCACAAACGGCTAAATTCGCCAGTGCCGTATCGAAAGTGCGTCGTTATGGCACACCGGTTTTGCTGCTGGCCTGGGCCCCGTTGCTGGGCGACGCGCTGTGCCTCGCTGCGGGCTGGCTGCGCCTCAACCCCTGGCAAGCAGCGTTGTTCATGGCGCTTGGGAAATTCGCTCGCTATTGGGTGGTCGCGGCCGTCACGATCTGATGCCCAGCCTGCCTTGCAAGGGAAAACCCCTCCGCCGCGCATTGAACATTAACAACGGCAGCTTCAACATTTTTTATAAAAAGCCTTGACGATACCGGCCTTGTAGGCGTACAACGCATGCGGTTATTTGATTCCAAGATTCAATAGTGCTGGATTTTCCATGTGCGACCTTCGATTCAAATAGTTTTGCGGGAGACTTTCCCGTTTTTTAATAAGGAAGTAATCACATGGCAACAGGCATAGTTAAATGGTTCAACGACGCAAAGGGTTTTGGTTTTGTTACTCCCGATGACGGCAGCGAAGATTTGTTCGCACACTTTTCGGCGATCAACATGAACGGCTTCAAGTCGCTTCAAGAAGGCCAAAAAGTCAGCTTTGAAGTGACTCAAGGACCAAAGGGCAAACAAGCCTCCAACATCCAAGCCGCCTAATCGCGACTTGAGTTGGTAAAAAAGCCCGGCACGAAAGTGTCGGGCTTTTTGCTGTCCGCATACATATAAATTACACCGACCGCAATACCGCACCGAAGCCGGTCTCGCTGCTGTTTACCAGCGCCGTCGCATCATCCGATTTATCAACGCGTCTTGCCTGCCGTTCTGAAAAACGCCCCGGCGAACGATCAACCATAGTGCCGTTCCGGCGCTATATATCTTTGCATCCCTTACGCCCGGATGCTAAATAGTTTGAACTTTTCTGCATTACTCCAGTCTAGGGTACGCAACGACACGTGTTGTCACTGTGTCACCCGATTTGGGTTTGCTGGTCGGGTCGTGTTATTAGCAATTTTCGAAGGAGAAGGTAAATGAAAAATAGTTTTATTACCGTTGTTGGCATGTTATCAGCCTTGGTTGCTTTGCCTGCGGTGGCGGGTCCCGATTGGGATGCTATTCATGAGGACGAAACCTATAATGCAACGCATGAGCAGCAGGTCGCCGTGCGCAACAATCCGACAACAGAAGTTATGCCGCTCGATCATGGACCGCGCGCGCTATCCACTCCTTGGCTGAACAAAGAGCTGAAATTGGAAGCGTTGTCCCGTGCGCAAAAGAATGAGGCTGTGCTCACTGCGCATACCCCGCACAAGGTCGCAGCACATGGTTGAGTAATGACTGCCTAAAAAGCCCGCCTGGGTGTTACGCCCAGGCGGGCTTTTATTTTTTCGCAGGTCACACGCGCTACACATCGCCATCCGGATGAAGTCTTTGCAGCATCCGCAATCCCCACGCTACGCCGAACCCCGTCACGTCGCTCGCCACGCTGCCTAACCCTCCCTCGCAGCGACTGGCGGACAAGTCCACATGCAACCACGGCACGTCGTGCTCGACGAAACGTTTGAGGAAGCGCGTGGCCAGGATGTGATCTGCTTCACCTTCCAGCGTGCATTGCTTGATGTCCGCGACTTTGGAATCCAGCGCAGCCTCGTAATCTTCATCCAGCGGGAAGGCGCACAGGCGTTCGCCGCTTTGTTTGCCCGCGCTCACCGCTGACTGCACCAGCTCGTCGCGGTTGCCCAGCACCCCGCTGTAACGCGCGCCCAGAGCCGTCGCCATGCTGCCGGTGAGCGTGGCGAAGTCGATCATCAGATTCGGTTTTACGCGTGAAGCGAGTGTGAGCGTGTCCGCCAATACCATGCGGCCCTCGGCATCGGTGTGCATGATCTCTATGGTCGTGCCATTGAGCGCGGTCACGATGTCGTTCTGCTTATAGGCATTGGGGCCGATGTGATTTTGCGCGATGGCCAACCAGCAGTCGATATTCACGGCTAATTTCTGCTGCGTCGCGGCGAGCAGAATGCCGAGCGCGACGGCGGAACCGTTCATGTCCTCGTGCATATTGTGCATATAACGCGCGGGCTTGAGGTTGTGCCCGCCGGTGTCGAAGCAGATACCTTTGCCCACCAAGGCCACGGTGCGTTTGGCTTTGGCCGGGTTGTAGGAAAGATGCACGATGGCGGCATCGTCGTCATGGCTGCCCTGTGCCACCGCGACGAACGCGCCCGCGCCCATCTTGCGCAAGGCCTTCGTGTCGAACTCTTCCAGCTGCCAAGCATTCTCCTGCGCGAGTTTCTTGATGCGCTTGCGGTAATTCGCCGGAGTCAATTCGTTGGGCGGCAACACCGTCAGCTCGCGACACAACAGGTTGCCCGCCGCTTGCGCCCTGAGCGCAGCGAAGAGCTTCTTGTCATCGCAGCCGAACAACTCGATCTTTTGCAACGGCTTGCGTTCGTCTTTTTTCTTAGTCACCGGCAACGGCGCACCGTTCATCCACGCGCTAGAAACCGCCAATTCCGCTGCGCGTTGCCGCTGCGCCGCATCACCGATGACGGCGATACTCACGACCTTGGGATGCTCGTCCAGCAACGCTTGCAAGGCTTTGCGCACTTGAGTTTGCAATGCGAACGTGTCCTTATCGAAATCCAGCATCGCCCACACCACCAGCGCGCCGCTGGCCGCATTCGCGGCTACCGGTGCCTTCGCCAGCTCGTCCGCTTTCATGTCGCGCCGCTTGAGTACCGCAGCGAGCAGCTCACCGTGTAGCAGGCCTTTCGGCAAGGCCTTGGTTTTTGGCAACAGCACCAGCAAGTGCGTGGCATCGGCTGTCTCGGTAAGGGCGGAAATCAGGGTCAGTTGTGCTAGCATTGCATCCTCGAAAAAGTCATTCAACCCGGCGATTATACGGGCTATACATGCGCCAATATCTAGACTTGATGCAACATGTGCAGCAGCATGGCACGAAAAAATCCGACCGCACCGGAACCGGCACGACGAGTGTGTTTGGTTACCAGATGCGCTTCGATCTGGCACAGGGCTTCCCGCTGGTGACCACCAAGAAGTGCCACCTGAAATCCATCGTTCACGAACTGCTGTGGTTCTTGCAGGGCGACACCAACATCCGCTATCTCCAAGATAACGGCGTATCGATTTGGGACGAATGGGCGGACGCACAGGGCAACCTAGGCCCGGTGTACGGCAAGCAATGGCGTTCATGGGCGACGGTGGACGGACGCGTGGTCGACCAGATCAAGATCGCGGTCGATCAGATCAAGAACAACCCCGACTCGCGGCGCATCATCGTCTCGGCCTGGAATGTCGGCGAGCTGGACCAGATGGCGCTGGCGCCCTGCCACGCCTTCTTCCAGTTCTACGTCGCTGACGGAAGACTATCGTGTCAGTTATACCAGCGCAGTGCCGACATCTTCCTCGGCGTGCCGTTCAACATCGCCAGCTACGCGCTGCTTACGCTGATGATGGCGCAGGTGTGCGGCCTCAAACCGGGCGACTTCGTACATACTCTGGGCGACGCGCACCTGTACCTGAACCACATGGAGCAGGCCACTTTACAGCTATCGCGCGAACCGCGAACTTTGCCGACCATGACCATCAACCCGGCAGTGCAAGACATCCTGGCTTTCAAGTTCGAGGACTTCACGCTGGAAGGCTACGACCCGCATCCGGCGATCAAAGCACCGGTAGCTGTCTAGGATTCAGGATTGAGTTAAAAGCGGTGCGCAGGTTTTTTCCTCGCTCCTCAATCCTGCCCAAGGGGAAATTTTGTGAAGCATAGCGACCTGCTGGTGTGGCAAAAGGCGATGGATCTGGTGACGGATATTTACCAGGTTACTGCCGCGGTTCCAAGCGAAGAACGCTTTGGGCTTTCCTCTCAGGCAAGGCGGGCAGCAGTCTCGATTCCGTCAAATATTGCCGAAGGGCATGGGCGGAAAGCGACTGGCGCCTATCTCAACCACCTCTCCATCGCTTATGGCTCATTGATGGAACTTGAAACCCAGACTCAAATTGCTGTCAGGTTGAGTTTTGTTCCAGAAGAGAAAGCTTCTGCCTTGCTGAAGCAAATGGATGAAATCGGAAAAATGCTCACTGGACTAAAAAATTCACTTTCCGAAAAAACCAGATAGCCATCATGCCCACTACACTCACTCAATCCTCGATCCTCAATCCCCGATCCTTGTCCATCATCGTCGCGATGGCGCAGAACCGCACCATAGGCGTGAACAACACCCTGCCCTGGCGATGCCCGGAGGATCTCAGGCACTTCAAGGCACTGACGATGGGGCATCACATGATCATGGGGCGCAAGACTTTCGAGTCCATCGGCAAGCCGCTGCCGGGGCGCACCACGATCGTCGTGACCCGCAACACGGATTTGGATATAGCGGGCTGCCTCATCGCACACTCGCTGGAACAGGCGGTGGCGGCTTGCGCAGGCGATGATAAAATTTTCATCGTAGGCGGCGCAGAGCTCTACGCTCAGGCACTACCGCTCGTGGACACGCTGTTCGTCACCGAAATTCAGCAGGAGGTCACCGGCGATGCGCATTTCCCGGAATTGAATCCGTCCGATTGGCTTGAAGTTTCACGCGAACTCCATCGGCAAGCAATCCCTCAAGCACTGCAATATCACTTCGTCGAATACAGACGCAACAAACCATAGCAGTTTTTGCACGAAAAAACGGGCGGAGATTCCGCCCATTCTTCTTGCTCACTTTCCTCGTAACGCTAGCGCACGCAATCCACGAAATAGCGTTTCTCGCCGTCTATCATCTCGGCGACCAGACCATGCACATCGGTCTCGAAGCCGGGAAATTTCTGGTTGAAGTCGCGCGCGAATTTCACGTAGTCGACGATCATCTTATTGAATATCTCGCCGGGGATCAGCAGCGGGATACCCGGCGGATACGGGGTCAACAACACGGCAGTGATGCGGCCTTCGAGCTGGTCGATCTCGACGCGGTCGATCTCGTCGTGCGCCATCTTGGCGAACGCATCGGACGGTTTCATCGCAGGCTGCATATCCGACAGGTACATCTCGGTGGTCATGCGCGCCACGTTGTGCATCTTGTAGGTCTCGTGTATCTGCTGGCAAAGATCGCGCAGGCCCACCCTTTCATAGACCGGGTGTGCCGCCGCGAATTCCGGCAAGATGCGCCACATCGGCTGGTTCTTGTCGTAGTCATCTTTGAACTGCTGGAGCGCGGTGAGCAGCGTGTTCCAGCGTCCTTTGGTGATGCCTATCGTGAACATGATGAAGAAAGAATACAGGCCGCACTTCTCGACGATCACACCGTGTTCGGCCAGATACTTGGTCACCATCGCCGCCGGAATCCCGCCGTCGGAGAAACCGCCGTCCACATCCAGACCGGGCGTGATGATGGTCGCCTTGATCGGGTCTAGCATGTTGAAGCCTTCCGCCAGATTGCCGAAGCCGTGCCACTTGTCGTCCGCATGCAGCACCCAGTCTTCGCGCGTGCCTATGCCTTCCTCGGCGATACTGCCCGGGCCCCAGACCTTGAACCACCAGTCGCTTTCGTATTCCTCATCCACCTTGTGCATGGCGCGGCGAAAATCCAGTGCCTCGGCGATGGACTCTTCCACCAAGGCCGTGCCGCCCGGCGCTTCCATCATCGCGGCCGCCACGTCGCACGAGGCGATGATCGCGTATTGCGGGCTGGTGGAGGTATGCATCAGATACGCTTCGTTGAAAATATGCTTGTTGAGTTTTCGCGCCTCGGGTTCGCGCACCAATATCTGCGAGGCTTGCGACAGCCCAGCCAACAGCTTGTGGGTAGACTGGGTGGCGAAGATCATCGACTCTTTCGCGCGCGGCCGGTCTCGGCCTATGGCGTGCATGTCTTTGTAAAAATCATGGAAGGCCGCGTGGGGCAGCCACGCCTCGTCGAAATGCAGCGTGTCGATCTCGCCATCCAGCATCTCTTTGAGCATCTCGACGTTGTACACCACCCCGTCGTAGGTACTCTGCGTGATGGTCAGGATGCGCGGCTTCTTGGTCTTGTCCTTGATGAACGGGTTCACGTCTATCTTGCGCTGGATGCTCTGCATATCGAACTCTGACTTGGGTATCGGCCCGATGATGCCGTAATGATTGCGCGTCGGCGTGAGAAACACCGGCACCGCGCCGGTCATCATGATCGCGTGCAGTATGGACTTATGGCAGTTGCGGTCCACCACCACGATGTCGTCGGGTGCTACCGTCGAGTGCCACACGATCTTGTTGGACGTGGACGTGCCGTTGGTGACGAAGAACAAATGGTCGGAATTGAAAATGCGCGCCGCGTTGCGCTCCGAAGCCGCCACCGGGCCGGTGTGGTCCAGCAACTGCCCCAGCTCTTCCACCGCGTTGCACACGTCGGCGCGCAACATGTTCTCGCCAAAAAACTGGTGGAACATCTGTCCCACCGGCGACTTCAAAAACGCCACGCCGCCGGAATGACCCGGGCAATGCCACGAGTACGAACCGTCCTGCGCGTAATGCAACAGCGCGCGGAAGAATGGCGGAGCCAGCGCGTCCAGATAAGACCTCGCCTCGCGGATGATATGGCGCGCCACGAATTCCGGCGTGTCCTCGTGCATGTGGATGAAACCGTGCAGCTCGCGCAGGATGTTGTTGGGGATATGCCGCGAGGTGCGCGTCTCGCCGTACAGGTAGATCGGGATGTCGGCGTTCTTGAAACGGATCTCTTCGACAAAAGCCTGCAGGCTTTTCAGCGCGAACTTGGTGTCTTCCGGACTACCCGAACCGAATTCCTCGTCGTCGATCGACAACAAAAAAGCCGAGGCGCGGCTCTGCTGCTGAGCGAACGAAGTCAAATCGCCATAACTGGTCACGCCCAACACCTCCATGCCCTCTGCAACCAGCGCATCGGCCAACGCGCGTATGCCCAGGCCGCTGGCATTCTCGGAGCGGAAATCTTCGTCGATGATGATGATAGGAAAGCGAAACTTCATGTTCAGTTCCTCGAGTAAGTTGATTGGAGAACCGCGCTTCGTGTACAGCCTACACATTGCGCAGGGTTGAGCTTCAGTGAAGACTCATATTGGCCGCAGGCCGATGTGATGTCGGAACTAAAACGGAATTTCATGCCGTTTTGCCGAAGGCCAATGGGATGCCGAAGCTAAACCTAAGTTTCATGTGGCACTCCCAATGGGATTAAGGGTTACGGACTAAATAAGGCGCGGATTGTCGCAGATTTGATACATCGCGGCGCAAGGAATTCGTGACCAGAACTTATTTCTGTGGCGGGTAAGGATTATGCAGTTGCGCCACCAACTCCACCAGCACGGCGCGCACCTGCTGTTCGTCGCAACCCATCAGCACCCCGTCTTCCAGCGCGTCCTGGCATATCTGGCGTATCTCTTCCAGATTCTCCTGCATGACTTTGTTCTTTTCCACGCAGGCGATCACTTCGCCTTGGGGAGAACGCCAGATGATTTCTTTGCGCTGTGGCATCACATCTTCGGCAGGGTCACGCCATGCTGGCCCTGATACTTGCCGCCACGGTCTTTGTACGAGGTCTCGCACACTTCGTCGCTCTCGAAGAACAGCACTTGGGCGATGCCCTCGTTGGCGTAGATCTTTGCGGGCAGCGGGGTGGTGTTGGAAAACTCCAGCGTCACATAGCCTTCCCATTCCGGCTCGAACGGCGTGACGTTGACGATGATGCCGCAGCGCGCGTAAGTCGATTTGCCGAGACACACGGTGAGCACGCTGCGCGGGATGCGGAAATATTCGACGGTGCGCGCCAGCGCGAACGAGTTGGGCGGGATGATGCAGTAGTCCGCCGTGACTTCGACAAAGGAATTGGGATCGAAATTCTTGGGGTCAACGATGGTGCTGTTGATGTTGGTGAACAGCTTGAATTCGTTCGAGCAACGGATGTCGTAGCCGTAGCTGGACGTGCCGTAGGACACGATCTTCTTGCCATCCACCTCTTTCACCTGTACCGGCGAAAAGGGCTCGATCATGCCGTGCTGCTCGGCCATGCGGCGTATCCACTTGTCTGACTTGATGCTCATGCTGCTTCCTTGATGAGTTTGTGCGGGCGCGATTTTAACCAATTCGCCGCAGACCCGCTTGATTTGCTAAAATCCGCGCCTTCTAACGCATTACGGCACTTTTCCTCATGGCTCGCAAAATCCTCGTCACCTCCGCCCTCCCCTACGCAAATGGCAGCATCCACCTCGGTCACTTGGTCGAATATATCCAGACCGACATCTGGGTGCGCTTCCAGAAGATGCGGGGTAACGAGGTGCATTACGTGTGCGCCGACGACACACACGGCACACCCATCATGCTGCGCGCGCAGAACGAGGGCATCACCCCGGAGCAACTGATAAACCGCGTGTGGCACGAGCACAAAGCCGATTTCGACGGCTTCCATGTGGCGTTCGACCACTACGGCAGCACCAACAGTGAAGAGACCAAACAGTACGCGCAGGACATCTATCGCAAATTGCGCGCCGCCGACCTGATCGAAACCAAAGCGGTCGAACAATTCTACGACCCGGTCAAAGAAATGTTTCTGCCGGACCGTTTCATCAAGGGCGAATGCCCAAAATGCCACGCCAAAGACCAGTACGGCGACAACTGCGAAGCCTGCGGCGCGACCTACGCGCCCATCGAGCTCATCAACCCGTACTCGGCCGTGTCGGGCGCGCAACCGGAACGGCGCAGCTCCGAGCATTATTTCTTCAAACTGTCCGACCCGCGCTGCCAGGAGTTTTTGAGTGCCTGGACGCAAGGCACGCTGGCCTCGCAAGCCACCCCGCCCTTGCAACAGGAAGCCGCGAACAAGATGAAGGAATGGTTCGAGGCGGGACTGTCCAACTGGGACATCTCGCGCGACGCGCCGTATTTCGGCTTCGAGATCCCCGATGCGCCGGGGAAGTTCTTCTATGTTTGGCTGGACGCGCCGGTCGGCTACATGGGCAGCTTCAAAAAGCTGTGCGACGACAGGAGTGAGGATCGAGGATCGAGGATCGAGTCACCCCTAGACTTCGACGAATATTGGAACGCCGATGCCAAGACCGAGCTGTATCACTTCATCGGCAAAGACATCCTGTATTTCCACTCGCTGTTCTGGCCCGCGATGCTGAAGTTCGCCAACTTGCGCACTCCGACGCAAATCTTTGCGCACGGTTTTTTGACTGTGAACAACGAGAAGATGAGCAAGTCGCGCGGCACCTTCATCACCGCCGAAAGCTACCTCAAGCAAGGCCTCAACCCGGAATACCTACGCTACTACTACGCCGCGAAACTCAACGGCACGATGGAAGACATCGACCTGAACCTGGAAGATTTCGTCGCGCGGGTCAATTCGGATCTGGTCGGGAAGTACATCAACATTGCGAGCCGCACAGCGGGTTTTATTAACAAACGTTTTGATGGGCAGCTTGCAAATCTGATGGCTAATAATGCATCCGCAAGAATACAGCAGGAATATGGATATTTCGAAACATCTGCGAAGGAAACAGCTGCCTTGGTTGCAGATGCTTTTGATAAACGAGACTTCGCAAAAGCTTTGAGAGGGATTATGACCTTCGCTGATTCAGCCAATCAATTCGTTGACCAACGTAAGCCTTGGACAATTGCAAAAGAGTTAGGCAAAGAAGATGAGTTGCAGCAAGTTTGCACACTAGCTTTGAACATGTTCCGTTGGCTCACCGTAATGCTAAAACCCGTACTGCCAAAGCTAGCTGAGAATGTTGAATTTTTCCTGAACATCCCACCCCTTGCGTGGAAGGATGCGTCCGCCTCTATACCCGCAAATCATCGCATCAACGAGTACAAACATCTCATTACCCGTATCGACCCCAAACTCATCGAAGCCATGGTGGAAGCCAACAAACAAACTCTCGCGCCCGCCGCTGACTCTCATTCGCAAACTCGCCATGCCGAGGCGCAGCAGCATGCTATCTCGCCAATAGCAGAAACCATTTCAATAGATGATTTCAATAAAGTGGATCTGCGTGTCGCGATGATCGTCAGCGCGGAGCATGTGGAAGGCGCTGAGAAACTATTGAAGCTGACGCTGGACATCGGCGAAGAAAATCCGCGCACGGTGTTCGCGGGCATCAAATCCGCCTATGATCCGGCGACACTCATCGGTCGCATGACCGTGATGGTCGCCAATCTCGCGCCGCGCAAGATGAAGTTCGGCCTGTCGGAAGGCATGGTGCTGGCGGCCTCAGGCAGTCAACCCGGCTTGTTCATCCTGTCGCCGGATGAAGGCGCACAAGCGGGGATGCGGGTGAAATAGCAGTGCCTTAAACCTGTAGGAACGTGGTCGCTCCTACAAATCGTTTTCGTTAGTTTTCAGGAGGTGCTGACACAGCCCGTATGAACAATTCACGACTGGTGAAACTCTCGCAACATTTTTGCCCCCGTTTGATCGATGCCTTGCGCGGCTATGATCGGGCACGTTTCACCACAGACATCATCGCCGGTATCACGGTCGGCGTGATCGCGCTGCCGCTGGCCATCGCTTTCGCCATCGCGTCGGGCGCGAAACCGGAGGCCGGCATCTTCACCGCCATCATCGCGGGTTTCATCATCTCGGGCTTGGGCGGTTCGCGCGTGCAGATCGGCGGCCCCACCGGGGCGTTCATCGTCATCGTGTACGGCATCATCGCGCAGTACGGCTACGCCAATCTGCTTATCTGCACCATCATGGCCGGCTTTATCCTGGTCGCGATGGGAGTGACCCGCATCGGCAGCATGATCAAATTCTTTCCCCGCCCGCTGATCCTCGGCTTCACCAGCGGCATCGCGGTGCTCATCATCTTCAGCCAGCTCAAGGACCTGCTCGGGCTCAAGACCGGCGCCCTGCCCGCAGAGTTCTTCACCAAACTCGCGGTGCTCTATCACGCCCTGCCCAGCTTCGATGCCGCCACCATCTTGCTGGCTTTATGTTCGGCGTTGCTGATCTGGTTCTACCCGAAAACCTGGGCGCAGAAACTGCCCTCCCCCATAGTCGCATTGACACTCGGCACTTTGTCGGTAGCGCTATTCCACTTGCCGGTGGAAACCATAGGCACGCGTTTCGGCGGCATCCCGCAAGGCTTACCGGACTTTGCGATACCCGAATTCAGCCTCGCCGCGTTGCGCCACCTGATCGCGCCTGCTCTGACTATCGCACTGTTGGGCGCGATCGAATCGCTGCTCTCGGCAGCGGTGGCCGACGGCATGATAGACGACAAACATGACCCGAATCAGGAACTGATCGCGCAAGGCATCGCCAACATCGTCACGCCTTTTTTCGGCGGGGTTCCGGCCACCGGGGCGATCGCGCGCACGGCGGCCAATGTCCGTTCCGGCGCGACCAGCCCCATTTCCGGCATGGTGCATTCCCTCACCCTGCTGCTGATTATTCTGCTCGCCGCACCATTGGCCAAGAACATCCCGCTCGCCACGCTCTCCGCCATCCTGCTCATCGTCGCGATCAACATGGGCGAATGGGAAAGCTTCCGCACGCTGCGCAAATATCCCGCAAGCGACAGCGCGGTGCTGCTGGTGACTTTCTTGCTCACGGTGTTTTTTGGCCTCACGGTAGCCGTAGAAGTCGGCATGTTCATCGCCATCTTCTTTTTTATCCGACGCATCACCGAACTCACCCACGTCAGCCTGGCCGACGAGTCACCGCATATCGAGGATAGCGAGGCCACGCAGGCGCGCAAAGGCGTGCCGGCTGGGGTGATGATCTACCGCGTGTTCGGCGCGTTGTTCTTCGGCGCGGCGGACAAGCTCGAAGCCATACTCTCCAAGACCCACACCGAACCCGATGTACTGATACTCAAAATGCACGAGGTCATCAGCATGGATGCCAGCGCGCTGCACACACTGGAGCATCTGCACGGAAAATTACGCGACCACAACAAACACCTCATCCTGTGCGGCCCGCATACCCAGCCCTATTTCCTGATGCACCAGGCCGGATTCTTTGCCAAGATCGGGGCCGAAAATGTCACCGCCAATCTGGACGATGCCTTGGCTAGAGCTAAGCAATTATTAGGATCGATGCGCAAGGATTGAGCAAGCCGCTGCACCACACCTAGCTCGATCCTCGCTCCCCCAACCCTCAATCCGGCCTCTTGACATCCAGTCTCGGTCGATGTAATTTACCAATTGGTTAATTAACAAATAAGGGGCAAGCATGACAGCCGATCATCTCAGCACCACATTCGCGGCGCTGGCCGATCCCACCCGTCGCGCCATCCTTGCCCGGCTCGCGTCCGGCGAAACTTCGGTCGCGGAACTTGCCGCCCCTTTCCAAATCAGCGCGCCCGCTATCACCAAACACCTCAAGGTATTAGAGAACGCCGGACTCATCACCCGCTCACGACTAGCCCAATGGCGGCCTTGCAAACTCGAAGCCACACCGTTGCAAGAAGCATCCGACTTCATAGAACAGTATCGTCAACACTGGGAGCAGAGCCTGGACAGGCTCGACACTTATCTGAAACAACTGCAAGCGCGGGAGAAAAAACGTGAGCACAAAAAACGCTGAACACCATCGGGAACTCGTCATCACTCGCCTCTTCGATGCGCCGCGTGAATTGGTGTGGCAGGCGTGGACAAATCCGCAGCACGTCATGCGATGGTGGGGGCCGAAGGGATTCAGCAACTCATCCTGCGAATCGGATTTGCGCGTGGGCGGAAGTTTTCTGCTGAACATGCGTGCGCCGGATGGCAACATTTATCCCTGCAAAGGTATTTATCGCGAGATCGTGGAACCGGAGCGCATCGTTTACGACAGCGAGGCCGATGAGAACCATCCTTGCGGCGCGGGCCTGCCGCCGCGTTCGCTGGTGACCGTCACCTTCACTGAACAAGGCAACAAGACTACGCTTACCCTGCACACACGTTTTAAAAGTGCCGCACGCAAAGAAGCAGCCAATCTGGCTGGATACAGTACCAGTTGGGGCGAAGCATTGGAACGTCTCGCCGAAGCCTTGAAATAAGTTCACGATCCCTATGGTCACCCAAACTCCCCAAACTCCCCAAACTCACGACACACCCAGCAACGACAAGCGCTGGCTCGCACTCTACGTCCTCTGCACCGGGGTGCTGATGATCGTACTCGATACCACCATCGTGAACGTCGCCCTGCCGTCGATCCGCGCAGACTTACATTTTTCCGAAACTTCGCTGGTGTGGATCGTGAACGCATACATGCTCACTTTCGGAGGGTTCCTCTTGCTCGGCGGGCGCCTCAGCGACCTCTACGGCCACCGCCGGCTGTTCCTGCTTGGCATCACCCTCTTCACATTCGCCTCGGTTGCCTGCGGACTATCCAACACGCAGGCGCTGCTCATTACCGCGCGGGCGGTACAGGGCTTGGGTGGCGCCGTCGTCTCGGCGGTTGCGCTGTCGCTGATCATGAACTTGTTTACCGAACCGACCGAACGAGCAAAGGCGATGGGGGTTTATGGCTTCGTGTGCGCCGGAGGAGGAAGCATCGGCGTACTGCTGGGCGGCCTGCTGACGAGTGCGCTCAATTGGCATTGGATATTCCTCGTCAATCTGCCGATAGGAATCGTGGTCTATGCGCTCTGCCGTACCCTGTTGCCAGATGACCGCGGCCAATCGGGCGCCGGGCATCTGGATGTCGCCGGCGCTGTGACGGTAACCGCCGCGCTGATGCTGGCCGTTTACGCGATTGTGAACGGCAACGGGGCGGGCTGGGCTTCCGCGCAGACGATCGGGCTGCTCGCTGCCTCCGCAGTACTGCTCGCGCTCTTTCTCGGCATCGAAGCCAGGGTACGCTCGCCGCTCATGCCGCTCGGCCTGTTCCACTTGCGCAGCATTGCGGTTGCCAATGTTGCCGGCGTGTTATGGGCCGCAGCCATGTTCGCCTGGTTCTTCATCTCCGCGCTTTATATGCAGCTCGTGCTCGGCTACAGCGCGTTGCAAGTCGGCCTTTCCTTCCTGCCGGCCAACCTGATCATGGCCGCATTCTCGCTCGGCCTCTCTGCCAGGATCGTCATGCGGTTTGGCATCAGGCTGCCGCTCGCGGCCGGACTGCTGCTCGCTGCAACCGGACTTGCGCTGTTCGCGCTTTCGCCGGTCAACGGAAACTTTGTTGACCACGTGTTGCCCGGCATGACCCTGCTCGGCCTGGGCTGCGGTATGGCATTAAACCCGTTGCTGCTCGCCGCGATGAGCGATGTCACTCCCAGCGAATCCGGCCTCGCCTCAGGCATCGTCAACACATCATTCATGATGGGCGGAGCGCTCGGTCTCGCGGTGCTCGCCAGTCTTGCCGCCGCCCGCACGGAAAGTTTGCTTGGTGCAGGATTGGCCACACCTGCCGCACTCACCGGCGGCTACCGGCTTGCTTTCCTCATCGGTGCCCTGTTCGCAGCCGCAGCAGCTCTACTCGGCATCCTGTTGCTGCGTGCCAGATCGCAGGCAAAGGCGCACGCAAACGAAGAGGCGATCACCAGCCATCCCTGACACAGCACAAGAGGAGTCGTCATGCTCATGCTCATACTCATCGCCGTCTTCATCATCCTTGCTGCCGCAATCATCTACGCCGCGACCAAGCCGGACACTTTTCATGTCGAACGCTCGGTCAGCATCAAAGCCTCGCCGGAAAAGATGTTTCCATTTGAGCCTCTTGCAAAACTC
>JABEVF010000140.1 GCA_013043965.1 Gallionella sp. | reverse complement strand
GCCGAACCGCCCTCAAGCAAACCGCGCTCCAGCCAGATCAGCCTACCCCCGCGTTCGATCCGGGTCGACAGCTGCAACGCCCCGTAGCCGAATCGTTCTCCGGATGCACGCCGCCCGAAGCACAAAATTTCCCAGCCGATGAAACAGGCTGTCTCCTCAAGCACAACATGCGTTTGCATATTCGCCAGGACTCCGTCAAACACGATGCTTTCCTGGGGCAGCCATTCCAACATGCCGCCTGCGTTCACCTCGAAACTCAGCTGCTGCGATGCCCATGAACCGGCGCTGCGATACCACTTACCGGCGCCCGGTGTCGTCAACAGCGCATGGGCGCCATCCCCCACTGCCGCGCTGATCTCCAGCTCGTCGCCACCGGCGATGCCTGCCGGTGGATGCAGCAACAACGTGTGGCAAACTCCTGACCCTTCCGGATAAAGCGCTTTTTGTACACGCAGCGGGCCGAAATGATCCCGCCGCACCAATACCGAGCCCTCTGCTCTGCGCTCGAATCCAAGGGTCAGCCTGGCTATCCATCCAGCTTCAATATTTTTACTCGCAAGCATCGTGCCATCGGGCGGGGCTCGTCACATCCACTGACAACTTGCCGTGGATGCGCGTCTCCCAGTCAGCGGTGTCGGACGGAATTGGGATTAGGAATGCCCGGAATCGGGCATTCTTCGGTGCCGACCATCGTGCGCGTGAACTGCTCCACCATCTCGCGCGTACCTTCGGGATCGCTGATCCATTTTTCGTAGAACCCGAACGGGCAAACAGCCGCACCCTTGTCGCCATCGCCGGAATTGATCATGCCGGTGTAACCGCGGTGCAGCAGCTTGAACAAATGGTTCTCAGATTGGCCGTTGCGACGGAAATCGCGGATCAGGTTCTTGGACAGCGCGGCATACTGGATACCCATTTCCTCTTCGCCACATTCTCCCAGTGTGCGTCCGTCGAAACCGATCACTGCCGAGTGCCCAAAATACGAGTACACCCCGTCAAAACCTGCCGCATTGGCCACCGCCACGTAGGTGTTGTTGGCAAACGCCATCGCCTTGGAGATCAGTATCTGCTGTTCCTTTGCGGGGTACATGTAACCCTGGCAGCGCACGATCAATTCTGCGCCCTTCATCGCGCAGTCGCGCCAGATCTCCGGGTAATTGCCGTCGTCGCAGATGATCAGGCTCACCTTCAGCCCCTTGGGCCCTTCCGAAACATAGGTGCAGTTGCCCGGGTACCAGCCTTCGATCGGCACCCAGGGCATGATCTTGCGGTATTTCTGCACGATCTCGCCTTGGTCGTTCATCAGGATCAGCGTGTTGTAGGGGGCCTTGTGCGGGTGCTGTTCATGCCGCTCGCCGGTGAGCGAGAACACCCCCCAGACCCTGGCGTTGCGGCATGCTGCGGCGAATATCGCGGTCTCTTCACCCGGCACGGTAGCGGCGGTTTCATACATCTCGGTGCTGTCATACATGATCCCGTGTGTGCTGTATTCAGGAAAAATCACGAGATCGAGTCCGGGTAGTCCGACTTTCATGCCTTCTATCATGCGCCCGATCGCGCGGGCATTCTCGAGGACCTCCGCCTTGGTGTGCAGGCGGGGCATCTTGTAATTGACGACCGCCACGCCGACGGTGTCATTGCTGCTGGAAATATCGCCGTGAATCATGTTAAACCTCTCTGGGACTGGTTAATTTCTGCAACGGGTTAAAAGGGATTGCCTAGTGACTGATCATCCACGGCCGCCTGTTGGCAAAGGACTTGGGGGCGGCCGGTGTCGAGGCATTCTCTTTTTTCGATGTCTTGCAACAGCCGCAACCCTTGGGGTGGCGGTATGAAGATGACAGCCTGGGTTCGTGGCTGGACTTCTCGTTGGTTGCCATCGCATGGCGCACATCGCTCGCCATGTCGGCCAGATAGGGTGCCGCAATCAGTACCCGCTCTGCCTGCAAGCCGCATTGCGGACAAACCGCAGGCGCATCGCGATCGGCGATCCGGCGCATCGCCTCGAAGGTCCCGCAATCAGGACACCGGTAATCGTAGGTAGGCATGGTTTATTTCAAATCAAGTGATAAGGGAATGTCATCGCCACCGGTGATAAACTTTACCGGCCCTGACGCATTGGGACTGATGTCAAATTCGAATATCTGCGTCGGCAACCACAGCGTGGCGCAGGAGTTGGGAATATCGACAACACCGCTGATATGACCCTGCACCGGTGCAGTACCCAGTATCGAATACGCCTGCGCCTTGGTATAACCGAACTTGGTCAAGTACTCGATCGCATTCAGACAGGCTTGCCGGTACGCCACGTTCACGTCGAGGTAATGCTGCTTGCCCGCTTCGTCAACCGAGATGCCTTCGAAGATCAGATAGTCGTTGTAGTTTGGCGTGATCGGACTGGGTTTGAAGATCGGGTTCCTGATACCGTATTTCGCCATACCACCCTTGATGATCTCGACCTTCATGTGCACCCAGCCGGCCATTTCGATCGCACCGCAGAAAGTGATCTCGCCATCGCCCTGACTGAAATGCAGATCACCCACCGACAATCCGGCACCTTTCACATAGACCGGGAAGTAGATCTTAGAACCGCGCGACAGATCCTTGATGTCGCAATTTCCGCCATGTTCCCGCGGCGGCACGGTGCGCGCACCTTCAGCAGCCGCTTTGGCTTTGGCATCACCCTTGAGCTTGCCCATGTGCGCGGTGGACGGAAACGGCGGATTGGCAAGCGGCGGAACGCGGTCCGGTTCGGTTGCGATCAAGCCGGTCTCACGCTCATTCCATTTGGATAACAAACCATGATCGGGCAGGCAGCCGATCAGTCCGGGGTGTATCAGCCCGGCGTAATTCACGCCGGGCACATGGCGGCTTTTGGTGAACATGCCCTGGATGTCCCAAATGGATTTTTGCGCATAGGGGAAATGATCGGTCAGGAATCCGCCGCCGTTTTTCTTGGAGAAGAATCCGTTGAAGCCCCACAGGCTCTCCGGCTTGGCTCCGATATCCAGCAAGTCGACCACCAGCAGATCGCCCGGCTCTGCGCCGTGCACGCCGACCGGACCGGACAGGAAATGCACGATGGACAGATCTATATCGCGCACGTCATCGGCGCTGTCATTGTTCTTGATGAACCCGCCGGTCCAGTCGTAGGTCTCGAGTATGAAATCTTCGCCGGGCTTGACCCAGCACGCCATCGGGATGTCTGGATGCCAGCGGTTATGGATATTCTCGTTCTGGTATGGGGATTGTTTCAGATCAACCTTGATGAGTGTTTCTGCCATGATGTTCCTCCTGGTAAAAAATTAAATCGTTGCTGCGTTACTCTCGAATTCCCGATCGGGATACAAATTACCGATCGAGTTTTAAATTGCCGGTTGAAATTTAAATCGAGAGATATTTGCTGATGGTTTTTGCGTCGACATTCGCGCACATATCCTCATAAACAAATTTTCCTTTGTCGATCACAAAAAAACGGTCGGCAATATCCAGAGTGAAACTGAGCACCTGCTCGGAAACAATGATTGTCAGGTCGCGCAGATCCCTGATCTCCTTCAGAGTCTTGGCTATATCCTTGATGATGGAAGGCTGTATCCCCTCGGTCGGCTCATCCAGCAACAGCACCTTGGGATTGGTCGCCAGGGCGCGCGCGATCGCCAGTTGCTGCTGCTGCCCACCGGACAGGTTTCCGCCCTTGCGCGTGCGCATATCGAACAGTACCGGGAACAGCGCGTACAACTCTTCCGGAACCACTCCGTCCGCAGCAGCGGGAAGGCCGGTCTGGATATTCTCGACCACCGTCATATGGGAAAAAATCATCCGTCCCTGCGGAACGTAAGCCAGACCCTGCTTGACGCGCTGGTAGGATTCAAGGCCGTCAACCTTGTTGCCATCCACCGAAATTTCGCCGCGGAATGAGGGAATAATCCCCATCAGGGTCTTGAACAGCGTGGTTTTTCCCATGCCGTTGCGGCCCATCACTGCGACAATCTCGCGCTTGCCCACGTCAAGATTCAAATTGTGTATGACCTGGCTCTGCCCGTATCCGGAATCGAGTCCGGCAACGCTAAAAATGTGACTAGACATAAGTTCCTCAGTGCCCCAGATAAACTTCAATGACTTTCGGATTGTTTTGTACTGTGTCCATATTCCCTTCCGCCAGCACCTTGCCCTGGTGCAATACCGTGACCTTATGCGCGATGCGTTTGACGAATTCCATGTCGTGTTCGATCACGATCACTGAGCGCCCGTTAGAAACCTTGTTAAGCAGCTCTGCGGTTTTTTCCCGTTCTGAAACGCTCATTCCGGCCACCGGTTCATCCAGCATCAGCAGCTCCGGGTTCTGGATCAACAACATGCCGATCTCCAGCCATTGCTTCTGGCCATGGCTAAGCAAGCCGGCTTGCGCATCCAGTTGTTCGGAAAGAAAAATCATCTCGGCGGTTTCCAGAATGCGGTCGGTCACATCCTGGGTGCGCTTGAACATCAATGAACCGAATACGCTGCGCCCTCTCGGGAATGAGATCTCCAGATTCTCGAGTACAGACAGATTTTCGTAGATCGAAGGCGTCTGGAATTTCCGGCCTACCCCGGTCTGAACGATCTTGTATTCGGGGAATTTGGTGAGCTCAATACCGTTGAATTTGATCGAACCGCCGGTCGCCCTGGTCTTTCCACAGATCAGATCCAGCACTGTGGTCTTCCCTGCGCCGTTCGGCCCGATAATCACACGCAACTCGTTTTTTTCCACATACAGATTCAAGCCATCCACCGCCCTGAAACCATCGAACGAAACGGTCAGATCCTCGATCGCCAACACTAAATCATTGCTCATGATTGATCTCCGCTTTAACTGGTTTCAGTTTTTCCAAAGGGAAAACTTTCTTGAGCCTGATTGCCAATTGTTCCACCCACTTCTTAAAATAAACATCGTATAGACCGGCCAAACCGTTCGGAAAAAGCATGACGACCCCGATAAACAGTGCGCCCATCAGCAAAAGCCAAAGCGAAGGGAACGATTCTGAAAATGCCGACTTTCCGTAGTTGACCAGCAGCGTTCCATACACAGCCCCGACCAGCGAAATGCGCCCGCCGATTGCCGCAAAAATCACCATCTCGATCGACGGAACGATGCCGATCAGCGAGGGGGACATGAACCCCACCTGCAGCGTAAACATCGCTCCGCCGATCGCAGAAATAGCCGCACCCACACTGAACGTGAATATCTTGAAGTTGGCGACGTCATAGCCCGAGAATCTGACCCTGTCCTCTTTGTCGCGCATCGCAAGCAGCAGGCGACCGAACTTGGAAGAAAGAAGAAATCTGCACAGCATGATCACGGCTAACAGCAATACGCCATTCAGGAAATACAGGATGTATTTCGCCGAGTCGGTATTGATATTCCAGCCGTGTATCGTCTTGAGGTCGGTGATCCCGTTGATCCCGCCGGTCAGGCCCTGCTGCCCCACCACCAGTATCGTCAGGATCGCCGCAATCGCCTGGGTAATGATAGAGAAATAAACCCCGCCTACCCGTCTCTTGAACATTGCGGTGCTGATCACGTAGGCCAGTGCAACTGGCACCAGGATGACCGCGGCCAGGCTGAAGATCAGGCTGTGAAACGGCTCCCAGAACAACGGCAAGTGGGTGATCTGGTTCCAGTCCATGAAATCAGGGATGCCCGGTGTGGTCTGATGGGCCGTGCTCACCGGATCGGATGCCTCCAGCTTCAGAAACATCGCCATGCAGTAACCGCCGATCCCGAAAAAAACGCCCTGCCCCAGACTCAGTATGCCGCCATAACCCCAGACCATCACCAGTCCCACCGCGGCAAAAGCATAGGTCAGATATTTCCCGACCAGATTCAGACGGAAAATGTCCAACCACAGCGGCATCACGACAAAGATAAACACGGCCAATACCGCGAGCTCGATCGCCCCTTTTTTACCGCCCATCCACTTAGTGTAAAAAGCATTCATCATTTTTCCTTTATGAGTCTATTTTCTGACCTTGCTGGTGAACAGGCCTTCCGGCCGCATCATCAGGATGATGATGATGGTCAGCAAAGTGACCACCTTGCCCATCGCGTTGGTCAGGAAAAATGTCAGGATGGATTGCGCCTGGGCAATCGAGAATGCGGATGAGACGGTGCCGATCACGCTGCCTGCCCCGCCAAACACCACCACCAGAAACGTATCCACGATATACAGCGAGCCACTGGTCGGCCCGGTCGATGCGATCGTCGTAAAAGTCGCCCCCGCTATGCCGGCTATTCCGCAGCCGACTGCAAACGTTACCCTGTCGACCTTCCTGGTGTTGATGCCGACCGAACCGGCCATTACCCTGTTCTGCGTGGTTGCGCGCACCTTGAGTCCCCAGGAAGACCGGTACAGGAACAGGACGACCGCAGCCGTCACGACGATGGATATCGCCATCACGAACAGGCCGTTAAGGGGGATATCGATATCCGGCGTCGGCTTCCATGATCCCATCAGCCAGTCCGGCAGCGTCGCGCTGACTTCCCGAGCCCCGAACACGGTCCGGAAGATCTGCTGCATGATCAGACTCAGGCCCCAGGTAGCCAGCAGCGTATCCAGCGGCCGCTTGTAGAGATGCCTGATCAGCAAGTATTCGACCAGATATCCGGCCGCGAAAGCAAACCCGAATGCCGCAAATATCGCGACCACAAAATAATAGGGCATCAGACTGGGGAAATATTGTTCCGTGACTTTCGAGAACATGTAAATCGTGTACGCCCCTATCGTCATGAATTCGCCATGCGCCATATTGATGACGCCCATTTGTCCGAAAATGATCGCCAGGCCCAGAGCCATCAACAGCAGCACACTGAACAGACTCAAGCCGGAGAACCCTTGCATCACCAGGATTGACCATAAATCCGATATCGAATAACCACCCATTGCAATATCTCCAATGACCTAAATTCTGTTGTTGATTACGCGCATTGCCATCCATCACAGCCTGCATGATGGATGACAGCATTTCGATCAATAGCCCGTGGGAAATGGATTGGGCATGATGTAATCCGAGGTGTACACGATGTCAGCCTGACCATCCGTTCTCCACTCGCCAATCCTGAGGCGGGTCTTCAAATGGTGGTTGGGTTCGAGGTAAACCATACCTTCCGGCGCGTCGAAGCTGATTTGACCGCTTTCCTCGGCCTTCGCCACTTTGTCGGTATCGAAACTGCCGGCCTTCTCAACCGCGGCCTTCCATATCCACGGCCCTTCATAGCCAGCCTGGGTCACATCGCCAATCGGCGCATCAGCACCCCACTTTGCCTTGAACTGTTTCACAAACTCCTTGTTGCGCGGCGTGTCGAGGGACTGAAAGTATTTCATCGCCGAATAGAAACCGACCAGATTCTCACCGCCGATACCATTGGCCTCATCCTCTGTTACCGACAAAGTAAGCAACGTGTGATCCTTGCCGGTAATGCCAGCAGCCTTAAGCTGCTTGAACCAGGACACGTTCGACCCGCCCACCACAGCCGCGTAAATCACATCGGGTTTCTTCAGGCGTATCTTGTTAATCGTCGAACCGAAATCGGTACTTCCCAGCGCGGCGTATTCTTCACCCACAACCGACCCGTGCAATACGGTCTCGATGTACTTGCGCGCCAATTTCATCGTTGTGCGTGGCCAGATATAGTCAGAACCTATCAGGTAAAAAGTCTTCGCATTTTTTGTTTTTGCGACCCAGTCCAGGCCCGCAAAAACCTGCTGCGTGGCTTCCTGTCCGGTGTAAACGACATTTTTGGATTGTTCCAGCCCCTCATAAAATGTCGGGTAATACAACAGCCCATTGTCGCGTTCCAGAACAGGAAGCACCGCTTTGCGCGAAGCCGATGTCCAGCAGCCAAATATTGCCGCGACATGATTTTCTTCCAGCAGCTTCTTGGCCTTTTCCGCGAATGTCGGCCAGTCGGAGGCACCGTCTTCCTGGATCAGCTTTATCTTCCGGCCGAGCACCCCGCCCATCGCATTGATCTGGCCGATCGCCAGCTTTTCTGCTTCGATGGCCCCGGTCTCCGATATCGCCATCGTCCCTGTCGATGAATGGAGCTGCCCGACGGTGACCTCGGTATCAGTCACGGCCAGATGCGTTGTATCAACCTTGTCTGTCGGCGGTGCAGCACCGAAAGAGCTTCCGGCGCAAGCGATAAATAATGCACCTGTCACGGCCAGCGTGAGCTTTTTGTGCATTGGTAAGAACGAAGTTTTGCTGACCGGCTCAGCAGAACAACCAGCGGGGACAACAGGCATTTTTTTAAACATTTCAAAGACTCCTTAAATTTCTGTGTGAGAAGTGAATAACATTTGAATCAAAAAGCTTGTCTGCGTAACTAAGCATATTGTTTTCAGAACGAACTATGAATACGTCATCCTACTTAGATCCTCCCGCCTTCATGCCGCAACGGGCGCGGCACTCCAACAAGCGAACACGGCCGATCTTTTCGTGCTTAGATTTATGCCTAGAATTGGAACTGATAACCAACTATCAACTGGTTTTGATTAGCCATAGAAGCAATCAATCGGTTGTCACTCAACCTCGAATAGACCGCACTAATTCTGGCGTTATGCCCATCGATAACGTAGTTAACGCCAAGATCACTTTGCTTGTCTGTCGTCTGCGATATATTCCGATGGAAATTCTGAACCCTGACGAAAGGCTGAAGCTTGCCAATGCCGATCTGCTGAGGGAACATGTATTCCAAGGTTGCGAGATAAGCGGTACCTGCTACCAATCCGCCTACATTTGTTGCATTGGGAGCCGCGTTACAAGGGAGAGAACCGGGTTCACCTGAGCCACAATCGACGGCCCCTAAGCCATATTTGTAATAGGCTCCTTCCATCGTAACCACACCGTCACCAGCAACCTTTTCTTCAAATAACAAATCGGTATTCCAGGAGTTGTAGTCGCCCTGTGCCGTCGCTGATGAACCGACACCATTCTTTTGATTTTGAAAGACAAACCCTAAGGTCAGGATATCCTTAGAGCCATAATATGTGCTCGCCGTGTAATATGCTGGTGCCGGTTCCGGATCGAGGAAATTGATTGCTAATCGCCCTGCAAATAATGCTTTTCCGGCAGCATCGGAGCCACCTTGAATGGCATTGTGTCCGGTAAATGTTCCAACCGAGTATACGATCTTGCCATCCATCGGCTTACCCCAGGCCAGCATACCGTTGTCGCGACCTATCGCAACATTGGGATACTGCGAGACGAAAGGGAATTGCCATGTATTCAGGTAAAAAGGACCATCCAGATTGGATCTGTCGGACGGTGGCAACAACCTTCCGGCCCTAAGATTGAAATCTTCATCCAATGCGATCTCGGTAAAACCATCCATCAAAACGATATTTCCCAAGGCATCACGGTCTGTATTTAGAGTGCCGCTGATCATTTTGTTGAGCTGTGCACTAATATACAAACGGGTGTTATCCACATTGAATGTATTTGAATTGGACGTGCCGTTTGGCGCGCCATTTTGCAGATTGGTATAACTAGTTCTCAAGCCAAAACTGATCGTGATTGACTTGTCGTTACCCATATCAAAAGTGTCACCGGCATAACTGTTCGAAACACCGGCCAAACTTGCGCACATGGCTACACCAGCCATGGATATTTTCAAGTGTTTTTTGCTTGTGACAGCCAAAAAACGGCAGTATTTATGTATCATTTCCTTGCTCCTTTAAGATGGCATGAAGAGGGTCGAGGTATATTGCAATGTCAGTGTAGGTAAAATGTATCGCAAGCCAAATACGTCATATGGCGTATGCATTAGAACCAATTGAAAAACTCCCACGCCAATAATTGAAGTGGCGTATTCGGCAGCTTCAAACTGTAATAACGGCGTAACAACTCCTCGTTATCGTGCCTTTCCTTAATGACAGCAGCCAGGAGAACGCCATGCCAACTGCGCTATCGCCGGTCGAGAAAAAACATTCCGCACTTCGCCCACCGCGCATGCAATTGCTGGCGAACCTTGCTATGTCGCCAGCGATGGCTGAAAGCGTATCGCCATTGCATGAGATTCTGGTACAGCGCAAGCTGAGCGCGTTGTTCCAGCCCATCGTCGACCTGGGGGAAGGTGGATTTCTGGGTTTCGAGGGTCTGATACGCGGCCCGGCAGACAGCCACCTGCATTCGCCGATCAATTTATTTTGCGCGGCGGAGCAACAGGGTTTGTCGCTGGAAATCGAGATGCTGTCGCGCCAGATCGTGCTGGAATCTTTTGCCAAACTGAAATTGCCTGGCAAACTCTTTCTCAACGTCAGTTCGGAAACGCTGACCCACCCTAGTTTCAAAAATGGCCAGACGCTGGAGTTCATGCGCGCACTCGAACTAGACCCCGCGCAAGTGGTCATTGAGATCACCGAGAATCAGCCGACTTTCGATTTCGAGGTGATGCGCAACGCGCTGCTGCACTATCGCGCAATGGGATTTCAAATCGCTATAGACGACCTGGGCGCGGGATTTTCCAGCCTGCGTCTATGGTCCGAACTGCGGCCCGACTTCATCAAAATCGATATGCACTTTGTGCAAGGCGTGGACCGGGATCCGGTTAAATTGCAGTTTCTCAAATCCATCCAGAGCATCGCGCAACATTGCGGCACACGCGTCATCGCAGAAGGCGTGGAAACGGAAGCCGAGTTAAAAGCCGTCAAGGATCTCGGCATCGCGCTCGGGCAAGGGTATTTCATCGCCCGCCCCAGCCCGACTCCGCCGCTGATAGCCAACAGTGAAACCAGCCGTATCATCAATGCGTCGAACGTCGCGTTGGCCCCGCAGCTAACCTCTCATCATCATGTGCAAATCACCGCGCGCAAACTTCTCACCTACATCGAACCTGCGCATCCGGATACGGCTAACGAAATCATCCTCGAGCGCTTCTTGTCCGATTCGACCCTGCACATCCTCCCGGTGGTCAGAAACGGCGTACCGCTAGGTATCATCAACCGCAAGCACTTCATCGGCTGCTTTGCGCGGCACTGCGAGCGGGGACTGCCGAGGAAAGACCCCTGCAAAGAGCAGTTACAAACCGAGCCGCTGCTGGTGGAAAAGAATATGCCGATAGAGGAGCTGAGCCAATTTCTTGCCGAAGCGGACAGCGGACATTTTGCGGATGGTTTCATCATCACCGAACAAGGCCGCTACATCGGTGTCGCCTCCGGGCAGGATCTGTTACGCGAACTGACACAGATGCAACTCGAGGCGTCGCGCCACGCCAACCCCCTGACGCTGTTGCCCGGCCATGTGCCCGTCAACCGGCGCATCGAACATCTGTTGCAGAGCCGAACCTCTTTCATCGCCTGTTACGGCAATCTCGACCACTTCAAGCCTTTCAACGAAACCTACAGCTACCGCAAAGGCGACGAAATGATTCAGCTCACCGGTCGCATCCTCAATTGGGCATGCGATCCCAAGCTGGACTTTATAGGGCACATAGGCGGCGACGATTTCATCCTCCTGATGCAAAGCCGTGATTGGAAAACGCGCTGCGAGAACGCGCTGGATTCGTTCGCGCAAGCATCTTCCTTGCTGTTCAACGAGGAGCATCTGGCCGGGGGCGGCTATCACCGTAGAGCGCACGACGGATCGTTGGTGTTTCATCCGCTGACCAGCCTGTCGATCGGTGCAATCAAAGTATCGCCTGAGCAATTCACATCATTCCACGAGGTATCCGATGCCATGAGCGATTCGAAAAAAATGGCGAAGAAGATTTCCGGCAACAGTTTGTTCGTAGAAAAAGCGCATGCCGTATCGAGGCAATGATGCTATGACACAGCACAGCGCAGATAACTCGGAATACATGGAACGCGGCATTTGTTTTTTGCTGTTCCGGCTGGGACTGGCCAGGACACTGGAGTGCCTCTGCACCATATCGGTGTTCTCCGTGCTATCCACGGATTGAATCGGGGAAACATTTTGACTACTCATCTCATCGCGCTATTCCGCGCCTCCCGCCTCGCGTTACATATCATTTATGCCTTGATGATAGCGGTCTGCTACCCGTGGTTTGGCCTGTCTGTGCGGCGGCACATCCTGCAGAGCTGGTCCGTCGGCCTGCTGCATATCTTCGACATCCGCATAGCGATCGACGACGACGATCCGTTGCATGAAGTGCGCAGCGGCCTGATCGTCACCAATCACATTTCCTGGCTGGATGTGTTCGTTCTCAACGCGGTAGTACCGATGCGCTTTGTGGCCAAATCCGAAGTGCGCCGCTGGCCGGTCATTGGTTGGTTGTGCGCGCGCGCCCAAACTCTATTCATCGAACGCGGCAATGCGCGCTCGGCAGCTCGCATCAATGTGCAACTGGTCAAGTTGCTGAAACTCGGCGAATGCCTCGCCGTATTTCCGGAAGGCACGACCACGGACGGTGCCGCGGTGGCCCATTTCCATTCGTCGCTATTGCAGCCCGCGCTTGACGCGGGCGTGCCGCTGCACCCTATCGCGATTCGTTATCAGGATAAATTCGGGCAACGCAGCGACATCCCCGCCTATATCGGCGATATTTCTTTCGCCGCCTCGATGTGGCGCATCTTGTGCGCGCAGAATCTGCAGGTACGTCTCGTCGCCACGCTGCCACTGCAGGGTTTGCATACCGACAGGCGCGCCCTGAAAAACAGCGCGCACCTGCGCATCCAGGCGATGCTGCGCGCACTCAATGAAGAGACGCATCCGAATCCTCGCCCCGATGAACTCTACGCGCCATCGCTGCATTGCCTGCTGCTTTCACCACCTTTGGAAAGGAGCGCGGCGTCGGCACGACAGCGTCACTAATTTTTCATATTTCCGTAACCGCCGTGCAATATCGGCTGGCTAATGTTCACTCTCCAACCCGATAGGAGATCACCCATGCTCGATTTGAATCGCCTGCCCGGCCACGCGCCGCGCAACAAACTTGGCTTCAGCCTCGCCCGAACCGCAGCGGAAGTACAAGAAGCTCAGCGCATCCGCTTCAAAGTATTCGCGGAAGAAATGGGCGCGAAATTGCCCAGCGCGGCACTGGGCATGGACATCGATCGCTTCGATAGTTTTTGCGACCACTTGCTGGTACGCGATAACGAGAACGACAAAGTTGTCGGCACCTATCGCATGCTGCCGCCGGAGCAAGCCGTGAACGCGGGTGGCTATTATTCAGAAACCGAATTCGACATGACACGCTTGGTGCATCTGCGCAACCGCATGGTGGAAGTGGGGCGCTCCTGCGTGCATCCCGATTACCGCGATGGCGCGACTATCACCCAGCTATGGAGCGGCCTGGCGGACTACATCGGCAAAAACGGGCACGAATACCTGATCGGCTGTGCCAGCATCAGCATGGGCGACGGCGGACACTATGCCGCCAGCGTCTACGACAAAGTACACAAACTGCATTCCGCACCCGCAGAATACAGCGTGTTTCCGCACTGTCCGCTACCCCTGCACGCACTCAACCGGAATCTGGACGTGTCCGTCCCGCCGCTGATCAAAGGCTATCTGCGCCTGGGCGCATACATCGCCGGCCAACCCGCATGGGATCCGGATTTCAATACCGCCGACCTGTTCATCCTGTTACCGGTGTCGCGCATGAACCCAAGATACGCCAAACATTTCATGCGCCAGCCCAGCTAGCACCCGAATTTCGCCTTCCTCCTTTTGCGCGCACTCTTCCCGGTGCGCGTTTTTTTGCTGATACTGTCGCACTGTGGTATCGCTAACGAACACCCGTTATTTCTTGGAGTCACCCAATGGAAAGCCCTTACAAAGGTAAAACTGGCTTGCGCCGTTTGCTGAACGCCTTCGGCTATTCGCTAGCCGGATTTCGCGCCGCCTACAAGCACGAAGACGCGTTCCGGCAAGAAGTACTGCTCGCTGCCATCCTCATCCCGCTCGCATTCTGGCTGCCCGTGGCCGGGCTCGGTAAAGCCTTGATGATAAGCAGCGTGCTGCTGGTGATCATTGTCGAGCTGCTCAACTCCGCTGTCGAAGCCACCGTGGATCGGATCTCGCTGGAGAATCACGACCTCGCCAAACGTGCCAAGGACATCGGCAGTTCGGCAGTGCTGGTGAGTCTAGTCAATGTCGTCGTGGTTTGGGGGTTGGTGTTGCTGGCCTGATCAAGACATCACCGCCGCAGGGAACGCAGAGCACAAGCAAAACTGGGGATGTACTGTGGCGGCCTCCGGGTCCAGATTTTTATCTTTTGAACGACGCCGTCACCAACTCTTCAAGAAAGCTTCATCAAAAGTTCATATACGCGCGGCAGCATGCGCGGCATGAATACTCCACACATAATCCCGCATCGTTCAGCGCAACTCAATATCGCGCTGGTTACCGAAACCTATCTGCCCGAAGTGAATGGCGTTGCCATCACCATCGGGCGCATGGTGGATGGCTTGCGCCAGCAAGGGCATCACATCCACATGATCCGCCCGCGCCAGCACAAGCAGGATATCGCGGCGAAAGCGGACGGCTACGAGGAGACGCTGGTTTCCGGCATGCCCATCCCCGGCTACCCGGAACTGAAGTCCGGCCTGCCCGCAAAAGGGACATTGGTGCGCTTGTGGAGGCAGCAACGCCCCGACATCGTGCATATCGCCACCGAGGGGCCGCTGGGTTGGTCGGCTCTTTCCGCCGCGCGCAAATTGAACTTGCCGGTGAGCACCGACTTTCACACCAACTTCCAGAACTACACGCAGCATTACGGTATCGGCCTGTTGAAGAGACCCATCGCCGCCTATTTGCGCTATTTCCACAACAAAGCCGATTGCACCCTGGTTCCAACGACATCTTTGCAGCGCGAACTGGAACAGGATAACTATCAAAATGTGCTGGTGGTGTCGCGCGGAGTGGATGCGGAGTTGTTCCAACCCGGAAAACGCGATGCCGGGTTGCGCGCCTCCTGGGGTGTGGACGAGGACACGCCAGTCGTGATGCTGGTGAGCCGCATCGCGGCGGAGAAGAATCTGCCGGTCGTGTTCCAGGCATTCCGGGAGATGCACACCGTGGATACGCGCGCAAAACTGGTGATCGTCGGTGACGGCCCGGCCCGTGCCGAGATGCAGAGACAGCATCCCGATGCGATCTTTGTCGGCATGCAGACCGGGGAGGCTCTGGCCCAACACTACGCCTCCGGCGATATTTTTCTCTACCCCAGTCTGACCGAGACTTACGGCAATGTCACCGTCGAGGCCATGGCCAGCGGCCTGGCCACGATTGCTTACGACTATGCTGCCGCGAAGCAACACATACGCCACGAGGTGAACGGATTGCTGGTGCCGTTCGATGATACCGCCGCGTTCATCACACAGGCCAAGAGCCTGATCTCGGACATGGGTCGCGTGCAGCGCTTGCGTCACGAGGCGCGGCACACGGTCGAGTCGCTGACCTGGGAACACATCATGGGCCAGATGGAAGCGGTGTTGTTCGACACCGTACGCGCACAGGGAGCCAATCATGTCCAACCTGAAACTGCCGCTGCAACGGATTAATCGCTACGACGTTGAACTCTGCGTGTTCTGCAACCGGCAGAGCCGCAACTTCACTGTGCGCAACCTGTTTCGCATCTCGAGTCGGCTGGGTGACGGTGTGTTCTGGTACACGTTGATGGCCGCGCTGCTAGTGCGCTACCGGATCGATGCGCTGCCCGCCGTGCTGCACATGCTGGCGGTTGCATTGGTCGGCACGGTGATATACAAGCTCATCAAGGGCAAAGCCCTGCGCCCGCGCCCTTTCAATGTCTATCCCGCCATCGTCTGCGTGGGCAGGACGTTGGATCAATTCAGTTTCCCTTCCGGCCACACCATGCACGCGGTAGCGTTCAGTATCGTCGCCACCGCCTACTTCCCCTCACTAACATGGCTGGTCGCACCGTTCGCCCTGCTGGTCGCGCTGTCCCGCCCGATACTCGGCCTGCACTATCCCAGCGATGTGCTGGCCGGTGCGGCACTGGGCGCGGTGATCGCATGGCTGTCGCTCATCTTGATCTGACCCATCTTCACATCCTTCCATCTACACTCCCAGGATCTTATAAACCATGAAATCACCAGCCTTCTTCAAAACGCTCACATTACAAAAACAGCTGCGCCTGATGACAGGAATATCGCTGTTTGGCATGCTCGCCGTCATCGTTTTTGTCATGATCAACCTGAGCCGATTACGCCAAGAGTTCCATAGCTACCAGTCCATGCAGACGATGGACATCAGCGTGATCGAGATCAAGGCGACCGCGTTGGCTGTGAGCCGCACCGACCCCATCCTGGCAGACTCGGCGGCACAACTGGAGCAGGCCGATTTGCATATCCGAGAATTGCAGAAACGTCTCACCTCGTCAGCCGATCCTGCCATGCACGACCTGCTGGAAGATCTGTCCAAAAAATGGGCGGCTTATGCGCAAGGTTTCAGGGGGGCAATCAATATCGCGACGACCAATCCGGCCGATGCATTGCAAATCCCGGATGCCATGTACAGCATGCACCTAGCCCCGATGGTGAAAGAGCTGGATAGCCTGGTTGCCGTTAACCAGGCAACCGAGCTGGCATCGGAACAAAGAATCGACACGGTGATGAGCAACATCCTATGGGTGGTGCTCCTACCCATGCTAGCGCTGGGCATTATGACCACAGTCTCGCAAACGCTGTTCGGCCAGTCCCTGCGCAAGCGCCTGGAAGGTATCGTCAGCGAGATCAGCCATCTGCACAATGGCGACTTGAGCCGACGGCTGCCTGCACATAACAACGACGAAATAAGCCACCTGTCCGGCACGATCAACCATTTCATCGCCCGCTTCGAAGCCATCCTGCACGGAGTCCATATTTCGGCAGACCAGACCCACAAGACGGCCCACGGGGTCAGCCAGATGGCGCATTCCGTCACCGCCAATGCCAAGCAGCAATCCGCCCAGGTATCCCAAGTAAGCGATGCTATCGAATCCATGGGTAACACCAGCAAGAAGATCGCCACGAATGTGGGGAATGCCTCTGACGCGGCCAAACAGACTTTGGCGCTGGTTCAATCTGGTCGTGAAACCGGCCAGTCGACCATACTCGCATTGGGGCAGATCGACCACACTGTCGGCTCTTCTGTCAAAACCATAGGCGAACTGAATACCGCGATGCAACGCATCGGCAACGTCAGCAAGATGATCAAGGGCATCGCGGAACAAACCAACCTGCTGGCACTCAACGCGGCAATCGAGGCGGCGCGCGCCGGAGAACAGGGTCGCGGCTTTGCCGTGGTCGCCGGTGAGATACGCAAACTGGCGGAACGCACCACCGATGCGACCTCGGACATCACCAAGATCGTCCAGAGCATCGAAAGCGAGACCGCCGAAGCGAGCAGGGCAATGATGCTGGCCAAACAAGAAGTTGCGCAAGGCGTGCTGCATGGCGAGGGCATGGGCCAGTTGCTGCACCAGATCGAGGACTCCATGCATGTCGTCTCGGAAATGATGCGTCAGATCGCTTCGTCCACCGAAGACCAGTCGGCAGCGAGCCAACACATCTGGCGCAACATCGATTCGGTGGCGACCATCAGCTCAAAAACGGCGAGCGATATCGAGCAGGCGCGAAACGAGATGACCACCCTGGCAAATTCCTCCAAAGCCCTCTGCGAGACCGTGGGCCATTTCAAATGGGCCGTTTAAGCCTCGCTAAATACATCCCGCGGCAACGGCACACGATGGCGTAGTTGTAATGGCGTGATGAGTGCGATGCGTCGGCGCAAGCCAGAGTCAGAGCTGGCTGGGTTAGCATCCCACACCGGCTCTTCGCCGAGCAGAACCCTGTCGATATGCATCAAATGTGCGCCGGTCTTTTTCAGATAGAAATTGAAGCGGCGCTGCATCCCCGCATCGAGCAAGCGCGCGCCCTGATAACAGCAGTCCGACAGCCTACTGGCACGTAGCAGACTTTCTGCTCCGGCCAGGATGTCCACGCCGCGCTTGGCCAGATTCAGCGGGCACGCGAAGTGTTGCGCCACATAGCCCGCCAATTCGCCGCTGTGCGCACGCATCAGATCGGCAGGCTCGGCAAACAAATGCGGGCGGATGTGCGTGTCCATCGCCCACTCGCAAACCGCATGTGTCAACACCGGCACATCGCCCCACATCTTCTCGTGCGCCGGAACAAAGTGGTTATGCGCGATCACGTCCACCAGCAGATGACTGACGAAACCCAGCGACAGCGCGTATTCCTGATCGCTCCTGGCATCATCCAGCAGTTTGCGTGCGCGCTGCCATTGGTGCGTGGTGGAGAACGGTTCGCCCCAGGGGTGCTCGCTCAACAACGCCAGATCGGGCAGACACGCGCCTGCCAGCACCAGCTTGGGAAAGGATTTGATCGCGCGGCGATAGCGCGGATCGGTGAGCGGAACCGCCCACAGCAACAACTGCGCAAAATAGACGTGGGTATAAAGCCCCCAAGCATGGGCATCCGCGCTGAACAACAACAGCGGGAGCAACCAACGCCAATGCCTGAGCAGACTCTTCATGGCGCGCAGTTTCGTTACGGCATGCGAAACTTTAATGACAAGCCGGTGATTTTTTTGTGACACCTCAATCACGTATGTACTCTGCGCGTGCTTGCGGACTATATTTAATCGGGCTTATCGGCAATAATCCGGCGCGTGTTAATCCGGTAAGTCCAATGTCCACTCAAGCTCCCGCCCCCGCCACCTCGCTGCAGCGCAAAGTCGCCATCGCGGCTTGCTTCGGCACCTTTCTCGAATGGTATGACTTCCTGACTTTCGCGTCGCTCGCCACGTATTTCGGCGTGCTGTTCTTTCCCGCCGACAACCCGGTCGCCGCGATGCTGGCCAGTTTGGCGACGTTCGGAGTGGGGATGCTGGTGCGCCCCCTGGGTGCGGCCCTGTTCGGTTCGCTGGGCGACAAATATGGCCGTCGCCCGGTATTCATCGCCACCATCCTGCTGATGGGCGGCGCGACTTTTATGGTCGGACTCTTGCCTACCTACGCGCAGGTAGGCATCTGGGCTCCGGCACTGCTGGTGCTGTTGCGCCTGCTGCAAGGTTTCGCGGTGGGTGGAGAGATCGGCGGCGCGGCAGTGTATCTCACCGAACACGCGCCGGCCTGCAAACGCGGCGCTTACACCAGCGTGCTGCAATTGATGGGCCCGCTGGGGATACTGGTTTCGACGCTGCAGGTGGTGTTGCTGCAAGCCTGGCTTAGCGATGCGCAATTCCATGAGTGGGGTTGGCGTGTGCCGTTTCTATTCTCCGCCGTGCTGTTGGCCATCTCGCTCAAAAGTCGCGTCAACATGCACGAGTCACCGGTGTTCAGCCGTTTGCGCGAGCAGCACGGCTTGTCGAAAACGCCGCTGCGCGAATGTCTGCGCAATCGCAAGACCTTAGGGCGCATGGCACTGCTGTTCTTCTGCATCTCCGCTGGCGGCTCGCTGCTGTTTTTTTCCTCGCAGATTTACGCCAACGTGTATTTGCAAACAGTCGTCAAACTCGACACAAAGACCGCCGGCATACTGGTGATGATGAGCACGCTGCTGCTCATTCCGCTGACGGTATTGTGCGGCTGGCTGTCGGACCGGGTCGGTCGCCGCCCCGTGTTGCTCGCGGGTTTGATCCTCGGCTGTTTGTCTATCCTGCCGGTATTTCACGGCCTGATGCACTACGGCAATCCCGCGCTGGAACACTTCAACCGCGACGTGACGGTGGTGTTGCGCGGGAACGCCTGCCATTACACTCCCTTCACCGACACGCGCAACGACTGCGAACGCAGCCAGAAACTACTCGCCAAACTGGGCGTGAGCTACACGCTGCAAAGCGCGGCCGACACCACGATACAAATCGCGACTCAGCCGCCCATCAGCGACTTCCAGCCGACGGCTCTGATGGTTGCGCTCATAGCCGCAGGCTGGCCGGAACATGCCGATACGGCTCAGGTAGAAACGACGATGCTCTTTTTGCTGCTGCTGATACCGCTCATGGCCGTGGCATTGATCACCGGGCCACAAACTGCCACGCTGGCGGAGCTGTTTCCGGCGCGCACGCGCTACACGGCGGTGGCACTACCGCACAATCTGAGCGCGGGCTGGATAGGTGGCTTGTCGCCTTTTATGATCACCCTGCTCGGTGTCAAAGCGGGCAATCCCACTGCGGGACTCTGGTATCCGGTGGGCTTGCTCATCGTGGCATCGGTGGTGGGTTTGTTTTTTTTGCCCGAAACGAACAACACGCCGCTGGATGAATAAGGTTAATAAAGCGGCAGTAAGACGTAAGTAGAAAGACTTACGACTTACGACTTACGTCACCATTATTCCTAGGTTTGCGCGGAGCTTTCGCGAAGAGATAATCGTACACACAACGTGGCAACCATTTGAGCACGCACCCTACCAGCCCCATTTGCCAGGGTATGACGGTGAAGGGTGTCTGCCGCGCGATGGCGCGTGCCATGCGCGCCGCGGCGACATCGGCATCCAGCATGAACGGCATGGGATAGGGGTTGTGCTCGGTCATCGGTGTTCGGATGTAGCCCGGACATATAGTCACCACGCGCACCCCCGTGCCGCGCAATTCCACCCGCAACGATTCCAGATAAGAAATGGCCGCTGCCTTGGACGCGGAATACGCAGCAGCTCCGGGCAAGCCGCGAAATCCCGCCACACTGGCGATGCCGACCAGAACCCCTCCCGACCTCCCCTTGTGCGGGCATCCGCTACGCGGCTTGCCTGCTTGACCCGTTTCAGGGGAGGAGTTGGCGCGCATCGCGGCGACAAAAGGCTGGAAAGTTTTCACCATGCCCAGCACATTGATATCCATGACTTGCTGAAACGCGGCGATATCTTCGGCGAATTCGGTCAGTGTGCCTACACTCACGCCCGCATTGGCGATCACCACATCGGGACAGCCCGCACGCGCCATAAAGTCCGCCGCCGCGTGTTGCACCGCAGCGGCATCGCGCACGTCCAGCGCGTAAATAAAGACCTGGTCTGGGAATTCTGCCGAGAGCGCTTCGAGCAATTCGCCGCGTCGCGCGAAAACGGCAACGACCGCACCGCGTGCCAGATAGTGGCGCGCCAGCGCGAGACCTATGCCGCTGGAAGCACCGCTGATAACGACGTTCAAGGAACGAGGATTGCGGAGCGAGGATTGTGTTAAAAGCGGAGCAGCGGTTTTCTCTCGTTTCACCATCCTCGTTCCATGATCCTCAGACAATCCCCGTTCCTGCATCTAGTGTTTCTTACCGACGCGTTCTTTGCGCACTTTGGCGATCACCTCATTGAGCACGCGGATGGTGTCTTCCGGTTGCAGGCCTGTGATGACATACTTGCCATCCACCACCAGCGTCGGCGTGCCCTGAATAGCATAGCTGCGTATCATTTGTTTGGCGCGGGTCACCTTGCTTTGCACGCTGAAAGATTGGTAGGCAGCCTCGAATTTCGCCCTGTCCACACCGTGCTTGCTGACGAACGCCCCTATCGTATCCAAATCGTACAGATTGATTTGGCTCACGTGGATCGCCTGATAGATCGCGTCATCCAATTGCTGGATCTGCCCCATCCCCTCAAGCGCGTAATAAGCGTAAGCCAACGGTTCGGTGGACTCGCGAAACATCGTGGGCACATAGCTGATTTCGACATCCTGTGCCTTAGACTTTTCCCATTTGGCAATGAACGGATGCAAATGGAAACAATGCGGACACTCGTAGAAAAAGAACTCCAGCACTTCGATCTTGCTGGTCGAGGATGGCTGTACAGGATTCAACATCGTGTAATCCTTGCCGAACAACAGCTCGGCATGCACCGCACCCGCCACCAGCAAGGTGGCAGCCAGCATCAGACGTTTCATTAGTTTTTTCATGCTTCGCTCCTGTAAAGTTTCAGAATTTTATTGCTCCCGCATAGGCGTGCTGGCGATGCCTTTCAGCTGCAATTTGGCACGCACGCGATTCATCTCATCCGCACCCTGATATGGACCGACCCGCACTTTATGCAGCAGGATTTTGTCCGGCGTGTTTACCGCCAATACCGTGACTTCCATGCCATCGATAATCAGGCTGGCTTTCAACTTTTCCGCCTCGATCTGATTGGCGAACGCACCGACCTGCAAAAAATAGACGGGCTTGGCGGCGACGGGTTTGCCCGCATCGACAGGGGGCTTGGCGATTGGCGTTTTAGCATTCGTCTGGCCGGGTAACGCAGGAACATCCTGCTTGTCGGTCAACACTTTGTAGAATTCGAAGCGCGGCTTACCGTCACCGACACCCGATGCGGCCTGCGCGCCCACGCCTTGTTTGACTACCGCAGAGGCTCCGGCCTTGGTCTGTTCGGTGACAGTCGGCTTGTTCGCCGTGACCTGCTCTTTGCTGACGAAAGGACTGGGCGATTTCATCAGATACCACGCGAATCCCGCCGCCAGCCCCGCGCCCACGATCAGCCCGACCAGTATACCCACCAGCAGTGGATTCCCCTTGCCGGCGACATCCGATTTTTTTCCCATATTTCTACTCATGCCGTTCCTTTTATTTACATGTGCTGCGGTGCGCTCACGCCCAGCACTGCCAGCCCGTTGCGCATCACCTGTGCGGTAGCCGCGATCAATGCCAGGCGCGCCAATTTCAAAGCCTCATCCTCGACCAGGAAACGCGAGGCATTGTAGTAGCTATGGAAATCTGCTGCCAAATCTTTTAGGTAGAAGGCGATTTGATGCGGCGCCAAATCGTGCGCCGCCATTTCTATCGCTTGCGGATAATCGATCAACTTTTGCAGCAAGGCCGTTTCATATTCGCTGTCCAGCAGGGTGACATCGGCCGCATTCAGCGCTTCCGGCTGGCCCGCCCATTGCGCCAACACGGTGTGTATGCGCGCATGCGCATACTGGATGTAGTACACCGGATTCTCGTTGCTTTTAGACTTGGCCAGATCGATGTCGAACACCAATTGTGTATCGGGATGACGCGCGGCCAGGAAGTAGCGCGTGGCATCGCAGCCGACTTCTTCGATCAGATCGCGCAGAGTCACATAACTACCCGCGCGTTTGGATATCTTCACTTCCGCGCCGTTCTTCAGAACGGTTACCATCTGGTGCAATACATAGTCCGGCCAACCCTTGGGTATGCCGACGTTCAACGCTTGCAAACCCGCCCTGACCCGGGTGATCGTGCTGTGATGATCCGCGCCCTGCTCGTTGATGACTCGCTTGAAACCGCGCTGCCATTTGCCCAGATGGTAGGCCACGTCCGGCACGAAATAGGTATAGCCGCCGTCGGTCTTGCGCATCACGCGATCTTTGTCGTCGCCAAAATCGGTGGTGCGCAACCATAGCGCGCCGTCCTGCTCATAGGTGTGCCCGCTGGCAACCAGCGCGTTCACCGTGGCCGCGACCTTGCCTTCGCTGTACAGCGCGGACTCCAGCGAGAACACATCGAACTTCACACCGAAGGCGCGCAGATCGAGATCCTGCTCGCGGCGCAGATAGGCCACGGCAAAATGACGTATCGCTTCCGCATCGTCCGCATCGCCGGACGCCTGCGCATGCTGGTCGTCGGAATCCACTTTTTCCTTGGCCAGATAGGCTCGCGCCACATCCGCGATGTAATCGCCGCGATAACCGGACTCGGGCCAGCTTGGGTCGTCCGGCGTGATGCCCTTGCAACGCAGTTGCACCGACAAGGTCAGATTGTCTATCTGCGCGCCCGCATCGTTGTAGTAGAACTCGCGCGTCACATCCCAACCGGCGGCATCCAGCAGGCTGCACAGGCAATCGCCCACCGCCGCACCGCGGCCGTGGCCCACATGCAGAGGCCCGGTCGGATTCGCCGAGACGAACTCCACGCCCACCTTGCGCCCCGCGCCGACGGTACCGCGCCCGTAAGCCTCACGCGCTTGCAACACCGCATGCACCACCGCCTGTTTGGCCGCCGTGGTGATAAACACGTTGATGAACCCCGCGCCCGCGATCTCCACCTTGCCCACCACATCGGACTGCGGCAGCGCGGCGATCAGCGCCTGGGCGATGTCGCGCGGCGGTTTGCGCAAAGCCTTGGACATCTGCATCGCCACATTGCACGAGTAATCGCCGTGCGCCGCCTGCTTCGGGCGCTCCAGCAAAATCTCTACTGCGGATTCGGGAGCGACCACCTGCTGCGCCTGCGCAAACAATTCGGACAAATGGGATTTGAAATTAAATACGGCGGACATAGCACAACACTTGCAAAAAGGGCGCGGATTATAGCATCTCGCCATGTGAGAGTTATGCCGGGCTACCCCGGCCACTGTCAGTCCGCCGCTGGCAATCTAATCGTGTACTGACCCGACTTCTCATCGCGCATCACGGTCAGAAATTTGTGGCGTTGCGCATCCTCGACCAGCTCCTTGAACGAGCGGTAACCGTAGGATGACTCGGTGAACCCCGGCTTGCGCCGCTGCATCGTGGTCTTGACCATGGAGCCCCAGATCTTTTCATCCGAGCCGCGCTCGGCGATCAGGGCCTCGACGGTCTCGACGATGAAATCCAGCGCTTCCTGACGCTTGTCGTCTTCACCCTTTGCCGCCGGCTGTTTGGTTTTACTTGCGGCAGCTTTCACCGGGGTCTTTTTCTCGGCACGCTTCTGTTTCGCTTCCTGCGCGCGCACCAGGTCGTCGTAGAAAATAAACTCGTCGCAGTTGGCGCTGAGCAGGTCCGAGGTCGAGTCCTTCACGCCGATGCCGATCACGTATTTGTTGTTCTCGCGCAGCTTGGATACCAGCGGGGAGAAGTCCGAGTCGCCGCTGATGATGACGAAGGTGTCCACATGGGCCTTGGTGTAGCACAGGTCTAGCGCGTCGACGACCATGCGGATGTCGGCGGAGTTTTTTCCCGACTGGCGCACGTGCGGTATCTCGATCAGCTCGAAGGCCGCTTCGTGCATCGTCGCCTTGAATTCCTTGTAGCGGTCCCAGTCGCAATAGGCTTTCTTGACGACGATGCTGCCCTTGAGCAGCAGGCGCTCCAGCACTTTCTTGATATCGAACTGCGCGTACTTGGCATCGCGCACGCCCAGTGCCACGTTCTCGAAATCGCAGAACAAGGCCATGTTGGTGATTTCAGGTTGAGCTGCCATTTTTTTCCTCCCCTAAGCCAGATCCAACGAAAATTGGATGACCGGATCGTTGTCCGGGCGCTCATATTACCTTACGCGGATGGATTATTCCTTGCGTAAGCAGCATGTTCAAACCGGCACTCTCGACCGCACACATAAAACGCCAACTTCAATATAATCACGCCGTTTGCAGTATTGAAATACGCGTCGCTGCTATTTATAACTGAGCCTCTTGCAAAACTCCCCGTGCAGTGAAGTCAACGTGAAGCATTGACGCTACGCAGGTCATTTTTTCGTTGTTTTCATCGGCTCGCTTTGTTT
>JABEVF010000139.1 GCA_013043965.1 Gallionella sp. | reverse complement strand
TTGCAATTTCGACTGGCCGGTCAAAAAGCGCGGATGCTACCGCATCCCGCCCACCTGACCTGCGTTACTCAAAATTGCACTTCATCCTTGAATTCGCCAGTATCGAAAAGGCTTGATCGTGCCAGAAAAATCAATCCAGTCCGGTAGTCACGTGTTTCGGGTAGATAAATTCGTGGTTCCTCAAGCCGCACGAGATGAATTCATTGCGCGCGTCATCGCAACGCATGCCGTGCTGAGAAAACACCCCGGCTTCGTTCGGGATAACCTGCTCGAACAGGTTGCCGGCCCGGGCGAATTCAACGTTGTGACGATAGTTGAATGGGAAAGCCAGGCTCATATAGACGAAGCCAAAACGGCGGTAATGGCGATGCACAAACAGTCGGGCTTCAATTCGCAAGCAGCCTTTGCGCGCCTTGGCATCAAGGCTGACATCGCAAATTACCGGGAAATTGATGCCTGACAGGCTATGCGAAAATCAGAACGACTCTTCCGGCTGGTGACGTTGTTGCAAGGACGGCGTACGGCCATCACCGCGCAAGTATTGGCGGAAAAATTGGGTGTTGCGGTGCGCACGGTGTATCGGGACATTCAGGCGCTGGTACTGTCCGGCGTGCCCATCGACGGCGAGGCGGGCGTGGGCTACCGCTTGCGCGCGGGTTTCGACCTGCCACCGCTGATGTTTCAGTCCGATGAGGTCACCGCTTTGCTGGTCGGTAGCCGCATGGTGCAGGCATGGACCGATCCAGATTTGGCGCAGGCGGCCAAGCAGGCTGAAGCTAAAATACTTGCCGCGCTCACACCGCAGATGTTGATTGGCATCTCGCGTTTGCCTTACCGCATCCCGGTATACGAGTGCAACGAAAGCGATACCCACCGCATATTGCGCAAGGCCTGCGAGGGGCGACAAAAAATATCAATCGCGTATCGGGACATGAACGGGAAGGAGTCCTCACGTACTTTGTGGCCGCTGGGCATGGTGGGGTGGGGCGTCCATTGGACGCTGCTGGCCTGGTGCGAAAAACGCGATGACTATCGCAATTTTCGTTTTGACCGGATACAAAATATCATGCTGCTGCCGGAACACTATCCGCTCCATCCGCAACGCAATCTGGAGCATTATCTGACGCGCATCGTGGGCATTGAGGATGCGCAAAAACCTGCTTGATGTGATTCATCGTGAATATCGCTGCGCTGCGTTTGCACAATCAACAGATCACAGAAGCGCGCTTCGACGAACCGGAGCAGGTGGTTGCCTGGTTGGGCGGGATGCAGGGGCAGGATTATCCTGGAGCGAAGCGGTCCATCGGTTTACGGCTGGTGCAGGCCACGGATGTCGATGTGACACGCGCCATAAACGAAGGAAAAATTGTGCGAGCCTGGCCGATGCGCGGCACCTTGCATTTTGTGGCAGCGGCGGACGTGCGCTGGATGTTGATGCTGACTTCGCCAAAGAACATCGCGGCTAGCGCTACCCGCCGCGAAGTATTTATCAAGGTTCTGCAGGGCGGAAAACAAAAGAGCCGGGATGCGATGTATGCCGCGCCGTTCACTGCCTTGAACAAGATTGAGAAAAAACGCTTCGCAGAAGCCGCCAAACGTTACGGCGCGTTTCTCAATAAGCCAGCGCATCTTTTGACAGCCTGAAATTTAGAGGCTGCGTATCTTCTTGAGTAAAGCCGTGGTCGAGCGTTCGTGCAGAAACGGGATGCTGTGCACCGCCCCGCCCCAGCCCAGTACTTCTGTGCTGCCGACGATATTCTCCGGTTTCCAGTCACCGCCTTTCACCAGCACCTCGGGCCGGCAGGCGAGGATCAAACTGAGCGGCGTGTCCTCGTCGAACCTCACCACCAGGCTGACCGATTCCAGCGCGGCCAATACCGCCATGCGATCCTGTTCGGTGTTGATGGGGCGATCGTCGCCCTTGCCCTGGCGTTTCACCGAGGCATCGCTGTTCACGCCGACGATCAGGGATGCACCCAGCGCACGAGCCTGCGCGAGGTAGGTGACGTGGCCGCGATGCAGCACGTCGAAGCAACCGTTGGTGAACACCAGTGGGCGCGGCAGTCTGGCGAGCTGTGCGGCGAGGTTATTGGCATCGCAAAATTTGGCCTCAAAATCGGGTAAGGGATACATGCTATGAGTGTGTCACTCGCCAAGCAGGAGATAGTCGATGATGTCGCACAGACAATGCAGGCTGACCAGATGCACTTCCTGGATGCGCGCGGTGCTTTGCGCATCCACGCAGATCAACACATCGGCCGGATGCAAAGCCGCCTTCATCGAGCCGCCGTCGCGCCCGGTCAGTGCCACCACGCGCATGTCGCGATCATGTGCGGCGTGGATGGCGGCGACTACGTTGGGCGAGTTGCCGCTGGTGGAAATGGCCAGCAGGCTGTCGCCGGGCAGACCCAGCGCGCGCACTTGCTTGGAGAATATCTGGTTGTAGTCGTAATCGTTGGCGATCGAAGTCAGCACCGAGCTGTCGGTGGTCAGCGCGATGCAGGCCAGGCCGGGACGTTCCTTTTCGAAACGATTGATCAGCTCCGCCGCGAAGTGTTGCGCATCGGCGGCTGAACCGCCGTTGCCGCAGACCAGTATTTTCCCGTCATTGGCGACGCAGTCGAAGAACGCTTGCGCGCCTTCGGCAATCGGCTCGGACAACTCGTCCATGACGCGCAGCTTCAAATCCGCGCTGTCCTTAAAATGTTTGGTGATGCGTTTTTTTATGTCCATGATCAAAGCGGCTCAAAAATCAGGGGGTGGATATTAACCGAATCAAGCCTCGAAAGCATTCTTCAGCCATTGCAGCTTCCTGCCTTGCGGGTCTTCCAGCAGCACCGCATCGAAGCGGCACGGCGGGATGCGTGGCAGCGTGTTCAGGTAATGCTGCGCGGTGCGGATGATGCGCTGCTGTTTGCGGCGGTCTATGCTGGCCGCCGCGCCGCCGAAAGCGGGGTTGCTGCGCAGCCGCACCTCGACGAACACCAGGGTGTCGTTGTCCTGCATGATCAGATCAATCTCTCCTGCACGGCAACGGTAATTTTGCGCGAGCAGTTGCAGGCCGTGCTGCTGCAAATGGCTGGCCGCCTGCTGTTCGGCCTGCGCGCCCTTGTCGGTCATGGCTGGTTCTTGAACTGGTCGGGGAACATCTGGATCGCGGGTGTGGTTGCCGATGCAGTCGCTTGGGCGCGTCCCTGACTGAATACTCCCGCTACCGCGGTGCGCTGAAAAATATGATTGCTGAGCTGTACCTGTCCGGTCACGCCATCCAGCGGCAGACTCACTGCCAGCGTGCGCGCGAGCATCAATTGCACCAGACGGTAGGCATCGATGCCCAGAGCGTACAAGCGTTCCTGATCCGCCGATAGCGGCGTGGCGGAATGCGGATAAACGACCACCGGCGGATTGTCGGGCAGCAGCAGCCAGGGCATATCGACAAAATGTATGCCGTTCAAATCGTAATTGGTGAGCGTGTCATCGTTGCCTTTAAATATCTGCGAGGTCGCATAAATGGGCAATTTGCCCGGCAGATAAGGACGGATCCGGCGCGCGTTCTCTACATCCGTGGCGAGGAATACCATCGTGTCGGGTATGACTAGAACATCGGGTGCAGGGGGGTCATCAGGCGTGGCCGGTGGTTTTGAGGCGGCGGGGTTCGGGATGGTGAACAGACCGCTCAGCACCGAAGGGTCGCCCTTAAAATCAATCTCGCGCACGATGTTGAGGCCTAATTTGCTCCATGCTTCCTCGAAAGCGAACTGCAGACGCTGCGCCAGCGGGGAAGTGGTCGCGATTACGACCGCATTGTGGAGGTTCTTGCGTGCGGCAAGTTCGGCGACGGTGCGCGCTTCATCATCCGCCGGCAGGCCGAAGAAAAACAGGTTGTCGGCCGGATGCGCGTCTACGGTATTCAGGGCCAAGGTCGGAACGGGAATGGCTTGCTCGGCGGCGAGCGCACTCACGCCTTTGCGCGTCAGTGGCCCGACGACCGCCTGAGCACCATTGGCGATGGCCTGGCGATATTCCGCAACGATGTTGAGATTCTCGTCGAATTTGCTGTACACCTGCACGGGCAGGCCGAACGGGTTCAAACTGGCGGCGGCCATGAAACCCGCACGCACCGCCTGCGCGGCCTCGCTAAAGTTTTTATCTTCGAGCGGCAACAGCAGCGCGATGTGGGGGACCACGTTTTCGTTCGCCGTGATGTCGCGTTCTTCAAGTTGCGGTTGCGGTTCGATGGCTTGCGTGACGGCCGGCTCGGGCGGTGCCGCGACAGGCGCGGGTGCCGGGGTGGCCGGAACCGGCGCAACGGTTACGGGAGCGGGCTTCGCAGCGCGCTGCGCCACGGGCGGCGTGCTGCTACAGGCGTATAGTGCGAACAAAACCGACAGCAAGAGGAGTACGCGTTGCATCACGATCACCCGCAAAAATTAGAACCCGCATTATATGTAGTTGCCACCCCGATAGGAAATCTGCGCGACATCACGTTGCGCGCGATGGACGTATTGGCGACTGCCGATGTGGTCGCCGCCGAAGATACGCGCAACACCGCGCATTTATTGAGCCACCACGCGATACGAGCCAAACAGCTGATTTCCGTGCACCAGCACAACGAGCGCGGCGCGGCGGACAAGATCATCGCGCTGCTGCAAACCGGACAGAGTGTGGCCTTCGTCAGCGATGCGGGCACCCCGGCGGTCAGCGACCCCGGCGCGTTGCTGGTGCAAGCGGTGCTGGCGGCGGGGCTGCGCGTGATCCCTATCCCCGGCGCGAGTGCGGTCGTCGCGGCCTTGTCCGTCGCCGGGCTGAACCATGCGCATTTTCTTTTTTATGGATTTTTGCCGAACAAGTCCGCCGCGCGCCGCGCCGCTTTGCAAACCCTGCAAGAGCATGCTTGTACGCTGGTGTTCTATGAGGCTCCGCATCGTATCGTCGAATGCGTTGCCGATTTGTGCGCGGTGCTGGGTGGCGAGCGGCAGATCGTGTTGGCGCGAGAGATCACCAAACTGTTCGAAACCATCCATTCTTGCCGTTTGAGCGATGCCGATACCTGGCTCATGTCAGACAGCAATCAACAGCGCGGCGAGTTCGTGGTGCTGGTTTCCGGCGCGCCAGCGCAACAGGGCTTGTCCCGTGAGACCGAACGCATATTGAAATTATTGCTCGCCGAACTGCCGCTCAAACAGGCGGTGCAACTTGCCATGCAAATCAGCGGCGAGGGGCGCAATGAGCTGTATCAGCTGGCGTTACAACTCAAACAGGCGTAGAGCGTGCACCCTGAAGGGTACAAGAGCCGTAGGCGTTATCCGCCGGATGGGGAAGGCGCAACTCCTCGCGGGGTCGCAAGATATTTGGCGGATAACGCGATGTCCTTAGTCTACGTTCAGGCCAAGCGCATCCGTCTTGCTCCTGGCATATTCAAGTTGTCGGTGATTTTGTTGTGGGTGCTTTCCTTGCAGACACTCGCCGCAGAGCAGGTCGATCCGCCCCAAACCGTCAATCCGCCGTCAAGAGATGAGCCTAAGGCAACGCTGATCAAGTCCACCCATTCCACAGGTCGTGCGTTATAGCCATAGAACACAAACACGGGAAGATGGTAATGAAACAACAGACACTGGCG
>JABEVF010000138.1 GCA_013043965.1 Gallionella sp. | reverse complement strand
GGAGAGATTGAACAACCGACCCAGAAAGAGACTTGGATACCAGACACCCAATCAGGTATTCTTCAAGTCAGGCGTTGCACTTCAAACTTGAACCCGCGTCAATTCATAAAGTCAAATTAACCCACTTTAGTCATGCCGCTTTAAGCCAGCCCGTAAGAATCACAATCCGTTCTGCGGCGAATGCGGGCTTCAGGCTGTTGCAAACAGGTGCGCTATAACCCACCTGTTATAGTGGGTGGGAATTTAGCAAACATCAAGGCCTGTTAAGGCCGCAACGATTTATGACTTGAATCGAGATACCGATTTCCCGAGGACATTCGCGATTTTCAAAAGCTTCTGGATTGACCCAAACATACTAGTCAAATCTTCGTCCGATTTTGATTGTGCATATGTTTTAGTGGTGGCGGTAAAAACCTGAATCTGCTCATCCAGGGAAGCCGTATTTTCTTGGATCGCCGACGTGATGTTTTTCAATTTCATCTGCATCAATTTCAGGGATGCCATCAGACTGCTGCTGTCATTTTCTTTCAGACTGATTTCCACCGCCAAATCGCCATTGGCGATTTTTTTCATAGATTCCGCCGCGTCATACGGTTCCCCACCCAATTGCCTGATAATGCCGCGCGCCAGTATCACCGCTAAGGCGATTACAACCAGCATGACGATACCGCCGATGATAAGAAACTGTATGAGATGGTGCCAAAAGGCCTTGTCGATGTCGTCGACGAAATCGCCGCTGCCTATCACCCAGTTCCAGCCGGGAACACGCTGGATCGCACTGAGCTTGGGTACGAGGACATCGCCGTTGGGGCGTTTGGTATAAATCGAAACAAACGCGAAATTGCTATGTTGCAGCGCCTGCAAATAGACATCTGTCACAGCCTGTCCGTTAGGCAATGTTCCACCGTCGCTCTCCTTGTTTTCCTTGCGCGGATCGGGGTGAACGAGTGACATCCGCAGATTGTCGCCGGTACGGATAAAAACGTAGTTTTCACCGTCGCGCAGTGCGCGTATGGCATCCTTGGCGGCCGTTTGCGCATCATCCCGCGACAGCTTTCCGGATCTTTCCAGGTCCTGATAATGCTCCACCTGCCTGGTTGCCATTCTCACCAGTAGCTGCATCGACTGTTCGCGCTCTTGCAGCATCGTACTGTGCAAGGAAGTTACGGAGAAACCGCCCAACACTACCATGCCTGTCACGGCACCGAAAACAATAAATAGAAGCTTGGTTAAAAGTTTCATTCTGAACCCCTTTATGGACGATTTTTTTGTTATACCATAAAATAATTGTGGAATTATGAGCGGGGCAATCAGGGATAGCCCGCAGCCTGTTTTCGGATCGCCAGTCACTCCCGGCAGCCCATCCAGAAAGGCCTGCCACGGATTGCATGTATTCCGACGGGCTGCAGGATGCGCAGGCCGTGTGCCGTGCATGTGTTGAGTGCAGCGCGGTATGGCGTGAGCCTGCTGGCAGATGGCGACAACCCGCACAGCTTAAAGACATCCATTCCTTTCAAACAACCCACCTCCATCTACCTCATTTCATTAAAGGCAGATGTAAATCATGGAATTTCAGCCAAGCTTCAGTGTGCTAGAGTGCGCACACAGTTTTCCGAATTCGCGTGAAAGGGGTGGACATGCAAGATGTCATCTTGAAACTGGTCGATGTGCCCATGGTGCGCATGTTTGTACTCGCGGGCATCCTCTTTCTGCTGATCGCGGTGCTGGGCAAGATCGAAGGCAAGATCGAAGCGGGGAACGTAGGCCGCATAGGCTCGGCCATCCTCGGTGTGGTACTGATCGTGCTCGGGCTCGCAATGCAATATGGCGACACGCATGATGTATATGCCAGATTGACACCGAATGCGAGCGTAGCGCCGCCCGCTCAAACCACCGCCTCGGCTCCACTGGTCGCGAGCGCGGTGACCAACACCGAAACCGCACTCATCAGAGTCATCTCCGGCACATACGGGGGCAATTGCAACGGCAAGGCCGACAACGCGACGGCACTGCTATCCAAACCATGCGATGGTCGTGACAGTTGCGATGTCACCATCGATACGGCAGCGCTGGAAGACCCCGCCCCGAATTGCAGCAAAGACTTCGCCGCCGAATGGAAATGCGGGAACGGGAACGTCGTTTTTTCTGCCGCACTCCCAAGCCTCTCCGGCAAGAACGACGTGCTACGCCTGAACTGCGTCAAATGATCGCCCGCCTGCCACGTCACACGCGAACTTAACGTTGGCTCGCGTACATTCTTCGCAGAAAAGCAGTCACATCGACCGAGGCCAGGCTGATCGGCATAGCCGTGTGCTCGCTGGCGATATGCTCTTGCAAGGCGAGCGCGGGATTCCAACCCGCATTCATCACTTCGTCGCCATATTCCTCGGCTGCGGAATCGTTGGTTTCGACAGCGTAGCTGCTCATATCCATCATCGTGCCCATGTCACACCTCCAACTTTATGTTGTGGGGCAGAACACCACCCCGTTGGAAGCTATATCGGCAGGAGCACGGAAATATTTATACCTATACACCGGCAGCAGCATCCACAGAGCAGGCTCGCGCATGGGTTACACTAGCGAAAAAATGACCTGCCAGATAACGCCCAAAGATTTTTGATGCCATGAACAACACCCGCATGCATCCCATCCATAAAATCATCCGCACCCGCCCGCGTCTCAGCATCGCGCTAGTCGCGGGGTTGATAGTCGGGCTGGTTCTGCCCGGACACTGGCATCCTGTCACGCGAGGGTTGGTCGGCTGGAATGTCACCGTCTGGCTCTATCTGTGTTTGATGGGATGGCTGATGATGCGCGCGAGCCACGTCCGGGTTCGCAATATCGCCGAGCAGGAAGACAAGAGTGCGGCGGTCATCCTGTCTATCATGTCGATCTCCGCGGTCGTCAGTCTCGCCGCCATCGTTCTGGAGTTATCGACCCTCAAGGGGTTGCCGCTCAGCCATCGTCTGGCCCACTACGCATTTACCGGCTCTACCGTGTTCGGCTCCTGGTTTCTCGTCGCGACCCTATTCACGTTCCATTATGCGCATCTCTTTTACCGCTCGCCCGCAGAACGGCGGGCACTCAGCTTCCCGGACAAAGAAGAGAACCCGGACTATTGGGATTTTCTATATTTCTCCTTCACGATTGCGGTTGCCGCCCAGACATCGGATGTCAGCGTGATGTCGCACGCGATGCGCAAGACCGTGCTGGCACAATCGGTACTCAGTTTTTTGTTCAACATCGCGATCTTCGGCCTGTCGATCAATATCGCCGCGAGCCTGATCGGATCATAGGATGATGGGAATTTCACGCACGATGCGCCGCCCGGAAGACATAAAAAAGGCCAGCCTCACGGCTGGCCTTTTGCTTGCGAGCATTGGTAAATCAGGCGCGTTTTTTGAATTCGTTGGTACGGGTGTCGATCTCGATCTTGTCGCCGATCTCGACGAACGCCGCGACGGGCAACTCAAAGCCACCATTGATCTTGGCAGGCTTCATCACTTTGCCTGACGTGTCGCCGCGGACTGCCGGCTCGGTGTAGATCACCTCGCGCACGATGGTGTTTGGCAGTTCCACCGAGATCGCTTTGTCGTTGTAGAACACCACTTCGCAAGGCATACCGTCCTCGATGTAGTTGATCGAATCACCCATGCTTTCAGCTTCGATCTCGTACTGGTTGTATTCACCGTCCATGAACACGTACATCGGGTCGGCGAAGTAAGAGTAAGTCACCTCTTTGCGATCCAGCATGATCTGGTCGAACTTGTCGTCCGCGCTGAAAACCGTTTCTTTGGCAGATTCGGTCAACAGATTCTTCATCTTCATTTTCACCACCGAACCGTTGCGGCCGGAACGGCTGTACTCAGCCTTCAGGATGACCATAGGCTCTGTGCCGACCATAATCACGTTGCCGGCGCGTAGTTCTTGTGCTGTTTTCATGTTCACTGCCCTTCAATTTTCAAGGCGCGGATTCTACCGACTTTCTGGCAAAAATCCAGCAAATTCAAAGCCAGGTTGTTTTCCGCCAGAAGCCGCGCCCAGTCTTGCGCGCGGTGCTTCAACTCATCCAGGGCGGCGGCAAAGGCTGGCCAGGTTGCCCCCGCCCCGCCCTCCTGATTCCACTCCCGCCATAAGCCTTGCTGGGCGAGAACCGCGCGCGCGTCCTCTCCCGCTGATAGCCGAGGAGCGTTGTATAAATCTAAAAAGGCTTGCAGTTTTTGCCAGTGCACATCGTCGTGTTGCGGATAAATTTGCCAGACGAAAGGCTTGCCCGCCCACTGCGCCCGCACGCAAGAATCCTCGCCGCGCACAAAGTTCAGATCGCAGGCCCACAACAGCATGTCGTAGTCTTCTTGCGCGACGAAGGGCAACACGCGCACCCGCAAATTCCCGCGCGCGTATTCATTTCCCGCCCGGGGCGCCGCGGCACCAAAGTAAAGCCCTAGCTGCGGCAAGATGCGCCCCTCCGGAACCAGGCACAGTATGGCTTGCGTGCCGCTGGCCCAGGCATCGAACAAGCCCGGCAGCGCGGCATTCTCATACGCAAACAGCGAAATCTTCAGTATGTCCGCCGCGGGCATCCCCAGACCCAGGCTTTTCCAGAAGCCCTCTTGTGCCGCGCCATCGTTTAGAAACGCATCGCGCCGCGCCAACAGATCGCGCTCCAACAACAGCCCGCCTGTTTGCCTGGTGAAGCCCGGGAAAAAAAAATATTTGGTCAAAGGCAGACGCGGATGCGGCGAAGGCAGGCCGTGACAGCCGTGCACCCAATCTTCCGCGCTCAGATATTCGAGATTGATCCAGGCCGGCTGCTGCTCCTGCTCGGCCATCGCTTCGATATACGACCCCGGCAACTTGCAAGCAAAAGCCTCGATGACGATGGATGCGGGCTGTACATCAGGAAATTCTGTGCGCCACGCGCACACTTCCACTCCTCGCCGATGCTGGCTATCCAGCGTGGCATCGGCATCCGGGCACAACTTGGCAAAACTCGCCAGATCCTCCACCCACAGCCGTACGGACAGCCCATGCTCATTCGCCAGTTGACGCGCCAACCGCCAGCACACGCCGATGTCGCCATAGTTGTCGATGACGTTACAAAATATATCGCAGCGTAACGCCGCAGCAAAATCACTCCGCATGCAAGGCTTGCTCCCGTTTTAGCCGTACCCACAAACCGACCAGCGTGAACACACAAAACCCCGCGCCAGCATAGAAGGTGAACGACGCACCCAGCTTGTCCCACAGCAACCCCGCCAGCACACTGGCGATCAGCATCGCCAGCCCGCTTATCAGATTAAAGAACCCGTAAGCCGTGCCGCGCAGATCGGCGGGGGTCACATCTGCCACCATGCGCGCCAGCAGGCCCTGCGTGATGCCCATGTGCACCCCCCACAACGCGACGCCCAACAACACCGTCGTCCAATGGTCGTTGGCGGACAGCACCAGATCCGCGGCTATCAACACCACCAGCCCCAGCACCAACAAGCTGGTGTGACTGATGCTGTCGGAGAGCTTACCGAAAGGATAAGCCAACGCGGCATAGATCAGATTCATCGCCACCATCACCAGTGGCACCAGCGCGACGGGAATACCGCCCTGCGCGGCGCGCAACACCAGAAAGGCTTCGCTGAAACGCGCCAGCGTGAACATCGCGCCGATGCCGACCACCCACCAATAGGCGTTACCCAGCCGCTGCAGATTCGCACGGCTAACCGGATTGACGGGCTGGTGCGCTTCCGCTCGCTTCCGCTCATGCACGCCGAACAGCAACAGTGCCACCGCCAACAAACCGGGTATCACCGCCACCCAGAACACCGCGCGGAAATCGTTGGCCCATAACAGCATCAGGCCGACACCGATCAACGGTCCGAGAAACGCACCCACCGTGTCCAGCGATTGGCGCAGACCAAACGCGGCACCGCGTATCGCGGCGGGCGTGATGTCGGCGATCAAAGCGTCGCGGGGTGCGCCGCGCACGCCCTTGCCCACCCTATCCAGAAAGCGTGCGGCCAGCACCATGCCCGCAGTCGAGGCCAGCGCGAACATCGGCTTGGTCAATGCACCCAGCGCGTAGCCGAACAACGCCAGCCCTTTGCGCTTGCCGAGATAATCGCTCAGCGCGCCGGAGAAAACCTTCACCAGCAACGCGGTCGATTCGGCGATGCCTTCGATCACGCCGACCATCAATGCGCTGATACCCAGCACCGTGACCATATACAGCGGCAACAAGCTGTGAATCATCTCCGAAGAAACGTCCATCAGCAGACTGACCAAGCCCAGCACCCACACCCCGCCGGGTATCAGGCTCAAAGCGCTTCCTTTGGATCGATCACGCATCGTCATTCCACATGCAAGGCCTCCACCGGATCGAGCCGCGCCGCACGCCGCGCGGGTGCGACTCCGGCGATCAGGCCGATGCTGATCGCGCTCAATTCGGCGACCACGGCGAACAGCCAGGGCGTGCGTACCGGCAAGGCCGGGAACAGCCAATGCAACGCCTGCGCGATGCCCGTCCCCAGGCCCAACCCGGCCAAGCCGCCCAGTGCCGAGAGCAATATCGCCTCACCCAAGAACAGCGTCAGCACTTGTCCCTCGCGCGCGCCCAGGGCACGCAGCAAGCCGATCTCGGCGGTGCGTTCGGTGACGGCCATAGTCATGATGGTGAGGATGCCGACCCCACCCACCAGCAGCGAGATGCCGCCCAATGCACCGACCGCAAAGGTGATCACATCCAGTACCGAACCCAAGACTTCGAGCGCTTTCTCTTGCGGGATGAGGGTGAAGTCTTCACGCCCGTGCCGCGCTATGAGCAGCGCGGTGATGGTGTGCAACACACCGTCCAGACTGGCGTTAGGCCGGTAACTCACCTGGATCTCCATCAGGCCTGGACGGTTGAACAATTCCAATGCCCGCGCAGCGGGAATGAACACGGTATCGTCCAGATCGAAGCCCAGCATCTGCCCCTTGCTCTCCATCACCCCGACCACGCGATAGCGTTGCCCGCCGACGCGCAGATAGCTGCCCAGCGGATTCTGTCCGGCGAACAACTCCTGCCGCACTTTGGAACCCAGCACCACCAGCGCGCGCGGCTGGGTCGGATCGTCGTCGGGCAGAAAGCTGCCGAGTGCCACGCGGCTCGCCATGACTTTGGGCATATCGTGCCCCGCACCGAACACCGTGGAACGCCGCGTCCTGCCCTCGAAACACAACTCGGCATTGCCGGTCACGCTGGGATTGACATACTCGATGTTAGGCAAGTGGCGCAAGGCCATCGCATCTTCGATCGAGATGGTGCGTACCGAGCCGAAAATACCCACGCTGACACCCTGCGTCTGCACCTTGCCCGGCTGGATGGCGATCAGGTTGGTGCCAAACTGGCTGAATTCCGCCAGCACGAATTGATGCAAGCCTTCGCCGATGGACGTGAGCAGGATCACCGCCGTGATGCCGATGGCGATGCCCAGCCCCGTGAGAAAACTGCGCATACGGTAAGCGAGAAAGCTGGAGGTGGTGAGCTTTAGGAGATCAGGTAAGAGCATGATTTTTTCTCTCGATGTCACTCATGATAACTTGTACTCGCATAACAATGAAAACAACGTAGGGGCACGATTCATCGCGTCCTTCAACAGTACTGACGCGATGAATCGCGCCCCTACGATATGCCGTTGCATCATCTTCCCGCCAGTGCCGTCACAGCATCGAGCCGCGCCGCGCGCCGTGCCGGCCACACGCTGAATAAAATGCCCGTGCCCAGCGACGTGCCTATCGCCGCCACCACCGCCCACCAAGGCGCGCTGACCGGCAACAAAGGATATATCTTACCTATCAGCCACACCCCTGCCTCGCCCAACAGCAAGCCGACCACGCTGCCGATGCCGGACAACAAAATGGCTTCGGCAAAGAATAAATTTCTGATTTGCACGGCCGGTGCACCGAGTGCTTTGAGCAGACCGATCTCTTTGACGCGTTGTGACACGGCGATCAGCATCACGTTCATGATCAGGATCCCCGCCACGGATAGGCTGATCGCCGCGATGCCGCCGACCGCCAGCGTCAGCGCGCGCAGGATGCGGTCAAAGGTCGCGAGCACGGCATCCTGGGTGATGACGGTCACGTCGTGTTCGCCGTGATGGCGCCGTACGATGATCGATTCTGCATCGCGTTGCGCGGCGGCGATGGTGTCACGGCTTTTCGCTTCCACCAGGATACGGAACAGGCCGGAAGTATTGAACAGCAGGTGTGCCGAAGCGACCGGCACGATGACGATCTCGTCGGTGTTGAAGCCCATCGACTCGCCCTGGCTCGCCATCACGCCGACCACGCGAAAACGCCGGTCACCGAGACGCACCCAGGCACCGATGGCATTCTGCTGGCCGAACAGTTCGCGCTTGATCTTACTGCCCAGCACGCACACCGACGCGCTGGCGTGCATATCGCCCGCAGGCAGGAATTGTCCCTGCCCCAGACTCATGTGGCGCACTTCCAACAAGTCGGCGGTCGAGCCCAGCACCACCACTTCGCGGTTGAGCGCGCCGAGTGAGATTTGCGATGAACCGATAGTGAGGGGTGCGATGCGCGCGATGGCATGGCTGCGCAACAATTCCTGCGCATCGTCCAGACTCAGCTCGTGCGGGATCTGCCCCAGCAACATGCCCGGCCCGACCCCTGCCGTCTCGGTGCGCCCCGGAAACACGATGACCAGATTCGTGCCCAGCGAGGAGAATTGATTGATGACATAGCGGCGCGCGCCCTCGCCCAGCGCCGTCAACACCACCACGGCCGCCACGCCGATAGACATCGCGAGGATCATCAGCAAAGCGCGCGAGCGGCTGCCGCGCAGGCTGTCTGAGGCGAACTGCAGGATGTCAATGAGTTTCATGAAGGCCGTTCGTGGTGGGCAGGCCGCAGGCCGTATCGAACCACTTCTGGATTTTTAGCGTTGCTCATCGATGATCTGCCCGTCCACCATGTGCAACTGCCGCCGCGCGCGGGAACCTATGACGGGATCGTGGGTGACGAGTATCAGCGCGACATTCTGCACGACCAGTTGTTCGAGCAGACTGATCACCTCTTTTCCGGTGGTTTGGTCGAGATTGCCGGTCGGCTCATCGGCCAGCAGCACCGCCGGATGCATGCTGGTGGCGCGGGCGATCGCCACGCGCTGCCGCTGCCCGCCGGAAAGCTGGTCTGGCCTGTGGTCGGCGCGATCGACCAGACCGTAGTTCTCCAACAAAGCCGCCACACGCCCCTTGCGTTCGGCGGGGGATATACCCGCCAGGATCAGCGGCAACTCGATGTTCATCGCCGCCGTCAAGCGTGGTACCAGATGGAAAGACTGGAACACGAAGCCGATTTTCTCGCTGCGCACCCGCGCCTGTTGCGCGTCGTCGAGTGCGGTGACATCGCCGCCATCCAGCTTGTAAGTGCCGGAACTCGGCCTGTCCAGCAGACCGATCAAATTGAGCAAGGTGGATTTTCCAGAACCGGACGGCCCCATGATGGAAACATAATCGCCCGCCGCGATATCCAGATTGATGCCGCGCAACGCCGCGACCTGCTGATCCCCGACCATGAAGCTGCGACTGATTTTTTCCAGCCGGATCATTTCGCAGGCTTGCTTGTTTGCGGTTTGATCTTGACCCCCGCCTTCACGCCCGCCTGATCGGGCGCCAGCACGATCAGGTCGCCGTCCTGCAGCCCGGAGGTGATCTCGGTCTGCTCCCAGTTCGTCAGCCCGGTGGTCACGACGCGCTCTTCCAGAACGCCCCCTGCTCCGTAGACCAATACCCGCTTGGATTCTTGCATGGCTTGCGTGGACAACAGAGCCTGGGTGGGGATGCGCAGCACGCTGGCGTGGCTGGCATCGACGATCTCGACATCTGCGCTATATCCGACCAGCAAGTTCTCGGCGGCAGGTAGCTCGACAAAATCCACTTCCACTTCGACGGTGCGCGCTTGTTTCTCGATTTCCAGCACATAGGGTGCGACGCGCCTGACCCGGCCCGCGAATGACCTGCCTTTGATCGCGTCCAGCGTGATGCGCGCCACCTGCCCGGCCTTGATGTTGGCCGCGTCCACTTCATCGATGGGCGCGCTGACAAACAGGCAATGATCGTCTATCAGGTCGATGGCGGGCGGCGTGGGGATGCCCGGTGGGGACGGTGTGGCGTACTCGCCCAACTCGCCGCTGATCTCCGCCACGATACCGGCGAACGGCGCGCGCAGCACCATGCGATCCAGTCCGGCTTGCGCCGCCGCGACACGCGATTGGCTTTGGGCTATCTGGCTGCGCGCGGCATCACACCCGCCACGCGCGACTTTGGCGGCAGCGAGTTTTTGCTCCACGGCCTCATTGGAGATGAAGCCGTGTTCTTTGAGCTGGCGGGCGCGCTCGGCCTCCTGATCCGCCAGGTCGGCTTGCACACACGCCTGTCTGGATTGCATCTGTGCCGTGCCGAGTTGTACTTGCGCCAAACGTTGCTGCGCTTGCAGATCGTGGTTCCACAGTTCCAGCAACACCTGATTCGCTTTCACCCGCTGACCTTTTTTCACCAGCAGTCGCGCGATCTGCCCGCCCGCAGGTGGTGCGAGTCTGGCGCGACGGCATGCCTTGACCGCTCCCGCGCGCGTGTTGCTCACCGTGGCTTCCACCACACCGCGCTCGACTTTGACCAAGGGCACGACAGGCAACGCGGGACGGGTGGCATACCAGATGCCGCCCGCCACCAGCAATATGCCGACAAGGTAAATGGAATATTTGAACCAGGATGAAGTACTGCGGGGCTGCGAGAACATGGTGAAAATTCTCCTAATGAACGACTGACGCGATGAAACCCCGAACGACCCAGCGTGTGGAGAATCCTACCATATCGACCCGGCGCGGGAGCTTGCCGACTGAGCTCTGCTGCGCATCAAAATGGCGCGCTGCGATGCGGCGGCCTAACCGTACTTCACTAAAATTTTCGCGGCAATTCACGGGCTGCTTTCCGTATGAAGGTGAGTTGCTTGTCAAAGTTTCGGCAGCCATCGCAGATCAGCAGATGCAGGCGTATCGCCAGCCTTTCCCGGAAAGTGATCGGGCGGTCGAGAGCTTGTGATAGTAGCTCGGAGCTTTGTTTGCAATTCAGCATGGTTACCTCGTACTCCCAAACCAGTGCAAATCCAGACATTCGCGCAAGGCAAGACGCGCGCGGTGCAGCAGCACCCAGCAGTTAGTCGTGGAAATGGACAGTTCCTGACAAATTTCTTCTGTGGACATTTCCATGAACTCACGCATCATGAAGGCGCGCGCCGTGTTGACCGGCATGCGTTGATTGCATTGCTCGAAAGTCTCCCAGAAATGCGTGTTTTCCATGGATTTTTCCGGGTCGGCCCAAGCCTGCGGCGGGGCGAACCAATGTCCATCTTTTTCAAAGAGACTATCTATCAGATCATTCTCGTCTTCGCCGTCAGCGACATCTAATTGCGGTTCGCGCGCCTGTCTGCGCATGAGATCGAGTATCTTGTGTTTGAGTATGCCGACCAGCCAGGTGCGCAACGAAGACTGTGCCGAGAATTTACTGCGGTTCTCGATCGCCGCAACCAGCGTCTCCTGCACCACATCTTCCGCCAGATGCGGGTCGCGCAATTGCAAGATCGCATAGCGCACCAGATAACTGCGGTGTAGTTGCAATGCGTCGGGATCGATGGTGCCGGTTGTGCTCATGCTTTTGAGATGGTCATCGCCAGATGCCGTTTTATTGGGCGACGGATATTAGCATCTGGCTAAGGTTACAGGGTAAGCGGCTGAAGGCTGAAGGTAATTAGCCGACGAAAAAACACCCACCGCAGTCAGGTGGGTGCTGCGCACCGGTAAGCGTGGTTTGTTTCGTGCTGTTGCGTTCAAACAAAGAACCGGTAGGCGGCAATGCCAGCATCATCTCGTGTACGCACATACTGGGCTTGGCTGTACAACTGTTATTCATTTTGCACATCAGGGACATTTTTATCTCTTTAATATTTAAGGTAAGTCACGAATCGCGACGGTGCATTGGTCGCATGTAATGAGCACACCTTACATGCGACTCAAAATTTTTCATGGAAGGAAGC
>JABEVF010000137.1 GCA_013043965.1 Gallionella sp. | reverse complement strand
TTGCAATTTCGACTGGCCGGTCAAAAAGCGCGGATGCTACCGCATCCCGCCCACCTGACCTGCGTTACTCAAAATTGCACTTCATCCTTGAATTCGCCGAATGCCACATAGTTCATCTGAAATTTGTTTTCCACATTTTCTAGCGCAGATGGTTTTTTGATCATAAAGCATTCTGTGGCAATGTGGGGGCGTATCTGGCCGCTTAGGGTTAGGAACGGACTGTTTGTAATCACCATGAAATTGCTGACGGATTTTTCATCGGAACAGGTGGTGGTTCTGCGATTGAAGCCGGTGGCGGAATTCAGCGTAATGCGTATCTGACTCACCCCTTCTCCATGTAGCGTTCGATATGCTCCAGGAACGTGCGGGTCTTGGCGGGAAGGTAGCGGCGCATGGGCATGACCGCCCAGGCCGGGACGGCCGGGAAGCACCATTTCGGCAGTACCCGTATCAGACGTTTGTGGCGCAGGTCTTCGGCGACGAAGCGATCCGGTAACGCGCCTATGCCTGCCCCGTCGAGTACGAGTTGCTGGATCATGTCGGGAGAATTCAGCGTGAGCCGTCCAGGCGGCACTCCTTCCCACACCGATTTTCCCCTTATCAGCTTCCAGGGCGCGGCGCTGCCGCGCGCGGACAGCAACCTGACCGCCGCGTGCTGTTGCAGCTCGTCCGGATGCTTCAGCGGGGTATGCAGGGCGAGATAGATAGGGCTGGCGTACAAGCCGAAACTTTGCTCGTCTATCTTGCGCGCGACCACGGAAGAATCGTTCGCCAACACGCCCATGCGGATGGCGAGGTCGTAGCGCTCGCCTATCAGATCGACACGCCGCGAACTCAGGTCGAGATCGAGTTGTATTTCGGGATAGGCTTCGATGAAAGTGGCGATGGCGCGCGAGAAGTTTTGCTTGGCGTAGTCGCCCGGCATGGAGACGCGCAGCCGGCCGCGAGGCTGGATCTCGCGGCTGCGTACGAAGTCTTGCACGGCGCCGACCTCTTCCGCGACGCGCCGGCTGTGGTCGAGGAACTCCTGACCGAACTCGGTGAGCGTCAAGCGGCGTGTCGTGCGTAACAACAGGCGTTGGCCCAGCGTCGTCTCCAGATTCGCCAGGCGGCGCGAGACCGTGGCTTTGGGCATGCTCAGGAATTCGGCGGCGCGCACCAGACTCTCCTGTTCGACGATGGTGGCGTACAGGATCAGGTCGTCCGCGGAGATGTTGTTTGGTCTCATATATGGGATAGTCTATCCAGTATTTATGCCTTTATCTATATTTTCGAGGCGGATATGATGACGCGACTCACCCTACAGGAGGGCAGATCATGAAAGCTATCAATCCAACCCTGCCGCGCCAGTCGCGCGGTATAGAACGCCAGGTCACCGGCATCGCCACGTCGGACGGTGCGGGGGTCAAGCTGACGCGTGTGCTCACCGGAAAGTTGCAGCAGCGCCTCGACCCCTTTCTGATGCTGGACGCGTTCGGCAGTGACGACCCGGACGATTATATCGCGGGCTTTCCCGACCATCCGCATCGCGGTTTCGAGACCATCACCTATATGCTGGCCGGCCGCATGCGTCATCGTGACAGCGCGGGTAACGAGGGCCTGCTGGAAAACGGCGGCGTGCAATGGATGACCGCCGGGCGCGGGGTGATCCACTCCGAGATACCGGAGCAGGAAGACGGCGTGATGGAAGGGTTCCAGCTCTGGCTCAATCTGCCCTCGCAACGCAAGATGATAGAACCCTGGTATCGCGACATCGCCAGCGCGGAGATACCCGAATACCTCACGACGGATGGGGTTGCGGTGCGTGTCATCGCCGGCGACAGCAACGGTGTCGGGGGTGCGGTCAGCCGCGAGCTCACCGAGCCGTTGTATCTCGATATCCATCTGCCGGCAGGCGCGACTTTCTCGACCGCATTGCCCGTCACGCATAACGCTTTCATTTATGTGTACCGCGGCGCGGTGAATGTCGGTGACACTAAAGTCGGCGTACAGCGTATGGGTATCTTGAACAATGCACCGGATGCCGACGGCGTGACGCTCGGCGCCGAAGAAGACGCGCGGCTGATCCTGATCGCGGGCAAGCCGCTCAACGAGGATATCGTGCAATACGGCCCTTTCGTGATGAACACACAGGAACAGATACATGATGCGATCAATGATTTTAGAAGTGGCCGCTTGGCCTAAATACGATGGATATTGAATCAAAAATTTTTGTGGGGGCGCAATTTATCGCGCGATTTTTAGCCAAGCATCGCTCGATAAATCGAGCTCCTACAGTTTGATTTTTATTCAACTTTAAACCTCACTACAAGGAAAACAATATGACACTTTTTACACCCGCCACGCTAGGCAAACTGCAACTCAAGAATCGCATCGTCATGGCACCGCTGACACGTTCCCGCGCGACGGACAACGTGCCGAACGAGCTGATGGTGAAGTACTACAGCCAGCGCGCCACAGCCGGGCTCATCATCACCGAAGGCACGTCGCCTTCGCCTGATGGATTGGGTTACGCGCGCATCCCCGGCATGTATTCGGATGCGCAAGTACAGGGTTGGCGGCTGGTGACCGATGCGGTGCATCGGGCCGGCGGCAAGATGTTTGTGCAGCTGATGCACTGCGGGCGCGTCAGTCATCCCGCGAATATGCCTGCGGGTAGCACGGTGCTCGCGCCTTCCGCGCTGGCCGCGCCGGGCGAGATGTGGACGGACAGCAGCGGTCTCCAGCCGTATCCCGTCCCTGCCGTGATGAGCGAGGCCGATATCGCACGCACCATCGCCGCATATGCAACGGCGTGCAAACGCGCCATCGAGGCCGGTTTCGACGGTGTCGAGCTGCATGGGGCGAACGGATACATGATCGACCAGTTCCTCAACACCGCTTCCAACCAACGTACCGACCGGTGGGGCGGCAGTGTGGAGAACCGTATCCGCTTTGCGGTCGAGGTCGCCAAGGCTGCCGCCGCTGCAATCGGCGCCGAGCATATCGGCATGCGCATCTCGCCTTACGGCGTGTTCAACGGCATGGCACCCGATGCCGAGATGGACGCGATGTACGAACGTCTGATCGAGGAATTGAACGCTATCGGGCTGGTGTACATACACATCGTCGATCACAGTGCCATGGGCGCGCCGGAAGTCAGTCCTGCGCTGAAAGCCAAGCTAAGAGCCTCTTTCAAAGGTGCGTACATCATGTCCGGCGGCTACGATGCGGTGCGGGCGAATGCCGATCTGGCTGCGAATCGCGGCGACCTCGTCGCGTTCGGTCGCCCGTTCATCTCCAACCCCGATCTGGCGCAAAAACTGCAAAGCGGCGCAGAGCTGACCGCACCGGATCCCGCCACCTTCTACACGCCGGGTGCAAAGGGTTACACCGACTACTAAGCGCGGTTCATGAAGGAAAAAGGCCTGCCGAGGTGGCAGGCCTTTTGTTTTCTGGTAGGGGCGCGATTCATCTTGGTTGGGCGCAATGAATCGCGCCCCTACGAATCAACGATGCAATTGGTTCAATTGCTTCGCGATGACATCGTGGTTCAGCCACAACACCGGCCCCGCGGGGTTGGAGGTCTCGCGGAACATCAGCGGGCCGGTGCCTTCCAGTACCAGCGCGCTCAATATGTCGGTCACCAGCGCGTCGCGGCTGGTGTGCATCTTGGTGATCTCTTCGGATGTCCCTATCATCACGTCGGCGAGTTCAGCAGAGTTAGGCATCGGCCAGGCGGCAAAATCCCTGAATTTTTCCATGACATCGCTGGCATTGTAGCGGTCGATCTTTTGCAACAAACCTTCCAGTGTCTGACCCTCTTGCAATACCGCGCGGCAGGCTTGCCACTGCGCTTCCGCCCATGCGCCGCCGTGCTCTTTTTTCAAAGCGTTGAGCAAAGGGAACAGCGAGAGCTCCACGCCGACGAAGATGTCGGAGGAGTTGGTGCGTATCTCCGGGCAGTTGTAGACCGTGGCCTTGATGCCTTGTTTCCATGCCGCGACGGCGATGTGTTCCAGCCGCATCTTGGCCTGGCCCTGCGTGTAGCTGGTGTAAGTCTGCCACTGGTAGCGATCGTCGATCAGGATCTCGGTGCCGTGGTAGCCGTAGGCGGTGTAACGCACCTGGCCGCCGGTCTTTTCCAGACGCGCGCGTATCGCCGCGCTGCCTTCGATCAGATGCTGGAAAGTGTTGGCGGTGACCTCGTCGAAATTCATCAGGATGAGTTTGCCCAGATCGCTATCCAGCAAGGCACCCGATGACAAAAAGCGTTCGCCGCGACCCTTGTACACGCGGTTGGCGATCGCCAGGAACACCTTCACCTTGGGGATGCCGCCCGCCATGGTGTGGGCGAAAAAGGCGTTGCTGCCGTCCGGGATCATGCCATCCAGCTGGCCCATCACCTTGGCCACGGAATCTTTGAAACGCTGCACGCCGACTGCGCGGCATCGCTCGATATGCGGCCAATCGAGCTTGTCTTGCTGCCAGCTCTTCAGTGTCATGTCGGCGAGCAGGTCGGTGGGTGTGGGTTCGCCCGCCGGTGCATCTAGATCGAATCCGGCCATCAGCGGCACATTGATGATGCGCCCGCCCAAACTGGCTTCGGCGGTGGCCAGTTCTTCCTCGGTCAGCGCACGCAGCGCGTTGTTCTCATCGCGGCGGCCGACGGTCACCCCGATGATGGTCATGCCGGCCTTGCGTGCCTCATTGATCAGGCCGTTGGCATAGCCGCGCCCGAACAGTTCGCCGAACAGCACGAAGACATCGCCTGTGCGAAAGATGTTGGTTTGCGGAACGTCGCGTAAAGGGATAGGTGCGATCATAAAAAATGGACTCCGGTCGGGTGAATAGGGCGAATTCTAACTGGGTTAGATGCAGGTGAAAAAATTCCGTTATTTGGCCACCTCGTTGCTGATGTGGACCAGCTGCGCCAGCTTGTTCCTTGCCGCACCGTCGGCGATTACCTCGGCGGCGCGCCGCACACCCTCCGCCAGGGTCGCACTGATGCCGGACGCATAGATCGCCGCGCCGGCATTCAGCAGCACGATGTCGCGCGCCGGGCCGGGCCGGTTGTCCAGCACGCCGAGCAACATGGCTTGGGCTTCCGCGACATGGGTGACGCGTATGGTGTCCAGCGGCGCGGCGTGCAATCCGAAATCGGAAGGCTGCACGGTGTATTCGCTGATGCTGCCGTCTTTTAGCTCGGCGATGTACGACGCTCCGCTGATGGTGATCTCATCCAGGCCATCGCCGCCATGCACCACCAGCACGTGGCGGCTGCCCAGGCGTTGCAGCACGCGCGCCTGGATGCCCACCAGGTCGGGATGGAACACGCCCATCACCTGATTGTCCGCGCCGGCGGGATTGGTGAGCGGTCCCAGCACGTTGAAGAGGGTGCGCACACCCAGCTCGCGGCGCACCGGCGCGGCGTGTTTCATCGCGCCGTGGAAATTGGGCGCGAACATGAAACCGATGCCGATCCGGTCTATGCTGTGCCCCACTTGCGCCGGCGTCAGATTGAGGTTCACGCCCAACGCTTCGAGCACGTCGGCCGAGCCGCAGGTGGACGACACCGAACGCCCGCCGTGCTTGGCCACGCGCGCGCCCGCCGCCGCCGCGACAAACGCGCTCGCGGTCGAGATATTGAAGGTGTGCGCCGCGTCGCCGCCCGTGCCGCAAGTATCCACCAGATGATCGCGTTGCGTGACCGGAACCTGGGTGGAAAATTCGCGCATGACGAACGCGGCGGCGGAGATCTCGCCTATGGTTTCCTTCTTGACGCGCAAGCCGACCAGGATGCCCGCGATCTGTGCAGCCGAGACCTCGCCGCCCATGATCTGGCGCATCAGCGACAACATCTCGTCGTAAAAGATCTCGCGCTGTTCGATCAGGCGCACCAGTGCCTGTTGCGGGGTGATCATGGTTTGCCCTCCAGAAAATTTTTCAGCATGTCGTGACCGTGTTCGGTGAGGATGGATTCGGGATGGAACTGCACCCCGTGCACCGCCAGCGTCTTGTGGCGCACGCCCATGATCTCGCCGTCGTCCGTCCATGCCGTGACTTCCAGGCAGTCGGGCAATGATTCGCGCTCGATGACCAGCGAGTGGTAGCGCGTCGCGGTGAACGGGTCGGGCAAGCCGGTGAACACGCTGTTGCCGTGGTGATGGATCAGCGAGGTCTTGCCGTGCATCAGCGTCTTGGCGTGAATGATCCTGCCGCCGAAAGCCGATCCTATGCTCTGGTGACCGAGGCACACGCCCAGCAGCGGAATCTTCCCCGCGAAATGTTGGATGGCCGCGACCGACACGCCCGCCTCGTTCGGCGTGCATGGGCCGGGCGATACCACGAGGTGTTGCGGATTCAGTTTTGCGATCTGCTCCACCGTGATCTCATCGTTGCGGTATACCACCACCTCCGCACCCAGCTCGGCGAAATATTGCACCAGGTTATAGGTGAAGGAGTCATAGTTGTCTATCATCAATAGCATGATTTTTCCGATCTCATTTTTGCTGCATGATACTCAAAGCGACCGCTTCGGCGATTTCTATGCCGTCCACGGCGGCGGACAATATCCCGCCCGCGTAGCCAGCACCCTCCCCGGTCGGATACAACCCCCTGGTGTTGATGCTCTGCATGTTGCCCTGGTTGCGCCTGATGCGTATCGGCGATGAAGTGCGCGTCTCCACGCCGGTCAAAACGGCATCCGGCAGATCGAAATCCTTGATCTGTTTGGCGAAGGCGGGCAGGGCTTCGCGAATAGCGGCGATGGCATAATCGGGCAGCGCGGTGGACAGGTCGGTGAGATGCACGCCGGGCTTGTAGGACGGGACGACATTGCCGAATTTGGTCGATGCGCGTCCCGCCAGAAAATCGCCGACCAGTTGCCCCGGAGCCTGATAGGTGCCGCCGCCCAACTCGTAGGCGCGCGATTCCCAGTGCCGCTGGAAAGACACGCCCGCCAGCGGGTCGCCCGGGTAGTCCAGCTCCGGTGTGATGCCCACCACGATGCCCGCGTTGGCGTTGCGTTCGTTGCGCGAATACTGGCTCATGCCGTTGGTCACCACGCGTCCCGGCTCGGAGGTGGCCGCCACCACGGTACCGCCCGGACACATGCAGAAGCTGTACACCGAGCGGCCGTTGCTGGCGTGGTACACCAGTTTGTAATCCGCCGCGCCGAGCCGCGGGTTGCCCGCATTCGCACCCAGGCGCGCGCGGTCGATCAGCGATTGCGGATGCTCGATGCGGAAGCCGATGGAGAACGGTTTCGCCTCGATATAGATGCCGCGCTTGTGTATCATCTCGAAGGTGTCGCGCGCGCTGTGGCCGACCGCCAGTACCAGGTGATCCGTGGCGATGCGCTCGCCGTTGGCCAGCACCACTCCGGCCACTGCGCCATCTTCGATCGCTATGTCATCCACGCGGCTGGCAAAACGTATCTCGCCGCCCAGCGACTGTATGGTGGCGCGCATCTTTTCCACCATGCCCACCAGCTTGAACGTGCCGATGTGCGGATGGCTTTCGTACAATATTTCTTCCGGCGCGCCCGCTTTGACGAATTCTTCCAGCACTTTCCTGCCCAGATAGCGCGGGTCTTTGATCTGGCTGTACAGCTTGCCGTCGGAAAATGTGCCCGCGCCGCCTTCGCCGAACTGCACGTTGGATTCCGGGTCGAGCACGCCCTGCCGCCATAACCCCCAGGTGTCTTTGGTTCTTTCACGAACGGCTTTGCCGCGCTCCAGGATCAGCGGGCGAAAGCCCATCTGCGCGAGCAGCAGTCCGGCGAACAGGCCAGCCGGGCCCATGCCGGTCACGACGGGTCTGGTGCGGAGTTCGTGCGGCGCGTGAGTGACGAAGTGGTACGTGGTATCCGGCGCAAGGCGCACCTGCGCATCGTTCTTAAAGTGCGCCAGAATCGCCGCCTCATCGCGCACCGTCACATCCAGAGTGTAGGTGTAAAGGATGCTGTTCTTCTTGCGCGCATCCACGCCGCGTTTGAACACGGCGTGGCTGATCAGATCGCCATCGGCGATGCCCAGGCGTTTGATGATCGCCGCGGTGAGGTCGCTCTCGGTGTGCGAGAGCGGCAGTTTGATTTCGGTCATGCGCAACATACTGAACCTCTAGCGATGCGCTTGCGCATCGAGTCCGTCGAGCACCATCTCCGCCGCGCGCAGCACGGCACGCGCTTTGTTCTGGGTCTCCATCCATTCGCTGTCGGGTACCGAGTCGGCGACGATGCCCGCGCCGGCCTGCACGTAGAGCGTCTGGTCTTTCACCACGGCGGTGCGCAGCGCGATCGCGACATCCATGTCGCCGTTGAAGCCGAGATAGCCGACCGCGCCCGCGTAGATGCCGCGCTTGCTGGGTTCCAGCTCGTCGATGATCTCCATCGCCCGCACTTTGGCGGCACCGCTCACCGTACCCGCCGGAAAAGTCGCCTTGAGCACATCCATCGCGCTGAGGCCTTCTTTCAACCTTGCCTCCACGTTCGAAACGATGTGCATCACATGCGAATAACGCTCGATCACCATCTTGTCGGTGAGCTTCACCGTGCCGTTCTGCGCCACGCGACCGATGTCGTTGCGGCCCAGATCGATCAGCATCAGGTGCTCGGCCAGCTCTTTCGGGTCGGCCAGTAATTCTTCGGCGAGTGCCGCGTCGTGCTGCGCGGTCTTGCCGCGCGGGCGCGTGCCGGCGATGGGGCGCACGGTCACGGTGTCGCCTTCGAGCCGCGCCAGTATCTCCGGCGACGAGCCGACCACGTGATGGTCGCCCATGTCGTAATAGAACATGTAGGGCGAGGGATTGATGCTGCGCAACGCCCGATACAGCGACAGGGGCGATGCCGGAAAGGGCTGCGATATGCGCTGCGACAAGACCACCTGCATGATGTCGCCATCGAAGATGTAGCGCTTGGCCTTTTCCACCGCCGTCTTGAATGCAGCCTCGCCGAATTCCGAATGTGCTTCGATGTGCGGTGCGGCAGGTGTGTAAGGGATATCCACCGGCAACCGCAGCATGGCGATCAACTCGCGCAAACGTTCGCGTGCCAATGCGTAAGCATCGTCCCGCGCCGGGTCGGCATACACGATAAAGGTGAGCTTGCCGGAAAGATTGTCCACCACGGCCAGTTGCTCGGTGAGCATCAGCAGGATGTCGGGCGTGCCGATCACGTCTGGCTTGGCGGTCTTGGCGAGGCGGGGCTCGATGTAACGCACCGTGTCGTAACCGAAGTAGCCCGCCAGTCCGCCGGTAAAGCGCGGCAAGCCGGACAAGGGCGCGACCTTGAAACGTGCCTGATACTCCTCGATGAAGCTCAGCGGATGGTTGGTCTCTTGTTCGGTTTCGCCCGCGCCCGTGGTCAGCGTGACTTGCTTGCCGCGCACCGTGATGCGCGTGTCGGCGGGCAGCCCGATGAAGGAATAGCGCCCGAAACGTTCGCCGCCCTGCACCGATTCCAGCAGGTAAGAATAGGGGCGGTTGGCGAGCTTGAGATACAGCGACAGCGGCGTGTCGAGATCGGCAAAAGTCTCCTCGACCAGCGGGATGCGGTTGTAGCCTTGCCTCGCAAGTGCGTCGAATTCGGATTCGGTGATGGGGTGCAACATGGAAAACCTCCTGTGTTTGGTAGCGTCGGCACACCGTGCCCACGCGGACGCTTTGCAATACAACGGTGGGCAATTCGTTGCCCGCCGTAAAAAAGCATTAGCGCCATCGCCAACTTGTTGTTCGATACGGGAGGTTGTTCATTTTCACATACGTTTCAGCAGTGGCAGCGCAGCCGGCAAGTCGGCGATCACGGCATCCAGATCCAAGGTCTCGACCGGTTCGCCGTGGTTGTAACCGTAGGGGACACAGAACACCGGACAGCCGGCGGCACGCGCGGCGAGGGTGTCGTTGAGCGAGTCGCCGATCAACAGCATTTTCTCGATCGGCACGCCGAAGAATTTGGCCGCATGCAGCAAGGGTAGCGGATGCGGTTTCTTTTCCGGCAGCGTGTCGCCCGAAAGTACGATGTGGAAATATTTGCTCAACCCCAGGCCTTTTAACAGCGGCAAGGTGTAACGCTCGAGCTTGTTGGTGACGCATCCCAGCGGATAGCCCGTCAGTTTCATCGCATCCAGGCCTTCGATCACGCCCGCGAACGGTTTGCTTTCGAGCAGCAGCTCGGTGTAGTGTTTCTCAAAAATGGGCAGGGCGTGGTCATACAGCGCGGCATCGGGTGTGGCATGCATGTCGCCAGTCAGTGCACGCTTCACCAGCCAGCCGATGCCGTTGCCGATGTAGCTGGACAACAGTGCTTGGGAAACGGGTGCGTAGTTCATGTCGCGCAACATGCGGTTGGCGGCTTCCGAGAGTTCGGGCGCGGTGTGCAGCAGCGTGCCGTCAAGGTCGATGACGATTGCGGAAATGGGCAGGGGGCGTTGTGTGAACGGCATTATTTACCCACCTTTGCAAGTTCGGCGCGCATTTCAGCGATGATAGTGTTGTAGTGGTTTTTGTCGCTGGCGTTGCGTTTGCCAAACACCGCCGAACCGGAAACAAAGGTGTCCACGCCCGCTTCCGCGACTTCGCGAATATTGGCAGGACCCACACCGCCGTCGATCTCGAGGCGGCAATTGTATTTGCCCGCGTCTATCATCTTGCGCACCTTGCGTGCCTTGTCCAGCACGTGGGGGATGAACTTCTGCCCGCCGAAGCCGGGGTTTACCGACATCAGCAGCACCATGTCGAGCTTGGGCAAGGTGTATTCCAGGATCTCCAGCGGCGTGGCCGGGTTGAACACCAGGCCGGCCTTGCAGCCGCTTTCCTTGATCAGGCCGATGGTGCGGTCGATGTGCTCGGAAGCTTCCGGGTGAAAGGTGATGTAGGTGGCGCCCGCCTTGGCGAAATCGGGAATGATGCGGTCCACCGGTTTGACCATCAGGTGCACGTCGATAGGCGCGGTCACGCCATGCTTGCGCAGCGCTTCGCAGACCAAGGGACCTATGGTCAGGTTGGGCACGTAATGGTTGTCCATCACGTCGAAGTGCACGATGTCTGCGCCGGAGGCGAGTACGTTGTCGACTTCCTCGCCTAGCCTGGCGAAGTTTGCGGAAAGGATGGATGGTGCTATCTGGTACATGGTGTGTTCCTCGAAGGTTGAATGCTGTGGATTGAATTTTGAGCGCGTATTCTAACCGAATATTGAACCTGCCCTAAAGCCCGGCCCCCAAAACTATGCTTGGCATCTTCGCCTTCGATAGGCGGGTGCTTGATATTTGGTCGGGCGTGTGCCATCGCCTATAATCACGCTGCTTATAAGATTTCAACCTTCAACAACTGCCACGGCGGCGGGGAGCAATATGATTTTAGTGACGGGCAGTGCCGGATTTATCGGGGCAAATTTTGTGTTGGACTGGTGCGCGGAGCACGACGAGGGTGTTGTGAGCCTGGACAAACTGACCTATGCGGGCAATCTGGAGAATCTCGCTTCGCTGCAAGGCAATCCGCGTCACACTTTCGTGCAGGGCGACATCGGCGATGCGCAACTGGTGTCCGAGTTGCTGGCCGAACATCGTCCCCGCGCAGTCATTAACTTCGCTGCCGAAAGCCACGTCGATCGTTCCATACTCGGCCCGGAGGATTTCATCCAGACCAACATCGTCGGCACTTTTCATTTGCTCGAAGCGGTGCGCGCCTACTGGAACGGCCTGGACGCGAACGACAAGACCGGCTTCCGTTTTCTGCATGTCTCCACCGATGAAGTTTACGGCTCGCTGGCGAAGGATGAGCCGGCATTCAGCGAGACCCATCGCTACGAGCCGAACAGTCCCTATTCGGCGAGCAAGGCCGCCAGCGATCATCTGGTGCGTGCTTATCACCACACTTACGGTTTGCCGGTGCTGACCACCAACTGCTCGAACAACTACGGGCCGTATCATTTCCCGGAAAAACTCATCCCGCTGATGATAGTCAACGCGCTGGCGGGTAAAAGCCTGCCGGTGTACGGCGACGGCCAGCAGATCCGCGATTGGCTGTACGTCAAAGACCATTGCAGCGCGATACGCCGCGTGTTGGAGCAGGGACATCTGGGCGAGGTATACAACGTCGGCGGCTGGAACGAAAAGGCCAACCTCGACATCGTGCATACCGTATGCAGCCTGCTCGATGAGCTGCGCCCCAAGGCAGATGGCAAGTCCTACCGGGAGCAGATCAGCTTCGTGACCGACCGTCCCGGACACGACAGGCGTTACGCCATCGACGCGCGCAAGCTGGAGCGCGAACTGGGCTGGAAGCCCGCCGAGACTTTCGAGACCGGCATACGCAAGACCGTGCAGTGGTATTTGGCGAATCAGGACTGGGTGAACAACGTCTTGTCCGGCAGTTATCGCCAGTGGGTCGAAAAAAATTACGCCGGGCGTGTCTGATGAAAATCCTGTTGCTGGGTAAAGGCGGTCAGGTCGGCTGGGAGCTGCAACGCAGTCTCGCGCCCTTGGGTGAGCTGATCGCCCTTGATGCCGATAGCAAAATTTTGTGCGGCGACTTTACCGATCTCGCGGGGTTGGCGGAAACCGTGCGCAGCATTGCGCCCGACATCATCGTCAATGCCGCCGCGCATACCGCCGTGGACAAGGCCGAAAGCGAAGCAGAATTGGCGCATGCCATCAATGCCGCCGCGCCCGGCGTGTTGGCGCAGGAAGCCAAGCGCATCGATGCTTGGCTGATCCATTACTCCACCGACTATGTGTTCGACGGCAGCGGCGAGCAGGCATGGCGCGAACAAGATGCCACCGCGCCGCTGAACGTGTATGGCGCGACCAAGCTGGCAGGCGAGCGACTGATACAAGCATCCGGCTGCAAGCATCTCATCTTCCGGACCAGCTGGGTATATGGCGCACGCGGCGGCAATTTCGCCAAGACCATGCTGCGTTTGGCGCAGGAACGCGACAGTATGAAGGTCATAGCCGATCAGTTCGGCGCCCCCACCGGTGCGGACTTGCTGGCCGATGTCACCGCCCATGCGATACGCACTGCCGTTGCGCGACCGGAGGTGTCGGGCTTGTATCATCTGGTGGCCGGAGGCGTGACCTCGTGGCATGAATACGCCAGCATGGTGATCGCCTATGCGCGAGATCACGGCGTGGATATCAAGGTGGCGCAGCATGCCATCCATGCCGTGCCGACCAGCGCGTTCCCTACGCCTGCCAAACGCCCGCACAATTCGCGGCTGAACACCGACAAACTCAAACGCACGTTCGACCTGGTTTTGCCTGACTGGCAAACGGGCGTGACGCGCATGCTGGCTGAAATTCTGGAGAAATAATCTATGTCAAAACGCAAAGGCATCATCCTGGCCGGAGGCTCCGGCACACGTCTACATCCGGTAACGCTGGCGGTTTCCAAGCAACTGCTGCCGGTGTACGACAAGCCGATGATCTATTACCCGCTCAGCACGCTGATGCTGGCTGGCATACAGGACATCCTCATCATCTCGACCCCGCAGGACACGCCGCGTTTCCGGCAGCTCCTGGGCGATGGCAGCGCGTGGGGGTTGAATCTGCAGTACGCGGTGCAACCCTCTCCGGATGGCCTCGCCCAAGCGTTCATCATAGGCAAGGATTTTGTCGGTAACGATCCTTCCGCTCTGGTGCTGGGCGATAATATTTTTTACGGCCACGATTTCCAGACCCAGTTGCGCAACGCCGCGCAGCGCACGCAAGGAGCCTCGGTGTTTGCCTACCGCGTGCGCGATCCGGAGCGTTACGGCGTGGTGGAATTCGACAAGTCGGGCCGGGCGATCTCGCTGGAAGAAAAGCCTGTGCAACCCAAATCCAATTATGCGGTGACGGGTTTGTACTTTTACGACAGTCAGGTCATCGATATCGCCCGTGACCTCAAGCCATCATCGCGCGGCGAACTGGAAATCACCGACGTGAACCGCATCTATCTGGAGCGCGGGCAGTTGTCGGTCGAGATGATGGGGCGCGGTTTTGCCTGGCTGGATACCGGCACGCACGAATCGCTGCTGGAAGCGGGTATGTTCATTCAAACCATAGAGCACCGCCAGGGACTGAAAATCGCCTGCCCGGAAGAGATCGCCTACCACAACGGTTTCATCGATGCGGCCCAGCTGCAAAGACTCGCCGCACCGTTGATCAAGAGCGGCTACGGTGCCTATCTGATGCAAGTGCTGAAAGAGCAGGGACGATAAATATGCAAGCCACTCCTACCCGGATCGCCGATGTGCTGATCATCGAACCCAAGGTGTTCGGCGATGAGCGGGGCTTCTTCTTCGAGAGTTTTAACCAGCGCAAATTTGACGAGCTGGTCGGACGCGAAACGGAGTTCGTGCAGGACAATCATTCGCGTTCCGTGAAGAACGTATTGCGCGGCTTGCATTATCAGATACAGCATCCGCAAGGCAAGCTGGTGCGCGCGGTGCAAGGAACGGTGTTGGATGTGGTGGTGGATATGCGGCGCAGTTCGCCGACCTTCGGCCAGCATGTCACCATGGAGCTGTCCGCTGAGAACAAACGCATGTTATGGATACCGCCGGGTTTTGCGCATGGTTTTGTCGTGCTGTCCGAAACCGCCGAGTTTCTCTACAAGACCACCGATTACTGGTTCCCCGAGCATGAGCGCAGCTTGCGTTGGAACGACCCCGCGCTGGCGATCGATTGGAAGCTGCAAATGCCCCCTACCGTGTCAGCCAAAGATGCGCTGGGCAAGAGCCTGGCCGAGGCGGAATTGTTCGCCTAGTGCATAGTACGGTAAGTTGTGAGTAGGGAGTGAAAATCACTTCCCGCTCTCCAGCCTAATCCTTGCCGAACAGGTCGCGGCTATATATCTTCGCTGCCACATCGCGGATGTCGTCGGTGATGCGGTTTGCGACAATGAGATCGGCTTCTTGCTTGAACTGAGCGAGGTCGTTCACCACCCTGGAACGGAAGAATTCAGGCTCCTTCAATTCCGGTTCGTACACGATGACCTCGATGCCTTTGGCCTTGATGCGCTTCATGATGCCCTGGATGCTGCTTGCTCTGAAGTTGTCCGAGCCGCTTTTCATGATGAGGCGATGGATGCCGACGACCTTGGGATTGAGCCTGATGATGCTGTCGGCGATGAAATCTTTGCGCGTGGTGTTGGCCTCGACTATGGCATGTATGAGGTTCTGCGGCACGTCCTGGTAGTTGGCGAGCAGTTGCCTGGTATCTTTGGGTAAACAATAGCCGCCGTAACCGAACGAGGGGTTGTTGTAGTGGTCGCCGATGCGCGGATCGAGGCTGACTCCCTGGATGATTTGTTTGGTATCGAGCCCGTGTGTCGCCGCGTAAGTGTCCAGCTCGTTGAAGTAGGCGACACGCATGGCAAGAAAGGTGTTGGCGAAAAGCTTGACCGCCTCGGCTTCGGTGGAGTCGGTGAACAGCGTCGCGATGTCTTGTTTCACCGCACCTTGTTGGAGCAGGTTGGCAAAGGTCTCGGCGCGCCGGGAGCGTTCGCCCACGACGATGCGCGAGGGGTGCAGGTTGTCGTACAGGGCGCGGCCTTCGCGCAGGAATTCTGGCGAAAAGATCAGATTGTCACAGCTGAATTGTGCGCGTGCCTTGACGGTGTAGCCTACCGGCACAGTGGATTTGATGATCATCACCGCCCGCGGATTGATGTCCAGCACATCGCGTATCACCGATTCGATCGAGCGGGTGTTGAAATAGTTGGTCTCGGGATCGTAGTCGGTGGGGGTGGCGATGATGACGTAATCCGCACCGGTATAAGCCTCGTGTTTGTCGAGCGTGGCCTTGAAGTCGAGTTTTTTGTTCTGCAGGTAGTCTTTGATCTCGGTATCTTCAATGGGCGATTGTTTGCGGTTCAGCATCTCCACCTTCTCGGGGATGATGTCCAGCGCGACCACTTCATTGTGTTGCGCGAGCAGGATGGCATTGGAGATGCCGACATAGCCGGTACCGGCGATAGCGATTTTCATAGAGGGTGTCAGGGCGGAGTTGCTAATCGAATGAGGGCGGATTGTACAGGCTAGTGGGATAGGTTCAAAATGTGCGCGGGGCGTGTGTGCGGCCATCGAAACCCGATGGCTTCCCGCCCGGTTCTCGCCCTGCCATCCCGGAGCGCTATTGGTCAGGCGATACGCTTTTCAACTCAAGCCGCATATCGCCATTTCTGACTTGCGGGCCAGTTGACCGGACGGATGAAGGGTCTCGCAGGGAAGCGGGAGAACCCCACGAATTGCCCGGGTGCCGATTCAAAGTCTGTTTGGGGATTCCCCAAGTCGGCCAATTCCTGCAATAATCCACAAAATAAATTCTTTAATGGAAGCGAGTTCACAGATGTTTAGTCAGGATGATTTGAAGCGCGCGGTGGCCAAGGCGGCGATCGAATATGTGCCGGTAGATAGCATCGTCGGAGTGGGCACGGGTTCGACGGCCAACTTTTTTATTGATGAGCTGGCCAAGATCAAACACAAAATACGCGCTGCGGTGGCGAGCTCCGAAGCTTCGGCCAAACGGCTGCAAGGACATGGCATCGAGGTACTGTCTTTGAATGATGCGGGTGACATTCCCGTGTATGTGGACGGTGCGGACGAGATCACGCGTCATCTGCATATGGTCAAAGGCGGCGGCGGCGCGCTGACTCGTGAGAAGATCGTGGCGGCCTCGAGCAAGAAATTCATTTGCGTGTGCGATGCCAGCAAGCTGGTGGATGTGCTGGGCAACTTCCCCTTGCCTATCGAGGTGATTCCGATGGCGCGCAGCTACATCGCGCGCGAAGTGGTCAAGCTGGGCGGGCGGCCAAAATTGCGCGAAGGCTTCACCACCGATAACGGTAATATCATTCTGGATGTGCATGATTTGCAGATCATGAATCCGGTCGAATTGGAAGCTGCGTTGAACCAGCTGGCAGGGGTGGTCACCAATGGTTTGTTTGCCAGACACGGTGCCGATGTGCTGTTGTTGGGTATGCCGGACGGTGTCAAAACGATGACTGCTTAAATGCACGGGCTTGGTCTTCCCGCCCCGTGCAGCGGTGTTCTTGGTCGGGGAGCGCGAGTGCCTGTCATCAAATTTTAACGTTCACGCCGCAAGCTGTTTGTTTGCCTTAAATTAAGGAATCGCCATGTCGAACAATGATCATATTTCCAAGCAATTTGACACTGAGCTGGAGTCTATCCGCGCCAGTGTGTTGCAAATGGGCGGGCTGGTCGAAAGCCAGATTAAAAGCGCGATCGAGTCTTTGGTCGGCAGCGATGTGGCTTTGATGAATCGGGTGATTGAAGAGGATCATCGCGTCAACGCGATGGAAGTCAAGATCGACGAGGCGTGCAGCCAGATGATCGCGCGCCGTCAGCCGACCGCAGGGGATCTGCGCCTGGTGATGACCGTCGTGAAAACCATCACCGATCTGGAACGTATCGGCGACGAGGCGGAGAAAATCGCGCGCATGGCAAAAATGCTGTCGCAAAAAAACGTGCTGGCGATTCCCCGTTATCACGAAATAAAGCACGCCTCGGAGATCGCCGTCGATATGCTGCGCAAAGCCCTGGATGCCTTCGCGCGCCTGGACGTGGTGATGGCGGCGCAGGTGGTGCGCCAAGACGATCAGGTGGATGAGGAGTTTCGCGGCATCATGCGTTATCTCATCACGTTTATGATGGAAGACCCGCGCACCATTTCGACCGCGCTCGAGATATTGTTTATCGCGAAAGCCATCGAGCGTATCGGGGATCATGCGCAAAACATGGCCGAGTATGTGATTTACATGGTGAGAGGCCGTGATGTGCGCCATATCACCGTGGATGAGATTGAGCGCGAAGTTCAGAACTAGTGCAAGCGCAATCCCTGCTGGCCGCCGTCGATCTGGGCTCGAACAGCTTCCGTCTGCAAATGGCGCGCGCGGAAGGCGACCAGCTCTACATGCTGGATGGTTTGCGCGAATCCGTGCGTTTGGCGGCAGGCCTTACGGAAGATAAATATCTCGATGTCCCGGCTCAGGAGCGCGCGCTAAAAACGCTGGCGCGGTTTGCCGAGCGTTTGCGCGGTTTGCCGCCCGAGTCGGTACGTGCAGTCGGTACCAATTCATTGCGCGTGGCAAAAAACTCTGCCGACTTTATTCCGCAGGCCGAGCGTGTTCTGGGCTTCCCTATCGAGGTCATCGCTGGACGTGAGGAGGCGAGGTTGATTTATCTGGGCGTGGCGCATGGTTTGCCGCCATCGCCAGCCAATCGCCTGGTGGTGGACATAGGCGGGGGGTCGACAGAATTCATCATCGGCAACGGCCTAAACCCCATCAACCTGGAAAGCCTGTATATGGGCTGCGTCAGTTTCAGCGGACGTTTTTTCGCCGATGGAAAGATCACCAAGCATAATCTCAAGCAGGCCGAGCTGGCCGCGCGCAGCGAGCTGCAAACGATCGTCGCGGATTATCGCGGGCAATGGCAGGAGGCCATCGGGTCTTCAGGCACGGCCAGAATGTTGGCGGAGGTTTTGGAGCAGAACGGTTACAGTGATAGCGGCATCACCCGTGATGGATTGGAGCAGCTGCGCGCCTACATGCTCAGGGTGGGAGAGGTGCAAAGGCTCAATTTGCCGGGCTTAAAGGCTGATCGCCTGCATGCGTTTGCGGGTGGCTTCGCCATCATGTATGCGGCATTTTGCGAGCTGGGGATTTTTAGTATGCAGCCCGCGCTGGGCGCGTTGCGCGAGGGTGTGCTGTACGACTTGTGGGGGCGCTTCCATGACAATGACATGCGTGATGTCACCGTCCAGCGATTTATGCACCGTTATCATCTGGATGTGAGGCAGGCCAGGCGGGTGGCCGGTTTGGCCGACTTGTTGGCGCGCCAGTTTCTCGCGGATGCGGTGGATGAAGAGGCGATGCGTTCATTGAACTGGGCCGCTTATCTGCATGAAACCGGCATCAGTGTCGCGCACAGCGGCTATCACAAACACTCGGCCTATATACTCGAGAATGCCGACATGCCCGGCTTCTCCAAAAAAGAGCAGCATCGTTTGAGTCTGCTCACGTTGGCGCAGCGCGGTGGCTTGGAGAAATTGCGTGGCCAATTGCATGAGACGCGAGATATGGGGCAGGTCATGGCATTGCGTCTGGCGATCCTGTTTTACCGCAACCGTAGCGAGGTTGTCTTGCCTGAGATGCATGGGTATTTCAGCGGCACCAAGTTTCATTTGCAGCTGGGCAGAGGTTGGTTGACGCAAAATCCGCTCACTGAAACGGCATTGCACGAGGAAGCGAAGCGATGGAAAGAGTTGGGCATCAGTGTGCAGCTGGACGAAGTGTGAGTAGCTGCTTATTGTTGCGTGTGCTGTGTGTGATTGTTCGGAGGGTCAAGCCATGAAACAGGCGAAATGGATACTGCTTAGTTTGCTGATAGGTGTACTGGTCGGCCTGGCGCTGGGTGTCAATATCGGCCGCAACAAACCCCTGCTGTCGAACCCTTTTGCGCAAGAAACCTTTGCCGACCAAGTCAAGCGCCTAGGCAGTGAGACGCTGCAGCAAAGCGGCAAGGCATTGGAAAAGACCGGACAGGCTTTGCAGGGCAAGTAGAAGGTCTGAATTCCTATTCCCGTGATAGACTCCGCGCCGAAGCTGGCTAGGCAGTCGCCGCGTCCGTAAGCGTGTGGGTTGTGGTGTAGGTTGATTGGCGTAAGCGAGTCATACCGAACCAAAATCCGGGGTAACCCGGGTTTTTCCCGCATGCCACGGCGGGGAGGAAAGTCCGGGCTCCATAGAGCAGGATGCCGGTTAACGACCGGACGCCGTGAGGCGATGGAAAGTGCCACAGAAAATACACCGCCGATGGCTAGGCCGAGTTCCGCGAGGAGCTTGGTTTGGATCAGGTAAGGTTGAAATGGCGAGGTAAGAGCTCACCGCGCTGGTGGCAACATCAGTGGCAGGGTAAACCCCATCCGGAGCAAGATCAAATAGGCTGACCATGGCGTGGCTCGCGTCGTCAGCGGGTAGATTGCTTGAGCGTCAGGTAACGAAACGCCTAGAGGAATGACTGTCCACGACAGAACCCGGCTTATCGGCCAGCTTCACCCGGATTTGAAAAAGTGGGGAGTGGAAAATCCCCTCCGCTTCTGGCACTCGGAAGCGGGAGCTTGAGCCACGTTGTTTCGTGGCAGACCCTTCTCCCCC
>JABEVF010000136.1 GCA_013043965.1 Gallionella sp. | reverse complement strand
GGGTCTTCAGAACCTCGATCTTGCCAGCAATGGCAGCCCACTTCTACCGCTTTTTAGCGCATAAATTCAGCTCAGGCTTGGAGTTTTGCAAGAAGCTCACCGGTTATTACATTTCGGCGAGCATAGGCCTCGCAATTTATCCGGATGATGCAACCACTTTGGAAGGCCTGCTGAAGTGCGCGGATAAAGCGATGTATGCTGCCAAATCCAAAGGACGCAATCGCTATGATCGCTATTCGAAACCTGCAGCGTAACGCTACGTTTATTCCAGCGCTAACTGCAATTTATCCGGTGTGACCACCGGCGGCGGATTTTCTAGTTGCGCGCTTTCCTGCTCCTGCTGTTCCCGCTGTTGCCTGGCGAGCTGCGCTGCCTCGAACTGCTGCTTCTTTTCTTGCTGGGCCGCCAGCTGTTTCTGCCTTTCCGCTTCCAGTTCTTCGGGGCTCTTATATTCGTGCAAGGAAAGATCCGGCCCGGCGGCCGTGGCCGGTTCGCCACGCTGGCTCTTGAGTTTGATATTCAGGCGGAGTTCATTCGCCGAATCGGCATTGCGTATCGCTTCTTCGTAGGAGATGTGGCCGTCGTTATACAGCTCGAACAATGACCAGTCGAAGGTGCGCATGCCCAGCTCGCGCGATTTGTCCATGACAGCTTTGATCTCGTTGAATTCGCCCTTGAATATTCTGTCGGCAATGGTCGGTGTGTTGAGCATGATCTCGATGGCAGCTTTGCGTCCCTTGCCATCCACCGTGCGCACCAGCCGCTGCGATACGAGCGCGCGCAGATTGGCGGATAGGTCCATCAGTAATTGGTTGCGTCGTTCTTCGGGGAAGAAATTGATGATGCGGTCTATGGTCTGGTTGGTGCTGTTCGCGTGCAGCGTGCCCAGGCAGAGGTGGCCGGTTTCGGCAAAGGCGATGGCGTGTTCCATGGTCTCGGCATCGCGTATCTCGCCAATCAGGATCACGTCCGGCGCCTGGCGTAAGGTGTTCTTCAGCGCGTGATGCCAGCTGTGCGTATCCACGCCCACCTCGCGATGGGTGATCAAAGACTGCTTGGATTGGTGGACATATTCCACCGGGTCTTCGACGGTGATGATGTGCCCCTTGGAGGTGCGGTTGCGGTGATCGATCATCGCGGCCAGCGAGGTGGATTTCCCCGAACCCGTCCCCCCGACCACCAGCACCAGCCCGCGTTTATTCATGATGACTTCTTTGAGTATCTCGGGTAGCCCGAGTTTTTCGAAGTTTGGGATCTCGGCGGCGATGGTGCGGATGACCATGCCGACATTCTGCTGCTGGACAAAGACGTTCACGCGGAAACGGGAGACGCCGGGAACGGCGATCGCAAAATTGCATTCCATCTCTTTGGCGAACTCCTCGCGCTGGGCTTCACTCATCAAGGCGCGCGCGAGCTGGCGCGTTATTTCACCGTTGAGTTTTTGCGTCGTCATCGGCTGCATTTCGCCGTGCGATTTCATGCTGGGAGGGAAATCATTGGATATGAACAGGTCTGACCCACCCGCCTTGCTCATCGCGGTGAGTAGTTTGATGATGTATTCGTACGCCTGTTGATCGGTAAGACCTGACATCGCATTTCCTCGCAACGGTTATCACAACAAAAATCGGATGGGGCATTCTAGCAGCGCGGGCATGGGCTGGGTTCCATATGGCGCGGAACATGGCTGGAATGGTGGCCTGGTCCGCACTCGTTTTGTTATGCGCCGCGAAGAATCCTGCTCAACACACCAGCCAGGCGCCGTCTCGATAGACGACTTCGTCGTCGAGTGTGACGGTGCCAGTCGCGGCGAACACGTCGACGTGATATTTCGCCTCGGCTCGCCGGATATTGGGTTTGTTGTAGCTGCCGTGTTTCGCGCCCAGCGAGAGATGTATGCCGCACATGCGTTCGAAGGTGCCGATGTCGCTGACGGTTTGCTCCTGGGTGAACGCGCGGTTCAAGCCGAAGCCGAGCTCGCGCAGCCACACTTCGCCTTCTTCGGCGCGGATGTTGGCGAGCACCTGGTCGAACTCGGGCGTGGAGGCTATGGCTTCGGTGACGCGCCCTTTGCTGACCACCAGCGTGATCGGTTGCGCGGGTTTGTTGACCGTGAACGAGGTGTCGCCAAAGATAGCGATACGCACCCGGCCATTCACCGCTTCCAGATCCAGTGACTCGGTGAACACCTCGCCGATAGGGAACTGGCCGCCGACATTGTTCATGTCGCGGTAATCGCCGATGTTCAGCTTGGCGGATTCAAACCCCGACGCGAATACCAATTGCTCGCCGCCGCTGGCTATGGTTACCATTTTTGCTTTATCGATGCGCGCTTTCAGGGCGTTGCCCACGCCGCGAAAATAGGCCGGGTCATATGCCAGCGAGGCTATGTAGAGCGAGGCTTCCGCGCCCGGCATGCGCGACAGATGCGGGTGTTCGATCACCTTGAGCGCGAGTTTGAAAAGTTCGACACGTATGCGAAACGCGTCCAGCCTGAAGCTGGTGGATTGGATCAGCACCACCAGATCGCCGGGCGCGAGTCGCGCGAACTCGGCGCGCACCGTCTCCGCTGTGACACTGTCGAAGTTTATGAAGACTGCATCCGGGAGGCAGCGCCGGTATGCCTCGGTTAGCGTGATGGCAAGGTTGCAGTGCGCATCCCATACCACCAGTGCCGCGTGTGGCGGACGGTATTCGATGGCCAGCGCCAGTATGTCGCGCAGATGTGTTTCGGCGGTGGTGATGTCTGTGACGTTCATGGTGGTCGGGATATGCAAAATTTAACTGCCGCTGACGCGAAACCATCCGGCGATGCTGCGCCGTGTGCTGCGGGCGATGCGCACCTCATGCGGGAAAGTCTCGCTGAGGAAGAGGATCATCGTGCCGGCGTTCGGTGTGACTGTCGCGATGATAGTGGCACCCGTCCCGTCATACATATCCAGCTCTCCGCCGTCGTCAGCCTGCCAGTCTTCGTTCAGGTAGAGTACGCTGGAAAGGATGCGGTTCTTCTTGCCGTTCAACACGTCGAGATGCTTTGCGTAGCCTGTGCCGGCAGGATAGATCGCATAGTGGCATTCGTAATCGAACAGCCCCAGATACAGGGTCTCATTCAGGCCTGCGCGCAGCTCTTCCATCCAGGACAGAAATGCCAGATCGGTGATGTCCGTTGCATCCAGCCAACTGATCACATCGCCGCGTACCGAACCGATTTGTTGCTTGCCGCCACCCCTGCCGATATGGGCGGCCTGGAATCTCGCATGCCCATCATCGCGGCAGCGTGCGGACAGCCGCATCAACAATCCCTCTTGTAGCGGTCTATCCAAAACGATGTAACCGGTCTGCTCCAGCTGGCTGGCGATATGCTTTATGTTCATGGCTGGGGTCGGGTTCAGAGTGTGTGGCTTACCGGCGGGTGGATGGCTGCCAGCGTTTCAGCAGCAGTGCGTTGCTCACCACCGTGACAGAGCTCATCGCCATCGCGGTTCCCGCGATCACCGGATTGAGCATGCCGACGGCGGCGAGCGGGATGCCCAGCACATTGTAGGCGAATGCGAAAAATAGATTCTGGCGGATCTTTTTCAGCGTGGCGCGTGACAGGGAGATCGCGTCGGCCACGCTCATCAGATCGTTGTGCATCAGCGTGATGTCAGCCGCCTCAATGGCGATGTCGCTGCCGCTTCGCATCGCGAAGCTCACATCGGCGCTCGCGAGTGCGGGCGCGTCGTTGATGCCGTCGCCCACCATGCCGACCAGGTTGGTCATCCCGGTTTGTGAATCGCGAGTTTTAAGTGCTTGCACTTGCGCGGCTTTGGCTCGAGGGCTGACTTCGGCGATGAATTCCGTGATGCCGACTTGTTGTGCGATGGCCTGTGTGGTGGCCGCGTTGTCGCCGCTCAACATCACCACGCGTATGCCCATGCCCCGCAATCGACCGACCGCCTCGCGGCTGCTCGGGCGCACTTGGTCCTGGCTGGCGATGTAGCCCAACAATTGCGCGTTGCATGCGACCACCATCACGGTTTTTCCTTGTTGCTGCAAGGCCAGTACCCGCGCGCCGTCCAGCGCGACACCTTGTTGAGCGGCATAGCCTGGCGAGGCCAGCAGGTATGTTTTTCCCTCGGCCGTGCCGCTCAGGCCCTGGCCCGCTATCTCCGTGATGGTCGCGGTCAGTTGTGGGCGCAGTTGCAGCGTTTGGGCATGTTCGAAGAGGGCGCGCGACAGCGGGTGTGTCGAGCCTTGCGTGAGCATAGACGACACCGTCAACAAATCGTTCACGCTGATTTCCGATGCCGGCAGCACGTCGGTCACACCGGGCTTGCCTGCGGTGATCGTGCCGGTCTTGTCCACCACCAATACCGAAAGTTGGTGCGCGCGTTCCAGGGCCGCCGCATCTTTGACCAGGATGCCCGCTTGCGCGGCGCGCCCGGTAGCAACCACCAGCGCGGTGGGCGTGGCCAGCCCCAATGCACACGGGCAGGCGATGACCAGCACCGCGACGGCGTTGATCAGTGCGGTGGTGAAGTCGTGGGCTATCAGATACCACGCGCCAAAAGTGGCCAGCGCGATGAGCATGACCACGGGGACGAAGATCGCGGAGATGCGATCGGCGAGTTTTTGTATCGCGGCCTTGGAGCCTTGTGCCTGCTCCACCAGTCGGATGATCGCGGCCAGTTGCGTGTGCGAGCCGACCGCCAGCGCGCGGCATTTCAGCAACCCGTATTGGTTGGACGTGGCGGCGTATACCTTGTCGTTGCTCTGTTTGCTGCGCGCCACGCTCTCGCCGGTAAGCATGGACTCGTCGGCGCTGGATGTGCCTTCTATCACGATACCGTCGACCGGCACACTCTCACCGGGACGGACCAGGAACACATCATCGACTTGCATGTCCGCGACTGGCAGGGTTTGCATCACACCATCCCGTTCGACTTGCGCGGTCTTGGGTTGCAGCTTGAGCAAAGCCTCCAGCGCGCTGGAGGCTTTGCCCTTGGCGCGCGCCTCCAATAACTTTCCGAGCAACACCAGCGTGATGAGCGTGGCACTGGACTCGAAATACAGCGGCTGAGCCAGATGCAACAGCCACACCGCGCAGCTCAGCAGATACGCGGCACTGGTGCCCAGCGCGACCAGCACATCCATGTTCGCGCTGCCGTTACGCAGGCTGCCCCACGCGCCGGAATAGAAACGGCTGCCTATCCAGAACTGCACCGGGGTCGCGAGGGCGAATTGCAGCCAGGCAGGCAGCATGATGTGGGTGCCGAACATCATCAGCAGCATTTCCAGCGTCAACGGAAGGGTGAGTGCCGCCGAGATAAAGAACCGCCGTTGCTCGTGGCGTAAGATGGTCTCCCGAGCCAGTTTTTCCGCCGCGAAATCGCGCGGCACATGCGCGTCGTAACCCGCGCCTTGTATGGCTTTGATGAGGGCAGGGAGCGGTGTGGTATCGGGGTGAAAATCGATCTGCGCCAGTTCGGTGGCGATGCTCACCTGCGCTTCGACTTGCGGCAATTGATTCAACACTTTTTCCAAACGCGCCGAGCACGCCGCGCAGTGCATGCCGGTGATTTGCAGTTTGACGTGGGTGGGGTTTTCCATAGGAGGATTATAGTCGCGACGAGGCATCAGAGTTGGCAATGAAAAAGCCCGATAGAGACTATCGGGCTAAATACTTCGCTTGGGCGATGGGCCGCTTATTTCTTGATGCCGCAGGTGTTCATGCCGAAGATCGCATAGGCCGGGCAGAAGCCGAATGCTCCTGTCAGTAAAGGCACGATGCCGATATATCCCCAAGCACCAACGGTTCCGGTCGCGGCCAAGGCGATCAATGCCAAGCCTGCGATGACGCGTACTACACGGTCTGCTGTACCCGAATTGCATTTCATGTCGATCTCCTGTGTGGTTTATTGGAAGTCGCATCTTAGATACATTTCTCAGAATTGTCTGTGACAATAATCGCACGGTACAGGCTCAATCTTGAGTAGAACCTAGGGGCAAGCTTGCTCCCGCATTGGTTTTAGAGTTTCCTCGAATCGTTTCAGGGCATCGGCGAGTTGTGTATGCTGGGGTGTACACCGAACAGTTCATCACCCCGTGTTTATGCTGAGCGCAGCAGTGTTTATTCAGGGCGCATGTGGGGGAATAAAATCACATCCCGTATGCTCGCACTATCGGTCAGCAGCATGATCAGACGGTCTATGCCTATGCCTTCTCCGGCGGTCGGCGGCAGGCCGTATTCCAGCGCGCGCACATAGTCGTTGTCTTTGAACATGGCTTCTTCGTCGCCCGCGTCTTTTGCGGCGACTTGCGCATCGAAGCGCGCGGCCTGGTCTTCCGCATCGTTCAATTCCGAGAAGCCGTTCGCCAGCTCGCGACCCACCACGAACAACTCGAAGCGTTCGGTGATCTGCGGGTTGCTATCGCTGCTGCGTGCAAGCGGCGAGACTTCGACGGGATAATCGATGATGAAAGTCGGCTCGAACAATTGTGTCTCGGCCAGTTCCTCGAACAGTGATAGTTGCAATCCGCCGATGCCGTCTTCGGGTTTGTATTTGGCCTTCAAATCTTGCAATTCATTGATCACGAATTCGCGGTCGTTGAGTTGCTCGGTGGTGAATTGCGGGTGATATTTTTGGATCGCCTGCACCATGGTCAGACGGTGGAAGGGTTTGCCCAGATCCAGTTCCTTGCCTTGATAGCTGATCAGCGTGGTGCCCAAAACCTTTTGCGCGACTTCACGGATGAGCCCTTCGCTGAAGTCCATCAGGTAACGATAATCGCGATACGCCTCGTAGAATTCCAGCATCGTGAATTCTGGATTGTGGCGCGTGGACAGACCCTCGTTGCGGAAATTCCGGTTGATCTCGAAGACCTTCTCGAAGCCGCCCACCACCAGACGTTTCAGATACAGCTCCGGCGCGATGCGCAGATACATCTTCATGTCCAGCGCGTTGTGATGGGTCTCGAAAGGCTTGGCCGACGCGCCTCCGGGGATGGCGTGCATCATCGGTGTCTCGACTTCCATGTAGTCGTGGCGGATGAAAAAGTCGCGTATCGCCTGAATGATCTTGGTGCGTTTATTGAACACCTCGCGCGCATCTTGATTTGTAATTAAATCTAAATAGCGTTGGCGATATTTTTGTTCCTGATCGGACAGGCCGTGGAATTTTTCCGGCAGGGGACGCAATGATTTGGTCAGTAGACGCGCTTGCGACACACGTATAGAGAGTTCGTTGGTCTTGGTCTTGAACAGCACGCCCACCGCGCCGAGGATGTCCCCGAGATCATAGTGCTTGAACGCCGTGTGCGCTTCTTCGCCCACGCCATCGTTGCTGAGGAACAGCTGGATGCGACCGCTCATGTCCTGCACCGTGGCGAAGCTGGCCTTGCCCATCACACGCTTCAACATCATGCGACCCGCCACCGCAACCTGTACCTGCAAGGCTTCCAGCTCGTCATGCGTCTTTTCGCCGAACTCGGCGTGCAGTTTCTCGGCCAGATGCTTGCGCTCGAAATCGTTGGGGAAAGCCACGCCTGCTTTGCGTATTTCAGCGAGCTTATGGCGGCGTTCAGTGACGATTTGATTGTCGTCTGGTGCTGGTGTGATGGGTTCTGTGCTCATGATTTTGTACTTAAAATTATCGAATGGTAATAGCTTGATCGGTCATGCCTGGCGTGTTTCACCGGGAGGACGATCCCGGTGCCCGCCGCCAGCTACACCCGATCCGTCCGCGTGCGACGGCGGGCAGAACCGCTTGTCTATTGCATGAAAGCGTCATCGTGGCCATCACGATTTCGGTGCGATTTTGCGAGGGCGAAACTATAGCATAGTGGCTTACTTAGCAAGATTGGATTGCTCGGTTGTATCGCTCCACGGGGGGAATGCGGGCACTGAAAAATATCCTGGCAAGCCGAATCTTTTGTGCGCATGGCGCAAAGCCCGTAAAATGCGCGCCTTCTTTGGCGTGTGTTGTTGGGGATTTCATCCCCTTACCACCACGGGCAAGCCCTTTGCGGGCTTAACTACTTACCGATTCACTATGACCACACGTACCCGTTTTGCCCCCAGTCCCACCGGCTATCTGCATATCGGCGGCGCGCGCACCGCGCTGTTTTCCTGGGCGTACGCGCGCAAGTTCGGCGGCACGTTCATCCTGCGCATCGAAGACACCGATCTGGAACGCTCCTCGCGGGAGTCGGTGCAGGCGATTCTGGACGGCATGGCCTGGCTGAATCTGGACTATGACGAGGGGCCGTTCTACCAGATGCAGCGCATGGACAGATACAAGACGGTGTTGCAACAGATGCTGGGAGAGGGCACGGCGTATTACTGCTACACCACACCGGCCGAGTTGGAGTCTATGCGTGAGGCGCAACGCGCGCGCGGCGAGAAGCCCCGTTACGACGGGCGCTGGCGACCCGAACCGGGCAAGGTGTTGCCCGTGCCGCCCGCCGATGCCAAACCGGTAGTGCGTTTCAAAAACCCTTTGACCGGCGTGGCCGCCTGGGACGATATGGTCAAGGGCAGGATCGTGTTCGAGAATAGCGAGCTGGATGATTTGATCATCGCGCGCGCCGATGGCACGCCCACTTATAATTTTTGCGTGGTCATCGACGATCTCGACATGGGCATTACCCAAGTCATACGCGGCGACGATCACGTCAACAACACGCCGCGCCAGATCAACATCCTCAAGGCGCTGGGCGCGACGCTGCCGCAGTATGCGCATGTGCCGATGATATTGGGCTCGGATGGCGAGCGTCTGTCCAAGCGTCATGGCGCGGTCAGCGTGATGCAATACGAGGAAGAAGGATACTTGCCGGAAGCCCTGATAAATTATCTGGCACGTTTGGGTTGGTCGCACGGCGACGAGGAGATATTTTCTGTCGCCCAATTGGTCGAGTGGTTCGATCTGGGGCACATCAGTAAATCGGCCGCGCAATTCAATCCCGAAAAACTGCGCTGGCTGAACCAGCATTACATCAAGCTGGCGGACAATGCGCGTCTCGCTGATTGGATCGCCAAAAACTTGTCGGCGCGTGGCATACAAGTAAGCGATGCACCGGCATTGACGGCGGTGGTCGCCTTGTACAAAGAGCGCGCGGCGACCTTGGTGGAGTTGGCGGACGAAGCCGCCGTGTTCTACGGCGAGGTGCAACCTCAGGCGGAGTTGTTGGCAGCGCATCTGTTGCCGGAAGTGTTGCCCGCCTTGCGCGAACTGGCCGACCGCTTTGCCGATGTCACTTGGGAGACCCCCGCAATCGCGGCAACGGTGAAGGAGTTATTGGCCAAGCATAATTTGAAAATGCCCAAGTTGGCGATGCCGATACGCGTCATGTTGGTGGGCCAAACACACACGCCATCGGTCGATGCGGTGATCGCGATGTTCCCTCGCGAGGTGGTTTTGCAACGCTTGAAGAAATATCTCTAAAAATCTGCAAACTTACTTTACAAGGTAGGGGTGCATCACTATAATGCGCGCTCTTTCGAGGTACGGGGGTATAGCTCAGCTGGTAGAGCGCTTGCATGGCATGCAAGAGGTCAGCGGTTCGACTCCGCTTATCTCCACCAAAGAGCAGTAGTTGCAGCACACACAGTCCCCATCGTCTAGAGGCCTAGGACATCGCCCTTTCACGGCGGTAACACGAGTTCGAATCTCGTTGGGGACGCCATATCACTCAAAAATCCCGCGTAGCAGCGGGATTTTTGTTGCCCGTAACTTTATCGTTTTCAGCGGGATCGGTTTCAGCGCCCTCCGGGCGGCGTTAAGCAACAGCTACGCCCATGGCTCAGGCTGGGTCGCCTAGTGCTTTGCCCACCAACTCGCGCACATCCTTTGAGAGTGTTTTTTCATCGGCCACTTGCCGCAAAGCGGCTTGCATCTTGGTTCGCAGATCAGGCTGATATTTTTTCCAGTGATCCAGGCTGCGTACCAGGCGGGCGGCGATTTGCGGGTTGATGTGGTTGAGCGCGATCACCTGTTCGGCCCAGAACGCATAGCCGCTGCCGTCACGCGCATGGAATTGCGCCGGATTGGCGTTGCAGAAACTAAAGACCAGACTGCGCGCGCGATTGGGATTGGCGAGCGTGAAGGCGGGATGCCGCATCAGCCGGCGTATCGCCCGCACATCGTTGTGGCGCGCGGTGGCCTGAATGCTGAACCATTTGTCGATGACCAGGGCTTCGCCGGCAAAGTCCCGGTAAAAGCGGTGCAACGCCGGCGTCGCCGGATCGCGCTGCACCAGGCCTGTGAGCGCGGCTTGCCTGTCGGTCATGTTATCGGCGGTGTGTTCCTGCGCCAGCGCGAGTTGCATGGTGCTGTCATCGTCCCATTCCAATAAATAAGACAGGCACAGGTTCTTCAAGCCGCGTTTGCCGGAGGACTGTGCATCGGGGCTATATTTCCCGGGCGTGAGATGGTCTTGATAAACCCCGATTAAATCCGCCTTGAGGGTTTGTGCCAGCGTGCTGCGCATGAAACGGCGCGCGTGGTGAATGGCATGCGGATCTATCACGGCACAATGTTCGGCCAGTACATTTTCAGAAGGCAGACTCAACACCAGTTCACGAAACGCGGGATCCAGTGCATCGTCTATGAGCGTGGCGCGCAAGGCGTTGATGAACAGGGCATCCAATGCCAGCGGCGCGCCCGCCTGGATGTCGGCGATCAAGGCTAACAGGCGTTGCACGCCCAGGCGTTGTCCGGCTTCCCAGCGGTTGAACGGGTCGCTGTCATGCGAGAGCAAATGCACGAGCTCACTATCGCTGTAGTCGTATTCCAGCACCACAGGCGCGGAAAAGTTGCGCAGCAACGACGGGGTGGGCTGGTGTATCACCTGAGTGAAGCGGAAGGATTGTGCCGTTTGGCACAGCTCCAGCACGCAGGTTTTGCCAGGCTGCGGCACACCATCCAAATGCAAAGTCATGTCGCGCCCGCGGGCATCCAGCAAGCCCAGCGCGACGGGAATATGCAAGGGCCGGGTTTGATCGGACGGGCTTGAACCGCTTTGGGTGAGGGTCACATCGTAGGTGTGCGAGCCGCTATCGTAATGGGTGGACACCCGCACGCGCGGCGTGCCGGCCTGGCTATACCAGCGTGCGAACTGGTTCAGGTCGCGGTCGTTCGCATCGGCCATCGCGGCGCGAAAATCATCGCAGGTGACGGCTTGGCCGTCATGGCGCGCGAAGTACAAGTCGATGCCTTTACGAAAGCCCGCGCGCCCCAGCAAGGTCTGCATCATGCGCACCACCTCCGCGCCTTTCTGGTAGATGGTGGCGGTGTAGAAGTTATTGATTTCCACGTAGCTGTCGGGTCGCACCGGGTGTGCCATGGGGCCGGAGTCCTCACTGAACTGCGCTTGCCGCAAGGCGCGCACATCCGCTATGCGTTTGACCGCGCGACCGCTGTCCGTGCCCACCATGTCGGCGGAAAATTCCTGGTCGCGGAACACCGTCAACCCTTCTTTCAGCGAGAGTTGGAACCAGTCGCGGCAGGTCACGCGGTTGCCCGTCCAGTTGTGGAAATATTCATGGCCGATGACGGATTCGATATGGGCATAATCGCTATCGGTGGCGATGCGCGGGTTGGCCAAAACATATTGGGTGTTGAAAATGTTGAGGCCTTTGTTCTCCATCGCGCCCATGTTGAAGTCGCCCACGGCAACGATCATAAAACGTTCCAGATCGAGTTCCAGGCCAAAGCGTTGCTCATCCCAGCGTATGCTGTTTTTCAACGATTCCATGGCATGTGATGTCTTGTCGAGATTGCCCGGTTCGACCCAGACTTGCAGCAGTGCCTTGCGGCCTGATCGCAGCTTGAATTGTTCTTCCTGGCAAACCAGGTTCCCCGCGACGAGGGCGAATAGATACGAGGGCTTGTTGAACGGATCCTGCCACTTGGCGTAATGCCTGCCGTCGCCCAGATCGCCCTGTTCGATGAGGTTGCCATTGCTCAGCAACACCGGATATTTGTTTTTTTCGGCGCGCAACATCACGGTGTATTTCGCCATCACATCGGGCCTGTCCGGAAAGTAGGTGATCTTGCGAAACCCTTGTGCCTCGCACTGGCTGAAGAAATTTCCATTCGAGACATACACACCCATCAACGAGGTGTTTTTGCCGGGGTGGATGCGGGTGGCGATCTCTAACGTCACCACATCCGGCGCATGCAGGATTTCCAGTTGCCCGTCAGTCAGCGTGTAGTCTTGGCGCGCATCGAGCAATCGGCCGTTCATGCGCAACGACAATAGTTCCAGCTCTTCTCCATGCAGTTGCAAATGAGGGCTGGCGATGCCCGCATTGCGCCACATGACCGTGCGCGTGCTAACGACCGTCGTGATCGGGTCAAGGTCGAAGCCCATTTCTACCGTTTCCACACAGTATGAAGGAGGGGTGTAGTCCTTGCGAAAAACAGTGCGGGCAGCGTGAATATGCATGGATGTAATCGGGCCGACAAAAGAACGGAGTTGAGCTTATCAGGAATCACCAAGGCGTTGCTATAGTTGCCGGGCGTTGCGCGGTTTCGTTTAGAGAAACCGATCAGGCTGTGCTAGAATCCGCGCCGTTGTTTTTGTGCTTGCGCAAAAACGATGCACAGTAAAAATCGCGGGGTATTGCTGATTTTTACACAACTCAAACCGGTTTGTAAGTCTGGCAAGAAATCATCTTTACAGAATGTAAAGCCGTTGCGAAAAGCCCATGCTTTTTGTATTCAAATCACTTGCCCGGGTGGTGAAATTGGTAGACACAACGGACTTAAAATCCGTCGCAACCGTCAAACGTGCGTACCGGTTCGATTCCGGTTCCGGGCACCAACACCAATAGATACGGCCTTAGTGGCCGTTTTTTATTGTCATGCCTTTTCAGGGTTTATCATCCCTTATCATTCTTTAGCACCAGTTACCCGACCAAAAGTCGACCATTTTATTTGCTAGCAAATGCTACGGTTTGATAATTTATTATTGATTTAGTGGTATTCTAAAAAGTTGAGAAAAATAAATACACATTTTGATAAAGTGTGATATATTGTAAGCATGAACATCGAGGAAATATTGAAAAGTAAGCTCCTTACAACATTTGAAATGTTGCGGTTGAGGTTTGATGTTAAAAATTCGACTTTTATTCATCGCCTAGCTTTATTTGTCCCTTCCCTAATTTTCTTTGGTCTGTTTATTCAGTCAGTCAAAATCAACCCGGTTCTTTTTTTTGTTTATCTGTTCATTTCTGTGTTTTGTTTTTGTTTGGCATCCTTGTTGACTGGCAAAGATAAGATGGCCAAAAAAATTGTTTTTTGGTTAAAAAAAGTATTGGCACCCGCGCGGCTCTGTTTTGAGCAGAGCCGCGCGCGTCCAAAATTAGTTGTTGTTTTTTTCAGTTTTATTCCCTCCCTCCCACTTTCC
>JABEVF010000135.1 GCA_013043965.1 Gallionella sp. | reverse complement strand
TCAAAGTGATGCGAGCCGATGAAAACAACCAAAAATGACCCGAACAGCGTCAATGCATTACATTGACTTCTATTGCACGGGGAGTTTTGCAAGAGGCTCCTTTTACTTCGCACATGTCGGGATAGTGCGGCGCGACAGTTTGCGTGTTCGGGATGTAACGGCTGAGTGTGTCGCGTCCGGCCAGATGTGCGGCCACTTGCAGCAGCGATTGGGCGGCATACACCACGGCATCTTCGACCAGCGCGGCCTCCGGCGCATTCACCGCAGGCAGCACAAATGCGCGGCCGGAGTTGGCGGCGCGATAAGTCATCGCCAGCGCGCCGCGTATGGCGCGCAGCTCGCCGGTCAATGCCAGCTCTCCGGCATATTCATATTCCGTGAGCCTGTCGGAAGGTATCTGTCCGGTGGCGGCGAGGATGCCGAGTGCGATGGGCAGATCGAATCGCCCGCTTTCTTTGGGCAGATCGGCCGGTGCCAGGTTGACGGTGATATGACGCGCGGGAAACTCGAACTGGCAATTTTGCAACGCGGCGCGCACGCGATCCTTGCTTTCTTTGACCTCGGTTTCGGGCAAACCAACGATGGTGAAACTGGGCAGGCCGTTGGCCAGATGCACTTCAACCGTGACCAGCTCGGCCTCCATGCCGGACAGGGCGCGGCTGTAGAGGACGGCGAGACTCACAAGCACGCTCCGACATCTAAAGCGGCTTTCATTTTTTATTTGCGTTGCGCTTCCAGTTCGGTGATGCGTGCTTCCAGTGCGGTGAGCTGTTCGCGCGCTCGAGCTAAAACTTGTGCCTGTACATCGAACTCTTCACGGGTGACCAAGTCCAGCTTGGAAAAACCTTGCGCAAGCAGCGCGCGAATGTTCTTTTCCATGTCTTTGGCGGGGCTGCTGTTGACGACCCCGTGTAATTTTTCGGATAAGTCATTAAAGATATTGGGGTTCAGCATGGCGTATTCCTCGACTATGTGGTGGCGCGAGTGTAGCAAAAAATTATGACCTGGCTGTGCATGACTTGTGGCGGACAATATTTCCCGCCACTTCGGGCCAAGGTGCGGTCGAGATGTCCGAGTTGCATTCAGCAACCAAATATCCAAGTTTGGGATACACGCGTTGACTTCGGAAAATTTATTGAATGAGCCCTTGCCCATCGCGGATACATGCGGATTCGGCATAGCGTTTCGAGATTGCCGGAGATCCCTCGTGCTAGTGGATATCTAGTGGCGGGCCGACAAAGAAACCGGCTGTCCTATTATACTGACAGCCGGTTTCTTTGAGGGTTTTAATTGTCCGCTGTGTTGATTAGAACACGCGGGTAATGGTGGCGACTACAGCCCCTTTTCCTAGGTTTTGCCCAAGCACCGTATAAGCGGCAGTCGCATTGGTTTTGCTATAAGCGAGGGAGAATTCAAACTCCTCGTCCAGTTCCTTGGTCGCGCTTAGCTTGTAGTCGCTGTAAGTGAAGCTGTTCCCATTGACGTCTATGGCTCCTGCGCCCACATAGGTTTGTTTGCCGTAGTGGGCACCCAATGCCAACCCGAGCGACTCTATTGGATAGACCGCGTTCAATTCCAGGTAGTTAGTGCCTGCCGTGTTCGCATGGCCAAAGGTGTTGCCCAGGCTATATGAATATTTCGCCGTTATCCATTTGTAGCTGGCTGCGCCATATACTTCGTTGGTGTCTTCTCTGGTCGCGCCAACAGGATAGGTGCCCGGATAGTTATAACGCAAAAAACCCACGTCATAGGAAAAATCGTTCGCCAGCTTTTTCTTGAAACCTAGATAGGTGTCCAGTTCCAGGCTGGCATTGCTCGCCCCCTCCGTGCCATTAGATGCCGCAAACAAATCCCCTGGTTTGCTGACGTTGGAGCCCCAGAAGCCGGCATAAAAGCCGCCGCGTTCATAATCGGACCCGCCTTGAATGGCAGGTTTTCCGCCCGACAATGAAATTCCGCGATACAGATAATTACTGACCAAATTAATGTTGGAGCTAAACGGCGATTCTTCCGTCAATGCTGAGGTGACTTCATCCGTAAGTCTCACTTCTTCAGCACAAGCAGGAAATGCAGCAACCAAGCTCAGGCAGCAAGCCAACAATTTGTTTTTTAGCAACATACTTACTCTCTCCCTAGTTATTTGATGTGGGGAATGCGCCCCGATTGTTGCATCCGTATTAATTTGCAGCTTCCAACTTGTTACCAAATGTAACGACCGACGATTTTACAGGGCTTATATGAGCCCGGTAAAGCCCCTTCGCGCATGTGCGGCCACAGTGGCGAAGCAAGCCCCGCACATTGGTAGTGCATCGGCGTGGAAACCCGCCAGATATTGGTGCGCTGTCATTTTGACAACGATTAGGCATGCCATTAACATATTGTTGTACATGTAAAAAATAGAGTGGCATGAATTCTGCTTAGGAATCAGCGTGGATAATTTATCCCGCCCTGAAACCTAAACCGAAAGGAAGTGAGATGAAAAAGAAAGCGTTGGTAATTTGTATTCTGGCGGCATGTTCTGGTACCGCACTGGCTGATGATGCTGCAAAACCAGCCGTTCCGACTTTATCCGATGTACTCGATGCTTCCGGTATCGCGATGACCGGCTACATCGACTTTGCATATAACCATATGAATAGCACAGGGCTGCAGCAAGGCGGCATCCCTTCGCGCATATTTGACACGCCTGGCGCACTTGCCGGACAGAATTTCAACAGCTTTAACTTGCAACAAGCCGCCGTGTTTATTTCCAAGACGCCTAAAGAAGGTTTGGGCGGCCTGGTGAATATCACTTCGGGCCAGGATGCACCAGGGGTTGCCGCTAACGGCTTGGGCTTGGGGAACCCCAATCATTTCACCGATTTGACTCAAGCATATGCGAGCTACGCGACCGGCCCAACGACCGTGATCGCGGGAAAATATACGACATTGGCGGGTGCGGAATATATCGCCAGCCCAATGAATAAAAACTATTCGCGCGCATGGATGTTCGGCTGGGGTCCCTATACCCATACGGGTGTCAGAACAACTTATGTTGCCAACGATGTGGTGACATTGATCGGCGGTATCAATAACGGTTGGGATCAGGTTGCTCCGATCCAAGGCGCTCCCGGAAAAACGGCGGAATTGGGTTTAGTCCTGACACCAAGTCCGATGTTTTCTCTGGCTACAACCTATTTGAACGGCAAGGAAGGGTCGCTAACCTCGCCACTTGCCAACACCCTGCCAGGCCAATCAACCAGTGTACGAACCATAGGCACACGTAGCTATTTGGATATGGTAGGCACTATCAATGCGACCGACAAACTCAACTTTGTGTTTGACTATGCAAACGGAAGCCAAAGTAATGTGACCTTGACCGGACTCGCGGCACCGATAGACGCCAAATGGGATGCCCTGGCGCTGTATGCGAATTATCAGTTCACCGACGTCTGGAGACTTTCCTACCGCCACGAAACTTTTAATGACAAAAACGGTTTCCGTTCCGGGTTGCTCATTAATGGCGTAGCCACAGGTCAAAAGCTGGATTCGAATACTTTGACTGTCGGATATGCACTCGATAAAAAATGGGAGCTGCGCGGTGAAGTGCGTTACGATCATTCGACGCAGAATGCGTTTCTTATGAGCAACAATACCGCAGCTAACAGCCAACATTCATTTGCGGTGCAAGCGCTTTACCAATTTTAATAGCAGCAAATCTCAAGGAGAGCGAAATGAAAATGGTCACAGCAATCATTAAGCCATTCAAACTCGACGAGGTTCGTGAAGCCCTTTCTGCCATTGGCGTGCAGGGTGTCACGGTTACCGAGGTCAAGGGTTTTGGACGGCAAAAGGGACACACCGAATTGTATCGCGGTGCGGAATACGTGGTGGATTTCCTGCCCAAAGTGAAACTGGAAGCGGCGGTCAAAGCGGACATGCTCGATCAGGTGGTCGAGACCATCGAGAAAGCCGCACATACCGGCAAGATCGGCGACGGCAAGATATTTGTATCCGACCTCGAACAAGTGATCCGCATCCGCACCGGTGAATCCGGCGCAGACGCGTTATAAAAGGAGAATGAGATGAGGAAGTTATTTGCATTATTCGCATTGCTGGCGGTGCTGTGCGGCCTTTCCGCAACAGCTTATGCCGACGAAGTGGCGACGGCTGTTTCTGCCGTCGCAGCCGCCCCAGCTGCGGATGCGGCCGCCGCAGTTGCCGCCCCCGTGCCCAACAAGGGCGACACCGCATGGATGTTGGTGGCGACCTTGCTGGTCATCATGATGTCGATTCCGGGTTTGGCTCTGTTCTACGGCGGCTTGGTGCGCAGCAAGAACATGCTGTCCATCCTGATGCAGGTGTTTAGCATCTTCGCGATGATCATCGTGCTGTGGGCGATATATGGCTATTCGCTGGCTTTCACCGAGGGCAATGCCTTCATCGGCGGATTTGATCGGCTGTTCCTCAAGGGCATTTTCGATCCGGTTTCGGGCAGCGTGGCGAATGCGGCGACATTCAGCAAAGGCGTGGTGCTTCCTGAGTTCGTGTTCGTGGCATTCCAGGCGACTTTTGCCGCCATCACCGTGGCGCTGATCGTGGGTGCGTTTGCCGAGCGGATGAAGTTCTCTGCAGTGATGTTGTTCTCCGCGCTGTGGTTCACTTTCGCCTATTTACCCATCGCTCATATGGTGTGGTTCTGGACCGGTCCGGATGCGATCAAGGATGCGGCCACATTGGCGAGTGAGACTGCCAAGGCCGGTTGGTTATTCCAGAAGGGTGTGTTGGATTTCGCGGGCGGTACCGTGGTGCACATCAACGCGGCTGTCGCCGGTCTGGTCGGGGCGTTTATGGTCGGCAAGCGTATCGGTTACGGCAAAGAAGCGATGGCCCCGCATAATCTGGTGATGACCATGATAGGTGCATCGTTGCTGTGGGTGGGCTGGTTCGGCTTCAATGCAGGTTCTGCTCTGGAAGCGAACGGCACTGCAGCATTGGCTTTCATCAATACTTTGGATGCGACTGCCGCAGCGGCTTTGGCTTGGACATTGGCCGAATGGCTGGTGAAGGGTAAACCCTCCATATTGGGTGCGTTGTCCGGCGCGGTCGCTGGCCTGGTCGCGATCACTCCTGCCTGCGGTTGGGTGGGCGTGGGCGGCGGCTTGGCGGTCGGTGCGCTGGCGGGGGTCGTGTGCTTCTGGGGCGTCACCGGGCTGAAGAAACTGCTGGGCGCGGATGATGCGCTGGACGTGTTCGGTATTCACGGCATCGGCGGTATCTTGGGTGCATTGCTCACCGGTGTGTTCAACGGCTGGGGCATGGGCGGCACAGGTATAGCCGACTATGTTGCCAACAAGGTCGTGGACACCGATATGGGTGCGCAAGTCTGGATCCAGGCTCAAGGCGTGCTGACTACGTTGGTCTGGTCGGGTGTGGTCGCATTCATCTGCTACAAAGTCGTGGACTTGACCATCGGTCTGCGTGTGAAAGAAGAAGAAGAGCGCGAAGGCCTGGACACTTCGTCCCACGGCGAGAGTGCTTACAACAACCTCTAAGAATCATCTGCTCCTCTGAAGCCTCCCGCTTCAGTTCCAAGGGCACCGCAAGGTGCCCTTTTTTATTGTTGAGCGAGTCGCAAATATTAGCGGAACACGATGGTCTTGTTGCCGCACACCAGCACGCGGTCCTCCACGTGATAACGCAGGCCGCGCGCCAGCACCGATTTTTCGATGTCGCGCCCGTAGCGCACCAGATCGTCCACCGTGTCACCGTGATCGATGCGCACCGTGTCCTGTTCGATGATGGGACCGGCATCCAGCTCGTCGGTGACGTAGTGGCAGGTCGCGCCTATGAGTTTCACCCCGCGCTGGTAGGCCTGGTGATAAGGCTTCGCGCCGACGAAGGAGGGCAGGAAGCTGTGGTGGATGTTGATGATGCGCCCGGCGTAATGACGGCACAGCGCGGGTGGCATGATTTGCATGAAGCGCGCCAATACCATCGTATCGCCGCGATATGTCTCGAACAACTTGGCAATTTTTTCAAATGCGGCATCCCGTTCCTGCATGTCCACATGCAGGAACGGGATGCCATGCCATTCGACGAAACTGCGCAAATCTTGGTGGT
>JABEVF010000134.1 GCA_013043965.1 Gallionella sp. | reverse complement strand
TAATAACGGACTGTGGGTCTGTGGAAGTTAAAGACCCTTTTGTTGGTGCCTGGTAGGCAGCCGAATCCTGACTCTGGGACGAGGTATCAGTGCCGGCATTGCTCTGCACCGTACCCAGATCAACAGCCTCCTGGCCGAAAGAAACATGCGCCGCACTAATCAGCGCACCACTCAATACCAGCTGTGTAAGGTATTTCATCTTGAAATTAAATTTGACGCGCATTACATGCTCCTAATAAATTCTGGTTAAATTCGATGGAACATCAAGCAGATGCCCGATGGCTAAACTTGTCGCGAAACGGAAATTACGCAGACAGACTTAAACCGAGGTGAAATAATTATGAAGTTTTTATTACTGGCAAAAATGTTCGGTCCAACCACAGACAAAAGCTGTAATCAACTGAGCGGTGGGAGCGGGAAATCATCTATGAACGCAGCTGGAGTTGCTAGCTTATGACAGTGGCTGCGCCATCATTCATTCGGGGGTAAAAGTTTTGAAAGAGACTGTCGCAATCAGACCATTTCTACCTTGCCTGTTGGTCAGTGTGACTTCGGCGGACTCCCGGTTTGAAATGGTATGTACGATGGCAAGCCCGATGCCACTTCCTTCCGTCTCATGATTCCCGGCGCGGAAGAACCGATCAAAGACACGCGGCAGCAAAGATTCGGGAATTCCAGGGCCATCGTCTACGATTTTGACGACGGCCCTCTGCATTGAAACGTTCACGCTGACATCGATCTGCCCACGTTCGGGCGTGTAGCGAATGGCATTATCTAGGAGGTTATTAAACAGAGTGCGCAGATCGTCCGAATTTGCCCATATGTACGCCGATTCATAGTGGATCATCCCGAGATCGATACCGCGTTTTTCGGCAATGGGAATAAAGTCAGCCATACAACTCTTCACAATCTCCCCTAAATCAACTCTGGCTCTGACCGTCGCTTTTTCCGTTTCGTAGCGTGCCATTTTCAGCAATTGTCCAACGATATGGGAGGCGCGCTGTATGCCGGATTTCAGTTCAATGATTCGTTCTTCTAGATCATCCTGTGATTGGTTTTTGGATAGATTCTCTATTTGAAATTGTAGTGCCGTGAGCGGGGTGCGTAATTCGTGTGCTGCATCCAGCAAAAAATGGCGCTGTGATGCTATCGCTCCACCGATGCGAGAAAGTAGACTATTTATTTCGTTGATCAACGGGGAAACTTCTTCGGGAAGGCCATCGGTAGGAAGCGGGGTCAGGCTTGCAGCATCACGCTGAGTCGCCGCTCTGGTCACCTCGGCAAGGGGTTTCAGAATGCGGCTTACCCCGATGATGACAAGTATCCATGACAGCGGAATCAGTACAGCAATGGGTAGTAGGGCATGTAACGTGGCATCGGCGGCGCTTTCACGGCGAACCTCGTCCGATTGGGAAGTCTGCACGGTGCGATCAGGATAAACGATGGTATAAACACGCCATTTCTCCCCATGAATCGACGCATCAGAATATCCGCTGGCTTCTCCCCTGGGCAGATTAAAGTTGGATCGAGATGAACGTACCGGATTTTTTCCGTACCAGACCTGGATCACCAAATCACTTTCCTGTTCGTCTTCGCTCTCATCGGCCAGTTTGGCTTGCATTGCAGGCAATTGAGACCCTTTGTTGATACTCTCGGCAACCAAACGTAACTGGTGGTCAAGAAGTAGACTCGCATCCTCTTTTGCAAGCCAATAGGAAATTCCCCCTGCAAGCAGGCCGACCATGGTCAGCAGGCCTATCAGCCAGACGGTTAGTTGTTTTTTAAGGGATGTCATGAAGGGTGTTTCAACACCATCCAGCCGATGCCGCGTACGTTACGAATAATTTCGTTGTCGAATTTTTTGCGCAAGGCATGAATCAACACCTCGACGACATTACTCTCGACTTCCTCGTTCCAGCCATAGAGGCGTTTTTCAATTTGGCCGCGGGAAAAAATCATACCGGGATGCTCGATGAGCCCATGCAGCAGGGCAAGTTCTTTAACAGACAGCAAGTGTGTTTTTTTTCGATAAGTCGCTTCATGTGTAGCGAGATCTATCGTGATCTCACCGTTGCTGACGGTGGTCATTGTCTGGCTTTTTCGGCGCAAAACGCTCCGCATTCTTGCCATCAGCTCCTTGAAGCCGAAGGGTTTGATGAGGTAATCGTCAGCTCCCAGATCAAGCCCTGCCACACGATCATCGATCTCGTCCCGTGCGGTGATAATAAACAGGGGGGTGCGGTTACCGCAGTTGCGAATCGATTGCAGAACCTCGAATCCGGACTTGAGCGGCAGTCCCAAGTCGAGCAAGACAAGTGCATGGGCACTGGACTCAATCGCCACTTGGCCTTTAACTCCATCCCGTATCCAATCGACCATCACCCCCGCATCATTGAGTGCCCGAACCAAGCTCTGACCAATCATGGGGTCATCTTCAATAAGCAAGACAGACATAGCGTCATTCATGCGTGGAGATAAAAACGGTGCACGGTTGGCTTGGTGCACGGTTGGCTTCTATTTAAGGAAGTAATGGCTATATCACGAAGCCTTTCGACAGGAAGTTGCACGCACTGAATGTTCGGATAAATGGCGCAGAACTGGTGTTCTGGTGAGCATGGTTGCACAGGATGCGTTGTTTGTAATAAAGCCATTTTTGACATATCTGTATTTTTAAATAGTCCGCCACCGTATGTAAAATACGTTTCAGAAATATGACAAGTAGGTGGCGGGCAACTACACAGATGTGTGCTTTCGTCCTTATTGACGTTCCAGTGCGGTATTCGATACATCAACGCAAACGGTCGGGATAGAATGCGCAACGCGATAAAATGCCGCCCAATCAAACTCGCTAATTACTCGCATGACTATCGAAACCGAACTCAAGCTGCGCATCACACCACAGCATCTTGCCAGGTTGAAGCGGCACTCGTTGCTGAAAGACCATCAGCTTGCGCGTCCCGTGGCGCGTCGCCTTTACAATATTTATTTCGACACGCCGGAATTGGATCTGCACCGGTCCGCGATGGCATTGCGTTTGCGCCGCAGCGGGTCGCAATGGCTGCAAACCTTGAAAGGCGGCGGGTCGATCAAGGCGGGGCTGCATCAACGCAACGAATGGGAAGTGCCGGTGAGTGGCGCAGCTTTGGATTTTTCCATACCGGAAGCAGCAGAGTGGGATACGTTGCTGCCCGTCGCTTTACGCAAAAAATTACAGCCGGTCTTCGTCACGGATTTTTCACGTAGCAGCCGCATCGTGTCATGGCAAGGTGCGCACATCGAGGTGTGCATGGATCACGGCGAGATCACTACCGAGTTGCTCAGCCAGCCGATTTGCGAACTGGAATTAGAACTAAAATCGGGATCGCCGCGGCAACTATTCGAGCTGGCCCTGTCGATCTGGGACATAGTTCCTTTCGAGATCGAGGTGGTGAATAAAGCCGAGTACGGTTTCCGTTTGCTGGCCGGGCTTAACGAGCAGCCATGCAAAAGTGAGCCGCCCAAACTGACTCCTGCGGACAGTCTGATACACGGTTTGCAGACCGCCATCTGGTCGTGTTTTCTGCATTTACAAAAGAACTGGCACGGTGCACTGGTGGGAGACGATGCCGATTTTTTGCACCAGGTACGCGTAGCCTTGCGCCGTTTGCGCGTGCTATTGCACTTCATGCAACAGCTCCGTAACGATGAGACCTTGGGCTGTTTCACTGCCGAGATCGCGGATCTGTCAGTGGCACTGGGGCAGGTCCGCGACTGGGATGTATTCATCGCGCAAACCTTGCAGCCGCTGTGCAAGGCGGGAGCAAAGCGAGACGGTTGGCCAGCTTTGTTGGCTAACAGTCAAACTCGACGCGCAATCTGTCATACGGCATTGCGCGCTCAAGCGCACGAGATGCAAAGCCTGATGCTGCGTTTCGCCTTGTGGATGTATGGCGATTACTGGACACGGCTGGCCGAGGATGAGCGGCAGGTGAGCGATCTGGCCGCACATCGATTGAATAAACTGGCGCACCGTTTCGCGCTGATGCTGGTGCGATTGGATGAACGTGATGCCTATCAATTGCACGAGTTGCGCATCATGGCGAAGAAACTCAGATACAGCGCGGAATTCTTTGGCGGCTGGTTCGACGACACACACGCGGGCAGCTTCTTGGGTGCGCTGGGCGAAGTGCAGCAGGTGCTGGGGCACATCAACGATGCGGCGGTGGCATATCGTTTGCTCGACGAGCTGGTAGCGAATGGCACCAAACATAGCAGGGCGATGGACCGTGTACGTGATGCGATCACGGAAAGTCTGCATCATCACTTCGATGCCTTACCGCATGCCTTGCGGCACTTCGACAAACAGCAGATTTTTTGGCGGGCTTGAATAGATGACGGAATGGAATCAGCAAACGCTGTTGCAGGCCCCGTTATTCGCGCCTTTGCAACCCTGCATCGCGCGGCTTCCACAAGATACTTTCCCAAGCTTGGACGATCTCAATGCGCTATTGCACACGCAGGAAATCACGGTGCAGTCCGGTCACGCTTTGTATTTTGTGCCGCAGCAAACGGGCAAGCTGGGTTTCGAGTCGCAATATGAGCCGCGTTGTTATATGACTGGCGAGGTGCAGACCCGTGCCGACAACTGGCACGACTTGCTCAACGCGCTGGTGTGGCTCACTTTTCCCAAGGCCAAAGCGGCCATCAATACTCGTCATTACCAGGCGTTGCGGCAGGCACTCGAGCCGAATAGCAGCCAGCGCGGCGCGGTGCGCGATACCAATACCTTGATGGATGAGTCGGGCGTGATCGTCGCGTGTGCCAATAAAGAACTGGCGCAGTTGTTGCGCGGTTTCCAGTGGCGGAAATTGTTTTGGCAACGGCGTGCGGAAGTGCAACAGCATATGGGCTTTTATGTGTTCGGCCACGGTCTGTACGAGAAGGCTATCCAACCTTATGTGGGCATCACCGGGCAGGGAATTATTCTGGATGTCGCGGCGGAATTCTTTGCTTGGACACCAGATGTGCAACTCGCGCATTTGGATGAAAAGTTGGCGACGTTCTGGGCTAACGATGCGAATTGCCGCAGCACTCGCGAGCTCTCGCCCGTACCCTTGCTGGGTGTGCCGGGATGGTGTGCGGAAAATAATGATGCGAGCTATTACGACAACACCGCCTATTTTCGTTCCGGCAGACGGAGCGAACTATGAGTGGCTTAAAATATTTACAGGGCTACCCTGAATATCTGCAAGCACAAGCGCTGCAAATGTTGCAGCAGGGGAAGCTAGGCGCGATGCTGGCTGAAAAATATTCCGGGCAACACACGATACGTACCGACAAAGCACTGTACGACTACGTGCTGGATTTAAAGAATCAAGCTATGCGCGCCGCGCCGCGTATACATAAAGTGAGCTTCGATAACCGCCTGCAAGTGTTGCATCGCGCGCTGGGCCTGCATCGCGCCAGTTCGCGCGTGCAAGGCGTCAGGCTGCGTGCGCATAATGAGATCCGCATCGCGGCTTTGTTCAAAGACACCCCGCCAGAGTTCTTAAGAATGATCGTTGTTCACGAGCTGGCACATTTGAAAGAGCCGCTGCATGACAAAGCGTTCTATCAACTCTGCCTGCACATGGAGCCTCGTTATCAGCAATACGAATTCGATCTGCGCTTGTATCTCACACAACGCGATTTTGATCAGCCGGGGATTGATACATCAGGCATAGACCAATAATAGCCAGACACCCTCCGGCGAGAGCGATTGCGGCAACGCATACTTTAACTTTTCCAGGAGTTTAAGTTCATCAATCTTCTTCGACGTTATGTTCATTCTTCTTGGGAGGGTGGTCGCTGTGATTACCACGAACAGGTGGTTGCGCCTCGACAGAGAGCGGTGGCTGATGTTCTGCCGCTTGCGATCCGCTATCGCCCTTATGGTTTCCCGGCATGGCCCCAGTCGCACCTGCCGCAGGATGGGTGCTCGCGCAGGCAGACAACAACACTGCTAATATCAAAACAAGATTTCTCATACCACATTCCCTATTATTTTATTCTTCGTGATGATGCATCTCATTAACCTCGTGCTGCCCCAGATAGTATTCGCTCTACGATGAGGAAGGTTGCCACTAATAATGGCTGGCTAAAAACCGCCTCCGGTAATCGGCGAGTTTAGTTCCCAAGTATCGCCCTTCACTAGTGTCCGGTTAAAAATCAAACAGAATCATCTGGTTATTGGGTGGTGGCGCAATGCTTCTGATGGTGTCAGGCTGCAAAGCGCATGAAATAAG